>NZ_RZTT01000132.1 GCF_003996995.1 Mesorhizobium sp. M7A.T.Ca.US.000.02.2.1 | reverse complement strand
GAATCTGATCCAGCGCCATGCACCAGAGACCTTCGATCATCGAACGGAAGACGGCCCTGGCGTCGGCCGAATCGCGCTGGCGGGCAAGCCAGTCGGCAACGGTCAGTCCGGCAATCGAGACGTCGTCCGGATCGACCCCGTTCATGCGCTCGCGGATTGCCATTGCCGCGTCATAGATCCGCTCTGCTCGTTGTACGGACATCGTCGGCTGGGTGATGAAATCGCCATCGACATAGGTTTCAACCAGCGTCTTGCCGCGCGCCTCGATCAGCGCCATCAATTCCGGCATGTCCTCGCACAGGAACTGGCCGCCACTATCGATCCGTTCGCCAAGTCCGTTCAGTCGGGACTCGACGCGTCCGCCGACGCGGTCGCGTGCTTCGAGCAGAATGAAATCGATGTCGGCCTTCTTCATCTCGAGCGCCGCCGACAGGCCTGTGAAACCCGCACCGACGATGACGACATCGGTTCGCTCGAATTCGCCGCCCTCATCCGTGAAGGTCTTCAGCATTGCCGGCTATCCACCCAATCGCATCCGGCTTCCACCGACGAAGTATGTCCTTGTCGACATATGCCGGCGGGCCGCACACGCCATGCCGCAGGCTGTCTCTAACCTATCGTTTTCTCGAGCATATTGAGCCAGTTGCGATAGGCGATTTTTTCGATAAGTGCGCGGCCGAAACCGCGTGCCGCCAATGCATCGATCAGCTTCGGCAGGCCGGCGACATCCCCGATGACGGCCGGGATCATGGCGCCGTCGAAATCGGAGCCAAGACCAACGCCGTCCTCACCCAGTGCCTGCAGCAGCGAATCGATATGCCGCACCATGATGTCGAGGCTTGTGTCGGCATTCATGCGACCATCCTCGCGCAGGAAGCCGGTTGCGAAGTTCAGCCCGACCATGCCGCCGGTTTCGCGGATCGCGCCGAGCTGCCAGTCGGTCAAGTTGCGCGAATGGCCGCAGATCGCGTGCACGTTGGAATGGGTCGCGACCAGCGGCGCATTGCTGAGCGCCGCGACATCGCGAAAGCCCTTCTCGTTGAGATGCGACAGGTCGATCATGATCTTCATCTGGTTGCAGGCCTTGACCAACGCCTTGCCGGCATCGGTCAGGCCGGGGCCGGTGTCGGGCGAGGACGGGAAGCGGAACGGCACGCCGTGGCCGAAGGCGTTCGGCCGGCTCCAGACGATGCCGAGCGAGCGCAGGCCGGCTTCATGCAGCACGTCGAGCATGGTGAGCTCGGGATCGATCGCCTCGACCCCTTCGATGTGGAATACCGCGGCGATCGAGCCTTGCGCCATGGCACCGCGCACATCGCCGGCGCTGCGGCAGACGGTGAGCGCTCCGGCCCGTTCCAGCCTGAACAGGATCGAGGCCATCGCGATGGTCGAGGTCAGCGCCTCATCGCGCGGAACCTCGGGCGGCAGCGGCTCGGCGGCACTCGGCGCCAGGGGCACGGCGCCGCGCCTGGATTTCTCGACAGGCGGCGGAAAGATGGCAAACATGCCGCCGGCGAAGCCGCCGGCTTTGGCACGCGGCAGATCGATATGGCCGCCCGATTTCCCCTCTATGAACAGCTTTTCGACATCCGTGTCTTTCGACTGGTAGAGTCTGAGCAACGTATCGTTGTGGCCGTCGAAGACGGGAACGAGATCGGTTTCGGTCATAGGGGGATCATTCGGTTCGTTTGTCGGCAAGGGGCTGAGATATATCATATCGACTTAGGCAGGATGCGCTACCCGCACAAATGCCAAAGTCATCCCCGTGGGGATCGCAGCCGCTTTCCGCACCGTTTCCAAGCGACGAAACCCCTATTGCTTCAGCACGTCGGCCCATTCCTGATGGCGGCGAAACTGGGCGTTGGCGAACGGGCAGAGCGGGATGATCTTCTTACCCGCCGCACGCGCATCCTCGACGGCGCGGGTGACGAGCCGAAGCCCGGCACCCTGGCCGCGAAAGACGTCCGGCACCTCGGTGTGGTCGATGATGATCTGGTGCTCACCGATCTTGGTGAAGGTCATCTCGGCCTCGGCGCCATCGGGTCCACGCAGGACATAGCGGCCCTTGGAACCGCGATCCTCAAGTTCGATCTCAGGCAGTTGGTCAGGCATCGCTATGCTCCTTGGGCAGCGTCGGAAAAGAACCGCCGTGCCGCCTCGATCTCGTTTGGCCGCACTTCGTGCCCGCCATCGTGCCATTCCACTGTGACATCGGCGCCGTCGGCACGCAAATACGCCTCGAGCCGCGTGGTCAGGTTCGGCGGGCAGATCGGGTCGCGCTTACCGGCGGTCATCAGAATATGACGGCCGGCGAGACTGCCCTTCACCTGCGGCTCGAACGGGATCAGCGGATGCATCAACACCGACGCGCCGAACAGCGCTGGAACCGCGAACACCACCGAGGCCAGGACATTCGCGCCGTTGGAATAGCCGAGACCCAGCACGGCCGATGGCTTCGCTGCTTCGACATGGGCTTTGACGAAGCCCGCCATCCTGATCGTCGCCCGTGCCAGATCCTCCATGTCGTAGACGCCCTCGCCGGTGCGGCGAAAGAAGCGCGCGGCACCTTGTTCGGACACATCGCCGCGCGGCGAGATGATGGTTGCCTGGGGCGCGAGATCGCGCCCCAGCGACAGAAGCTGGTTCTCATCGCCTCCAGTGCCATGGAAGACGAACAGCAGCGGACCGCCCGGCGAACCGGGCAGCAGCTTGTGGATGTAAGCGTCCTTGCTCATGACCTCAGCCTTCCAGTCTCTGCAGATGCTGTTCCAGATACGGCCGCAGGTGCTGGTGCTGCGACGGCAGCTTCAGCGCCTCGCCCAGATGAGCGGTATCCTCGTCGCGATCGAAACCCGGCTCGTTGGTGGCGACTTCGAACAGCACGCCACCCGGTGTGCGGAAATAGATCGCCCAGAAGTAGTCGCGATCGATCACCGGCGTCACCCCATAACCGGTGTCCATCAACGCCTTGCGTACCTCGAGCTGCCTGGCGCGGTTCTCGACCGCGAAGGCGACGTGATGGACAGAGCCGGCACCGAGATCGGCGAAGGCCGTGCTCGGCAGCGATTCGATGTCGATGACGTCGGCGCCATTGCCGTTCTTCACCGCCAGCCGCCTGAGATTGCCGGACTTGTCGACTTCCTCATAGCCCATGAACTTCAGCAGCTCCTCGGTGGCGCCGCCATCCTTCAGCCTGAGCGATACCGAATGTAAACCGCGGATCGCCTGGTCGACCGGAACACCGCCTTTCGCCCAGGGCGCTCTGCCGTCACCCTTGCCCTCGACCAGCGCGAAGCCGTCACCATCCGGTCCGGCAAAAGCCAGGCGCTTCTCGCCGAAGGTCTCTTCGCGCGAGAGGCCGGTGACGCCCTCATCGGCAAAACGGCTTTCCCAATAGCCAAGCGTGCCTTCCGGCACCGAGTAGACGGTGGTTCCGACTTCCCCGACCCCATGCCGGCCCTTGCCTATATCGGGGAAAGGGAAATAGGTCATCACCGAACCCGGCGTGCCGGTCTCGTCACCGTAATAGAGGTGGTAGACGTCGGGCGCGTCGAAATTGACGGTCTTCTTGACCCGGCGCTGGCCGAGTTTCCTGGTGAAGAATTCGTTGTTCTGGCGGGCATCCCTGGCCATCGACGTGACGTGATGCAGGCCCTTGATCTGGTCGAGCATTGTCTTGCTCCTTCCTTGGTGCATGTGCGGCCCTCGCCGCTGTCCACGCCAATATGAGGACCAGAGCAGTTTAGGCAAAGGCGGCAAACACAGAATGGACTGTGTCGTAAAAGTGAACGATGGAACAAGGTTCGTTCACCAATTGGCCCGCAGAGTCGGGCTTGCGCCGTGGCCGGAATTCGGTTCCATGAACGGCGTTCGACATCCCGCGAAAAAGGTATCGTGAGTGACTGGAAAAGCCAGGCGGCCCAACATTCTCCTGATCACATGCGATCAGTGGCGTGGCGATTGTCTGTCCGCAGCCGGCCATCCGGTCGTGCAGACGCCCAATACCGACGCTTTGGCCGCGGAGGGTGTGCTGTTCAAGCGGCACTATGGCGGCGCGGCACCCTGTTCGCCCGCTCGCGCCTGCCTCTACACCGGCCTCTACCAGATGAACAACCGCGTCTGCCGCAACGGCACGCCGCTCGACGCTCGCCACGGCAACATCGCGCTCTCGGCTCGCGCCCTGGGCTATGATCCGACGCTGTTCGGCTACACCGACGTCTCGCTCGATCCGCGCCTGCTGGCGCCGGGCGATTCGCGGCTGCAAAGCTATGAAGGCGTGCTGCCGGGCTTTACGGTGCGCCAGTTGCTGCCCGAGCACCAGAAGCAATGGCTATCCTGGCTGGAACTGCAAGGTGTCGACGCCAGCGCCGGGTCCCCCGACATCCACCGTCCGCTGGCCGACGGCGTGGCCGGGACCATCAGCAACGCGCCGCCCGTCTACTCCGGGCAACAAACGCCGGCGGCTTTCCTGACCGGCGAATTCACGCGTTGGCTTGGCGAACAGGAGGACGCCACGCCGTGGTTCGCGCATCTTTCCTTCATCAGCCCGCACCCGCCTTTCATTGTGCCGGAGCCCTACAACACGATGTACGATCCGGCTGACGGCCCGGCCTTCCGGCGCGCGGCAAGCTGGCACGAAGAGGCGGAAAACCATCCCTATCTTGCCTATGATCTCGGCCGGCAGAAACAGATAAAATTCCGCCCGGACGCCAGAGGCAAGGTGCACGACTGGAGCGAAGACGATTTTCGCCGCATCCGCGCGATCTATTACGGCATGATTTCCGAGGTCGACGCGCAACTCGGCCGCGTCTGGAAAGCGGTCAAGGCCGCAGGCGCGTGGGACGACACCATCATCGTTCTGACCTCGGACCATGCCGAGATGATGGGCGACCATTTCATGCTGGGCAAGGGCGGCTATTTCGACGGCAGCTACCACATTCCGCTGATCATTCGCGATCCGCGCCAAGGCAAGGCGACCGGCGGCAGTGTCGACAGCTTCACCGAAGCGGTCGACATTTTGCCGACGCTTCTCGACCTGCTCGGCGAAAAGCCCGCGCCGCATCTCGACGGCGCCTCGCTGAAGCCGTTCCTGGGCGGAGAAACCCCTACGGCCTGGCGCGATGCCGCGCATTGGGAGTTTGACTTCCGCTCGATTGCCGCGGGCGAGGCCGAAAACCATTTCGGCATCGCCGCACGCCAATGCAACCTCGCCGTTATCCGCACGGAGCATTTCAAATATGTGCATTTCGGCGGCAATCTGCCGCCGCTGCTGTTTGATCTAAAAAGCGATCCGGGCGAGCTGGACAATCTCGCGGCCGACCCCGGCCATCTCACCGTGCGCCTGGAATTCGCCGAACGGCTGCTCGCCTGGCGGGCCGAACATCTCGACCAGTCGCTGGCACTGGCCGAATTGACCCAGAACGGCCTCGTCGGCCATGCCGCTGGCCTGCAACCTGGCCACACATAAATAAAGCCCGCGCCGTTGCCAGCGCGGGCTTCATTTGGCTGAACAGGATTACCTTACGATCATGCGCTGCTGATCGCGCTGTTCGGCGTAACTGCCTTTGTCATAGGCGGTTTGAGCCTCGAGCTGTTCCTTGGTGAAGGTCGTGTAGAGGTACTTGTTGCCGTCCTTGTCGGTCATGAATTTGAGATTATCCATACCAACCGCGACCTCCTTTTCACCGACGCCTAAGAAGCCGCCAACGTCGACGATCACCGCGTCCGTCTTGTTGTCAGGCGCAAGCACGACATCGCCGATTTCGCCTACCCTGGCGTCGTTTGCGCCGTAGACAGTCGTGCCCTTCAGGTCATCGGCACGAATCTCGCCGACCGGCATCTCGGTCAACGTCGACTTGTCGATGGCGGCAGTCTGTGTCTGGTCGGGAGCCGAGGCGTCAGGGGTGGTCGCTGCCGGAGCTTCGGCGGTCTTGTCTGCCGGAGCGACAGCAGGAGCCGTCGTGTCGGACGGCACAGCAGCCGGAGCGGTGGCCGCAGGCTCGTTGGAAGCCGTCGTGGCCGGCGCCGGATCATAGGCCTTGCGGTCGAAATCGGGCTGCGCCTGCAGCTCTTCCTTGGTGGTCTGGGCCACCAGCCAGCGGTCGCCATTCTTCTCGGCCCACTGCGCCTTAGAGAAATCATAGGTGACATTCTTGGCGCCGAGGCCAAGGAAACCGCCCACGCCGATGACCAGGGACTCGGCCTTGCCTTCCTTGGTCAGCACGATGTCGTTGACGTCGCCGATATTCTGCGCGTCATCACCGGTTCCGTTATATACGTCTTCACCGATGATGTTGGTGGCAAGGTTACCGTCCGCGCGCTTTACCGGTTCCGCCGGAGCGGCGTTCATGTCGGCCGGCTTTTGTGCCGTATCCGTCGTAGCAGGTGCCGTAGGTGCGGTCGCGTCGGTCGATGCCGCAGGTGCGGGGGCCGGACTGTAGGGCTGGCTGTCGAATTCCGCCTGAGCGGTCAACTCATCCTTGGTCGTCTGGGCTACCAGCCAGCGGTCACCATTCTTTTCGGCCCACTGCAGCTTGCCGTACTCGAAGGCGACGCTCTTGGCACCGACACCCAGAAAACCGCCAACGTCGATGACAACGGATTTCGCCTGCCCATCCTTGTCGAAGACGACGTCGCTGACATTGCCGATGTTCTCGGCATCATCGCCGGTGCCGTTATAGACGGATTCACCGATGATGTTGGTGACGATGCTGCCCTCTGCGCGGACCGACGCCGCGCCTGACTCCTGAACGGCTGGGCTCTGTGCCGGCGCCGGGGTCGTCGCACTCTGCGCATAAGCGCCGGTGGCGATCAGTGTTGCGAGTGCGGTCGTGGCTAAAAGATTGCGGATCATGATAGTCTCTCCTCGTGCCTGATCTCATGCGCCGCGTCTTCGCGGGAAAGTGGACGCGGCATCTACAGGTTCACAACGTTGTGACCAGTCTGTTGTTCCGACAAAACCGCGCCGTCCGGAAACCGAAATCACAGAAATGATCGAGCCGCCGGGGCGGCCCTCTGTGTCAAGGGAACCTTTCCGTAGCCGCCGCGTTTCAGCCATCGGCTGGGAGTGTCCCGGTCGCTTTTTGGCTGACATGGTGGAGCGGGTATGAAATTCGCAGCGGTGCTGAACCGGGATGGCGGCACTTTGCGCACCACCGACCTCGCCGCCTTCTCCGACAGGATGCATCAGACGCTGGAGACGGCAGGGCACTCGCTCAGCATCGAAATTGTCGCAGGCAAGGACGTGGTGGAAACGCTCGACAGCGCGGCTTCGCGTCGCTCTGTCGACATCGTGCTGGCGGGTGGCGGCGACGGGACCATTTCCGCCGCGGCCGCCCGGCTGATGGGCACGAAGAAGGCGCTTGCCATATTGCCGGCCGGCACCATGAACCTGTTCGCACGGGGGTTGGGCATTCCGCAGTCACTCGATGGAGCGCTGAAATCCTTCGCCGACGGCGAAATCATCGCGGTCGACGTGGCGACAGCCAATGGCCAACCTTTCATACATCAGTTCTCGATCGGCATGCATGCGAAGATGGTGCAACTGCGCCAGAAGATGGAGTTTGGTTCGCGGTTGGGGAAGATCCGCGCCTCGGCCAAGGCGGCTTGGGCGACGATCAACAATCCACCTGCGATGAATGTGACGCTCAGCATCGGTGGTGCCGAAATGGCGGCACGCATCACCGGCATCGGCATCACCAACAATTTGTTCGGCGAAGGCCATTTGCCCTACGCCGACAATCCGGCGGGCGGCGTGCTTGGTGTCTATGTCACGGTGGCGAAGCAGCGCGCCGAACTGGTCAAGTTCTTCTTCAACGTGGCGCGCGGCAAATGGCGCGACAACGAACATGTCGAAATCCACCAGACGAACAGAACGGTGCTGAAAATCCACTCGAGCAGCCGCAAATTTCGCGCGGTCATGGACGGCGAATTGGTCAGGCTTGACCGTGAAACGGTAATCGAAATCCAGCCTGGCGCGCTGAATGTACTGGTGCCGGCGAGCGCGGCCCAATCAAGAGCCGCCTGATGCTATGCGTTGCAACGAACAAAGCGGCTTTAACCAGCAGGAGCCTGCTCGGTGGTGCTGGGTGTCGGGACATGCTGTTCATCGCTGGTTGGCGTCTTGATCAACACACCATAAATCTCGGCAATGCCCCACGCCGCAAACACCAGAAGCAATGCGGCGATCAGGATTCGAAATCCATGCCAGCCCCATCGCCCCTGCCGCGCCTTGTTTTCGGGAATGATCTTGGCCATGCTCGATCCTTGTCTCATTCTGCACCAACTGGCGCCATCGGCAAATCATGGTCGGGTAACGGTTCCTCGCTAGGATGGTTCCGGAAAAGCGCGCTGGCCTTGCACCAGCGCAAGCAGGCGGCGGCGAAGACCGGGACGAGGCAAGTGGGGTGACTGGCAAGACGCAAACAGTGCCCGAGCTGCCGGCCGAAGTTGCGCGCGCAGTCAAGGATGTTGACCGGCTCGCTGTGCTGCACGGGTTGGAGATGCTGGATACGGCGGCCGATCCCGATTTCGACCGCGTCAGCAGCCTTGCCGCGGCGGTGATGCAGGTGCCGATGGCCCTGGTCACGCTCGTCGACCTCGAACGGCAGTGGTTCAAATCCTGCTTCGGCCTGGACGAGGCCGAAACCGCGACCGACGTCTCCTTCTGCGCCCATGCGATTGCCGCCGGAGACGAACCGATGGTGGTGGTGGATGCAACGACGGATTCCCGTTTCAAGACCAACCCGCTGGTCACCGGAAAGCACCATGTCCGCTTCTATGCCGGCGCGCCGATGATCGTGGCAGGTGCCCGCATCGGCACGCTGTGCGTGCTCGACCACGAGCCGCATGGTTTTCCATCCCGCGCCGAGCTCCACCAGCTGAAGTCGCTCGCCGGCCTCGCCGCCAGCCTGTTCACCCTCAAGGACGCAACCCGCAGCGGCGCGATCGCCGAGGCCGCACTGGTTCGCGAGGAAAAACGACGTGCCATCGCACTCGATGCGGCGTCGCTCGCCAGTTGGGCATGGGATATCCGCACCGATATCATCGAATGCGACACATTGATGTCGGAGCTGTTCAGCCTGCCGCGCTCCAACCGGCTGCGCGCACGCGACATCCTCACCGCCATCGATCCGCGTGACGTCTACCAGACCGAAACCCGCTTTCGCGACGCCCTGACCGGCAGCGACGACTATTTCGGCGAATACCGGGTGAAGGGCTTTCATCCGCCGCGCTGGCTCGCCACGCGCGGCCGTGTCATCGAGCGTGACGGCGACGGCAAGCCGACCTTGATCTTCGGCGTCAACTACGACATCTCCGAGCGTAAGCTCGGCGACGAACGCCAACGGCTGCTGCTGCGTGAGCTCAACCATCGCGTCAAGAACACTTTGGCGACCGTCCAGGCGCTGGCAACGCAGACCGTGCGCCATGCCCGCCAGCCAAGCGAGTTCCTCGAGGCGTTCGGCGCCAGGCTTCAGGCCTTGGGCATCGCCCACAATCTGTTGTCGGACCGCGAGTGGCGCGGCATCGGCATCAGTGAACTCGTCCAGATCGAGGTCAAACCTTTCGAAACGGCCGAGCAGCCGCGCATGACGATCTCCGGCGACGACCTGCTGCTGTCGCCCGACCAGGCCGTCGGGCTTGGCCTGATCCTGCATGAACTGGCCAGCAACGCGCTTAAATATGGCTCGCTGTCGGTGCCGTCAGGCAGGGTCGATCTCGGCTGGAGGACGCAAGGCAGGAGGGATGCCCGGCGTCTTGTGCTGACCTGGCGCGAAAGCGGCGGCCCGCAAGTCGCTCCGCCGGATCGGCACGGCTTCGGCTCGATCCTCATTCGCCGCAGCCTAGCCAAGGTCATTTCCAGCGAAGTGACCCATGAATTCCGGCCGGAAGGCGTGTTTGCCGAAATATCGATGCCGCTGGAAGAGTTGTCAAAGTGACCTCTCCCAACAGCTCTATCTCCGTTCGCTCTCATCCAGATCGTCGGATTTTACATTCTCGCGGTAGATGGCGTAGGCCGCGAGCGCCACGGCCGGCCCCAGAATGACGCCGAGACCGCCTTTTCCCTTGAGCAGGCTCGGCAGCACGGCGAGTGCGGCGGTGATGCCGATCGCCTTCATGTCGGCATTGCGGCGCTGCGCCCGGCGCCGGGCGCGTGAGCCTGCGGAGATCCGGTAGATCAGCAGGATAAGTCCGGCAAGCACCAGGAAACCGACGCCGAACCCCAGTGCCGCGGCAAGCTGCCCATAGCGCATCGCCGTCCAGATATAGGCGGCCCCGACAAGAAAGCCGAGACCGCAAAGTGCGGCAGCCATGGCGATCACATAGACGATTGCCGCCGTGCGCGCCCGGTGTATGGCGGCCACGGTTTCCCCCGAGGCGAGGCCCGAGATCAGGGTTGCCAACATTCCCATCTGGAGCGCGACTAGCGACGCGCGATGAGCGCGAAAAGGAAGCCTACGCCGGCGGCGATCGCCAGTGACGTCACCGGCTTTTCACGCACGCTCGCCATCATCTGCGCTTCGATGTCCTTGGCGTTGCTGCGCAGGCTGTCAAAGGCTGCTTCGCCCTGCGCACGCAACTGCTCGACCCCTTCCGTGGCTGCGCGGCGCGCGGTGCCATAGCCATGCTCGCCGGTCTTGGCCAGTTGTTTGGTGAGCTTGTCGATGTCGGCCTTCAACTGCCTGATGTCGGCTTCCAGGTCCGCATTTGCACGGGCGTCGTTTGCGGTCTTTCCTGCGGCAGTGGCCATGGCTTAACTCCTTGTGATTGCTTGGTTTCAAACGCGCTGCGCGTCTCAAGGTTCCGGCATTGGGGACAAAGTAGCCGAAAACGCATCGGCGCGCACCCGGTCCGCCGGCTCCGGCAAAACACGCTTCCTCAGATTAATGGCCGGCGCGCTTCACCCAGCCCTTCCCAGCCGGCGAGCCGCTTGAGCCCTTCATTGTCGGAAACCACGCAGCCGCCGTCGCGCCAGACGATCAGCTTGCGATCCATCAGCTTGCGGATCGTCTTGTTGGTGTGAACCAGCGACAGGCCAAGCGTATCGGCGATGTGCTGTTGCGTGATCGGTATCTGGACGGATTGGTTGCCATTCAGTCCGACAACCTTGGCGCGGCTGCCGATGAAGGCGATGAGATAGGCAGCGCGCTCGATCGCACTGCGGCGCCCGAGGCTGAGCAGATTCTCGTCCAGCATCCGCTCTTCACGCGATGCGATCCAGGTGATGTCATAGGCCAGCCCGGGATGATTGCGGTACAGCTCATGCAGATATTCGCGCTCGAAAACACACAGCAGCATCGGCGACAGTGCCTCCACGGAATGCTGCATCTCGCCCATCACACTGCCTTGCAGGCCAATCAGATCACCGGGCATGAGATAGTTGAGGATCTGGCGGCGGCCGTCCAGCAACAGCTTGTAGCGAAACGCCCAGCCGTAGAGCACGGTGTAGAGATGGGCGCTATGGCTTCCCTCCACCAGCACCGTGCCACCCTTTTCGACTGCGAGTTCGCCCTTCTTGAATTTGCTGATGAAGGCCAGTTCCTGTTTTTCGAAGTCGCGGAAAATCGGCAACGGCCGCAATGGGCAGTTCTCGCAAGGATATTGGCGGCTGGAGAAAGCGCTATTGTTCTGAACTGACATTTCGACCCCCCTTCGAAAGCCCGCTCATGGAGAGCGCGTTTCAACGCGTTGCAAGGATTGAGGTTCCGCCTGCGGGGCCACATGTCTTTTTTAAATGACAGCAAGCCAATTAGCGATCATGACTCCGGCGTTTCAAGGAGTCTTTGCCTGTGCCCACATTGCTTGACGGATTGCGGATACTGGTCCTGGAGGACGAATTTCTGATCGCCATGGACGTCGAGCAGCTTTGCCGCGACCATGGCGCCGATGAGGTGGTGATCGCCCGTGACCTGACCGAGGTCGATGGCCGCGAGGTCGCCACGCGATTCGATGCAGCCATTGTCGACTTGATGCTGGGCGGCGCCTCAACCATCGATTTCGCCTCCGGGCTGCGCGCGGCAGGCATACCTTTCGTGTTTGCGTCGGGCTATTCGGATGCCGATGAAATCAAGGCATCGTTTCCGGGCGTCAGGCTGGTTGGCAAACCCTATTCGGGTGAAGACCTCGTGCAAGCGGTCGCCGCGGCCTGCGGACGCGCTTGAGGCACGATCGCGGTCAGCTCGCCGGCGAGCTCGTTACCTGGGCCGAAATTGCGTCCGGACCATACTCGTCCTCGCCTGATATTTTCAGGATTTCCTGCAAGCGCGTACGGGCTCGGCTGACGCGGCTCTTGATCGTTCCCACCGCGCAACCGCAGATCTCGGCGGCCTCCTCGTAGGAGAAACCAGATGCGCCGATGAGGATGATGGCTTCGCGTTGGTCCTCCGGCAATTGCTCCAGGGCGCCGCGAAAATCCTTCAGGTCGAGCTGGCCGTGCTGGGCCGGATGAACGGCAAGCCTGGCCGTCATAATACCGTCGCTGTCCTGCACTTCGCGCCCGCGCTTGCGCATCTGCGAATAGAACTCGTTGCGCAGGATGGTGAAAAGCCAGGCCTTGAGATTGGTGCCGGGCTGGAAGCTCTCATGCTTGTCCCAGGCCTTGACGAGCGTTTCCTGGACGAGGTCGTCGGCTTTGTCGGCATTTTGCGTCAGCGACACGGCGAACGCGCGCAGACTTGGGATTGCCCCAAGCAGATCGGTCTTGAAGCCTTGTGAGACCGCGGCCATGCCTCAGTCCTTCTTCTGTGCGGGTTCAGCCCGTTCCAGCTGGCTAAGCAACTGGGAAAAGCGATCCGGCACATCGTCGGAGACCAGCGCGTCGTAATATTGTTTGAGTTTGCGTCCGATTTCGGAGTTCGGCCCAAGAGCATCACCAGAACCGTTCCGGCGCCTGCTCTCGGCGCCAGCCAGAATATCTTTCGTCATATCCTTCATTTTGCCCTTGTATTCCCAGCGCTCAAACCGCTCTTATCATACTCAACGCAACGCAAGCGGCGCCCTCGTCTGGTTGCCCATCCCGACCCCAAACGCCCCTCCCCGGTATTTGTTCCGTCGAGGCGGAACTTTTTCTAAAAATCCGCGTTATCGTCAGGGCTTGCAGTCAGCTTGACCTGCTACGCATTCACGTCATTCTGAGGGAGACGTCTTACCATGAGCTTATCCGCCACCATCGCACCACATCTGCCCTTCCTGCGCCGCTTCTCGCGGGCTGTTTCCGGGTCGCAAGAGAGTGGTGATGCGCTGGTAGCCGCGATGCTCGAGGCCATCATCGCCGATATCGAGATATTTCCCGAAGCATCGAGCGACCGCATCGCGCTGTACAAGGTTTTCGCCAAGCTGTTCACATCGGTCGCCATCCGCGTCCCACAGGAGCAGGCGCAATCGGCGTGGGAACAGCGCACCGCCGCCAATCTGAATGCAATTGCACCACGGCCCCGTCAGGCGTTCCTGCTCGTGGCTGTCGAAGGCTTCAGTGAGGACGAAGCGGCTGAGATCCTCGACGTCGGCGACCAGGAGTTTTCAGAGCTGCTTGCCCAGGCGAGCAACGAGATATCCCGTCAGGTGGCAACCGACGTTCTGATCATCGAGGATGAACCGCTGATCGCCATGGATATCGAAGAAATGGTAGAGAGCCTCGGGCACCGCGTCGTTGGAACGGCGCGCACCCATGCCGAGGCCGTGATGATGTTCGGCAAGACACGGCCGAAGATGGTGCTGGCCGACATCCAGCTTGCCGACGGCAGTTCCGGCATCGAGGCCGTGAACGAGATCCTGTCATCGACGTCGGTGCCGGTCATCTTCATCACCGCCTTCCCCGAGCGCCTGTTGACTGGTGAACGACCGGAACCGGCCTTCCTGGTCACCAAGCCGTTCAATCCCGACATGGTCAAGGCGCTGATCAGCCAGGCACTGTTTTTTGACCGGCAGGCGAAAGCAGCCGCATAGTCGCGAATTGAGGAGTGGAGGAATTGAGGAATTGAGGAATCGAAGGCGATAGCCT
>NZ_RZTT01000131.1 GCF_003996995.1 Mesorhizobium sp. M7A.T.Ca.US.000.02.2.1 | reverse complement strand
CCTCATGGCTGTCGACGATGCGGGCGCGTGCCTCATCGAGTGCGGCGCGCCGGCTCTGCAATTCGCCGCCGGCCCTTTCGGCCTCGGCCAGCGCATTGCGGGCAGCGTCCAGCCGATGCTGAGCGTCACGACCGGCCTGGCGCGTGTTGCGCTCGGCCTCGCTTGCCAGGCGGAGCGCCTGTTCGGCTTCTCCCAACGCCTCCTCGGCCTGGCGCAGTACGAGCGTTGCTTGTATCGCCTCGGCATCGAGCTCAGCCAGCCGGTTCTTCTGCGCCAGCCGTTGTGCTGCGGCGGTCGGCGCATCGGCGCTGGCGGTGAAGCCATCCCAACGCCAGAGCGCGCCTTCACGGCTGACCAGCCGCTGGCCGGGAGCAAGCAGCGACTGCAACCGGCGGCCGTCGCCGGCGGCATCGACGATACCGATCTGCGCCAGGCGGCGGGCGAGCTGTGCCGGCGCGTGGACCACGCTGGCCAGGCTTTTAACGCCTTCCGGCAGAGCCGCGTCGCCGGGCTGGATCGCGCTTTCGCCCCAATGCACCGGCGCGCTGCGGTCAAGCGGCACGTCGAGGTCTTCGCCAAGGGCCGCACCCAGCGCCGTTTCGAAACCGCGATCGACGCTGATCTGCTCCAGCACGGCCGGGAAGAGATCGCCGCTGGCTGCATTCAGGATTTTGGCCAGCGTGCGCGCTTCGGTTTCGATCCGCGCCAGCTCGGCCCTGGCATCCTGAAGCGGTGGCCGGGCAGAACTTTCCGTGGCGCGGGCATCGATGACAGACTGCTCGGTCTCGGACACGGCAGCCTCGGCCTCCTCCAGCAGCGCCATGGCCTGTTCGACCAGCACCCGCTTCTCGGCCGGATCGGGCAGGCCAGCGACCTTGGAGAGTATCTCAGACAATTCCCGGTCAACATCGGCAAGCTGACGGGCGAAGCGGTCGCGGCGCTCGGCGGTGTCGCGCAGCGTCCGTTCGATCTGGTTGCGCGAGGCGGCTGCCTCGGCCCGCTCGGCGGTCAGCGCGGCGAGCTTGGCTTCGCTTTGCGAAAGCGTCGACGCCGCCTGTTCGAACGCCGCACGGGTGGTGGCTTCGCGTTCGGCGGCGCCGGCATTTTCCGAATTGAGTGCCGCCTCTTCGGTGCGAAGGCGCTCGAGAATGTCCGCATTGTCGCGGACCATGCGCTCTTCACGTGCGATATCGCCGTCGAGCTGCTGTAGCCGGCGCTCGAGTTCGCTCTGACGGGCGCGGATGCGGCCGGCTTCCTCCTCGATTTGCGACTTGGCGATCGACAGGCGCTGGAAGGCAGCAGCGGCGGCGGCTTCCGCGTCGCGCAAATCCGGCAATCGGTGAGCACCGATACCTTGCTCCCTGGCGGCGGCCATCTGGGCCGCGGCACGGTCGCCGACAAGGGCTGTCGCAACCGCCAGCGCCGAACGCGCCTCGCCTTCCTGGGTCTTGGCCAGTGTCCAGCGCAGATGCAAGAGCGTCGCTTCGGCCTTGCGGATATCGGCCGACAGGTTCTTGAAGCGGGAGGCCTGGCGCGCCTGGCGCTTCAGGCTTTCGATCTGGCTTTCCAGCTCGCCGACGACGTCGTCCAGCCGTTCGAGGTTCTGCTCGGCCGCCTTCAGCCGCAGTTCCGCCTCGTGGCGGCGGGTGTGCAGGCCGGAAATGCCTGCCGCCTCTTCGAGCAGCGCGCGGCGTGCCTGCGGCTTGGCCTGGATCAGTTCGCCGATGCGGCCCTGACCGACCATCGACGGCGAACGCGCGCCGGTCGACTGGTCTGCGAACAGAAGCTGCACGTCCTTGGCCCGCGCCTCCTTGCCGTTGATACGGTAAAGCGAGCCGGCCTCACGCTCGATGCGGCGCGACACCTGCAATTCGTCGGCATCGTTGAAGGCAGCGGGCGCCGAGCGGTCACTGTTGTCGAGGAAAAGCGTGACTTCGGCAGTGTTGCGTGCCGGGCGCGTGCCCGAGCCGGAAAAGATGACGTCGTCCATGCCGGACGCGCGCATGTTCTTGTAGGAGCTTTCGCCCATCACCCAGCGCAGCGCCTCGACAAGGTTCGACTTGCCGCAGCCGTTCGGCCCGACAATGCCGGTCAGTCCGCGTTCGATGACGAACTCGCCGGGCTCGACGAAGGACTTGAAACCGAGGAGGCGAAGGCGCGAAAACTTCATTCGCGCCGCCCACTAAGCGGATTTCCGTGGTTTTGCGATGAGAATTCGCGGCCCGACAGGAAGCTGCGCACGCCGAAGCGCCGCCGCCTCAGGGCTGACTGGACGTCAGAGCAGAGGGTCGATGATGGCCGACATTTCCTCAATCGACATCGCCCCCTTGTAGGTCTTACCGTTGATGAAGAAGGTCGGTGTCGAGTCGACCTTGAATTCATTGGCGCCACGCTTCTGGACCGATCTCACATCGTCCAGAAGTTTCTGGTCCGTCAAGCAGGCCTCGAAGGACTCCTGTGTAAAACCGGCGAGCTTCGAGATTTGCAGCAGTGCATCCTTGGTGTTCTGAACGCCAGCCCAGTTCGCCTGCTGCCTGAACAGGACGTCGACCATAGGGTAGTAGTTGTCCTTGGCGCAGCGCGCCAGCATAAAACCGGCTTCGGCACTCGGATCGAACGGGAATTCGCGCAGGATGTAGCGCGCCTTTCCGGTGTCGATGTACTTGGTCTTCAGGTCCGGAAAGGTGGTCTCGGCGAAATGCGCGCAGTGCGGGCAGGTCATCGAGGCGTATTCGACGATGGTGACCTTGGCGTCGTCCTTGCCAAGCTGTTTGTCGGGCAGCGCACCCGGCTTCATCAATTCCGCCATGTCCACGGTGCCCTGGGCTTCCGGCGCGGTGGCGGCGGCCGGCGTGGCCGGCGTCGCGGGGGCGGCCGGGGCCGCAGGCTTCACATCCGCGGCCTTCGCCTCCTCGCCAGAGTCGCTGCAGGCGGCGAGCAGGGCCACCGCCGGAATGGCGGCCAGCGAAGACAGGACGTTTCTGCGAGACAAGCTTTGGCCAAACGGGGGACGGTTCATACGAATCACCTGACAAGGGTTGGATTTTGCAATGCAAAGACACGAAAAGGCGAGAGTTGGCGCGAATTAAGGCATCTCGATCCCCAATCCAATCGCGAAACCTGACAAGGGCGATCACGAATGCGAGATATTGACGACGAATCCATGACTTTCTTCAAGACGCCTATGACTTTCTCTCCCCAATAATGGTCGCGCCAAGTTTCTCCAGCGAGGCGCGCAGTTCATCATTATCGACCAGGCCGACAGTTCCCGACAATTTCGTCTTCTCAGCCGCCGTCAGCGGCCTCAGGGCCGGTTTGCGCCTTCCTTTGTCGGTTGTCACCGGCTTCTGCAGGATCCTGATGCGATTGATGGCGGTGAAGCCGAGGAAGGCATTGACCCGGTTGATGATCTCGCCCGTCTCGTGCTGCAGATGAAGTGCCGCCATGCCTTCGCAGGCAATGACCAGCACGGCCGGCTCGAACGGATCGTCCTCATGCATACGGCGCGGCCACTGGATTTTTTCGGGGCGCGAATGGCTGGCCAGCCGCGGGCCGGCGATCTCGTCCCATGACTGGACGAGGCCGATCGAAATGCCAGCCCGTTTGCGCAGCACCGGATCGAGGATCCTGGTCGCGAGATCGCTGACCGGGACGGGATTGCCGTAGGGCGTTCTGCCTGCCATGTACGTCCTCCAGCCAAGACCCCAGCAGATACCGGCCAGGCCGATACAGATCAATGGCACCAGCAGACCAGACCCGCAAGACCGTATCCTGGGATAGTGGCAAAGCCACATCCGGGGATAGCAGCAGAGCTGCATCCGGGCTGCTAGGCTGGTACGACGTGCATCACCGTGAATTGCCGTGGCGCATCACGCCTCGTGAGCATGCGCGCGGCGTGCGGCCTGATCCCTACCGTATCTGGCTCTCCGAGGTCATGCTGCAGCAGACCACCGTCGAAGCGGTGAAGGCCTATTTCCGGCTTTTTGTCGAGAAATGGCCCGATGTCGAGGCCCTGGCCGCGGCGCCGGCGGAGGACGTGATGAAGGCCTGGGCCGGGCTCGGCTACTACTCCCGCGCCCGCAATCTCAAGGCGTGTGCCGATCTTGTGGCCGCGCGTGGCGGCCGGTTTCCCGACACGGAAACGGCTTTGAGAGAACTGCCAGGCATCGGCGCCTATACGTCGGCGGCCATCACGGCGATTGCCTTCGACCGTCCCGCCGCCGTTGTCGACGGCAATGTCGAACGCGTCATTTCCCGGCTGTTTTCGATCGCAACCCCGCTGAGCGAAGCCAAGCCCGAAATCCGTGCCCATGTCGAGCGCATGGTGCCCGGGACAAGGCCTGGCGACTTCGCCCAGGCGATGATGGATCTCGGCGCCACCATCTGCACGCCACGCCGGCCGCGCTGCATGCTGTGCCCGCTGCGCGAAGACTGCAGCGCGGTCGTTTCAGGCGATCCCGAGCACTTCCCGGTGCGCCGGCCCAAGGCCGACAAGCCGCAGCGGCACGGCGCGGCCTTTGTCGCCGTGCGGGCCGACGGCGCCATCCTTCTGCGCAAACGGGCGGAGAAGGGTTTGCTCGGCGGCATGACCGAGGTGCCGACGACGGGCTGGACCGCGCGGATCGATGGGGCAACCACGGAAGCGGCCGCGCCGTTTCCCGCCGACTGGCGGCATGCGGGCCGCATTGCGCATGTCTTCACGCATTTCGCTCTCCAACTCGAAGTCTTTCACGCTCACATCAAAGGTGATGCGCCAGACGGGCATTTCTGGTCGCTCGCTCACGAGATTTCCGGCGAGGCGCTGCCGACTGTCATGAAAAAGGCAATCGAGGCTGCGATACCCGGCGCGACGAAAAAGCCGTCGCCACACAGTGCAAAGAGGCCCCATGACTGAAATACGCCACATCGTTTTCGACATCGGCAGAGTGCTGATCCACTACGATCCCAACATTCCGTTCAGCCGCCTCATTCCGGATGCCGAAGAGAGAAAGTGGTTTTTCGACAATGTCTGCACGCATGATTGGAACATCGAGCAGGATCGCGGCCGGACCTGGGAAGAGGCTGAGGCGCTGCTGATCGCGGACCATCCCGATCACGCGGAAAACATCCGCGGGTTCCGCCGCCACTGGCACGAGATGGTTCCACATGCCTATGACGACAGTGTCGCCATCATGCTCGGCCTGATCGAGAGCGGCCACGACGTGACCATGCTGACCAACTTCGCCAGCGACACGCTGGCCGAGGCCCGCGAGCGCTTCGATTTCCTCAATCGTCCACGCGGCGTCACCATCTCGGGCGAAATCGGCATGATCAAGCCGGATCGCGGCATTTACGATCACCACGTCGCCGCATTCGGCCTCGAACCGGCGGCCACGCTGTTCATCGATGACAGCCAGAAGAACGTCGATGGCGCGAAGGCGGCAGGCTGGCAATCGGTGCTGTTCACCGATGCAAAGGCGCTTCAAGCAGACCTCGAACGTCTCGGAATCAAGGCCTGATTTGAATCACTTCGCGCGATCCGTTGAGCCTTTGAATCAACGGCATTCGAAGCAATTGGCAGGGGTTCAGGCCCCTGCCCGCTCCATGCCGAGCCGCGCGATGCGGCGCAGCTCGTCGATCGGGGTCAGGCCACCGCTGCGCTCATAATGCCAGAAGGTCCAGCCGTTGCAGGCATCCAGCCCCTGCACTTCGGCGCCGATCTTGTGGATCGAACCGGCGCTGTCGCCGATCGCCACCGTACCGTCGGCGCGCACCTTGGCGGCCCAGCGCTTCTTGGCGTCGTAGAGCGTCGCACCCGGCATCATCAGGCCGGTGTCGATCAGGCTGACGAAAGCAACGCGCGGCTCGGCGCGCTTGCCGGTCAGCACGGTGAGATCGGCGCCATCCAGTGGCCGCACCGCGTCGATGCGCTCGTTGGCGGCGTCGATATAGGCCTGCTCGCGTTCGATGCCGACGAAATGGCGGCCGAGACGCTTGGCCACCGCGCCCGTGGTGCCGGAGCCGAAAAAGGGATCGAGCACGATGTCGCCCGGTTTGGTCGAGGCCATCATGATGCGGGCAAGCAGCGCTTCCGGCTTTTGCGTCGGATGCAGCTTGTCGCCATTGTCGTTCTTCAGCCGCTCGCCGCCGGTGCAGATCGGAAACAGCCAGTCGGAGCGCATCTGGATGTCGTCGTTGGACGCCTTCATCGCTTCGTAGTTGAAAGTGTACCCCTTGCCCTTCTGGTCGCGCGTAGCCCAGATCATCGTCTCATGCGCGTTCTGGAAGCGGCGGCCGCGGAAATTCGGCATCGGGTTGGTCTTGCGCCAGACCACGTCGTTGAGGATCCAGAAGCCGAGATCCTGCATCTTGGCGCCGACACGGAAGATGTTGTGATAGGAGCCGATGACCCAGATGGTGCCGTTGGGTTTCAGCACCCGGCGCGCCGCCAGCAGCCAGGCCCGCGTGAAAGCGTCATAGGCCTCGAAACTCTCGAACTGGTCCCATTCGTCGTCAACGGCGTCGACCTTCGACTGGTCGGGGCGGTGCAGGTCGCCGTCGAGCTGCAGATTGTAGGGCGGATCGGCGAAGATGACGTCGATCGATTTTTCGGGCAGCCGGTCGAGCGCGGCGACGCAGTCGCCCTTGAGGATCGTGTCCAGCCATTCGGATTGCTGGGGAGCGTGGGATAGCTCGTCGAGAAGACGCACGGCAGACATTCTGACACCCAGGGCACGCGTTACTGTTTACTCCTGGTTATGGTTACCGATCAGCGTAAATATTCCGTGAAGGCCAAGGGACGGGTGGGGCGAATTTGCGAAGGCGGCCCTGTTGGTGTATGCCGCGCCGCCTGAGCCTTCCGAGGCCACTTCGCCCTCCCATTGTCCGGATCACCATGCCCCAGCCAGACCTTGTCATCTTCGATTGCGACGGCGTGCTCGTCGATTCCGAGATCATCGCCGCCCGTGTCGACGCCGAGCTTTTGACCTTGGCAGGATACGAGATATCGGCTGAGGAGATTTCGGAGAGCTATGCCGGCCTGACCTTCAAGGACATCATGCTGCGGGTCGAGGAAAAGTCCCGCATCCCCTTCCAGGCCTCTCTGATCGACAGGGAGGAACAATTGGTCGACCGCAAACTGCGCACCGACGTCCGCGCCATCGATGGCGCGCGCGAGGCCGTTGCCGCGGTGACCGTGCCGCGCTGCGTCTGCTCGAATTCACGCTCCGAGCGGATCGAATTCATGCTGGAGAAGGTGCATCTTTTGCCGTTTTTCGCCGACCGGATTTTTTCGGCGATGGAAACACCGACCGGGAAAACGAAACCGGCGCCGGACGTGTTCCTGTTCGCGGCGGAGAAACTCAACGCCAACCCGGCAAACACTTTCGTCATCGAGGATTCCGTGCACGGCGTCCACGGCGCAAGGGCGGCGGGCATGCGGGTGATCGGCTTCACCGGAGCCGCCCACAGCTATCCCGGCCATGCCGACGCGCTCACCGAGGCCGGCGCCGAAACGGTGATCCGCCGCTGGGCGGAGTTGAAAAGCGTGATCGCGGCGCTGTCGGAGTGGTCGGACGCCTGAGAAGCGTGCGCCGCGAGGCACGCCTCATGCAACTGCCGAGACCTAGTTCGTCGCGGCAGCCCTCTTGCGGCGGGTCTTCTTCGGCTTGTCGGCCGTTGCCTGATGCGCGGTTTCGTCATAGCCGGCAAAGGCCTGATAATCCTGCGCCGTCGGCTCGGGCACGACGACATTGGAATCGGTGAAGACGAACTGCGTGGCGACCGAAGGATCGGTGACCTGGACCTGATACTGGTGGAGTTGCGAATAGAGGACCTCGGTGCCATGCATCACAGCCGTGCGGATGGGCATAGTGATCGTGCCTGGAGAAAACTTCGGTCCGGGGACAATCTTGCCGGCGACCGCGATCTTCATCGTCAGCTGGCCGTTGGCACGGCTGCAGTCGCGTGTCACGTCGCTGACCGACGCCTGGTAGATGATGTTGGCCGATTCGTCGGGCGGAGTTGCAGCAGCGGCGTCAGCCTCGGCCTGGGCCGCGGCATCCTGCGCGGCGTCGCCGGTCTTCTTGATCCTGGGCTTGGGCTTCTGAGCTTCCCTGGAATAGGTGTTGAAGAAGGCCGTGCCGTCGCGCACCGTCACCCGGGGGCAATAGGCCTGCAACTGGCTGGCCAGTATCTTGGGATCCTGGGGCGGCGGTGGCGCCGTCGGGTCCTCCTTCTTGCCTATGCCGAGGTTCAGGATGCCATTGTCGCCCGATTGGCAGCCGGCGGCGGCAAGCATAAAGCCGGTGAGCGCCAGACCCGCCAAAAAGCGACCACTGAATGTACGAAACGCCATGAAACTGCACTTCCCTCTCGCAAAGCTGGTGACGTATATCAACCGCGCGGCAAAAATGCGACTGAGCCAGCGCAGAAATTAACCACCTTGCGGTGGATGGAAAAGCCAAGCAGTAACGGAATTGTGACATGCACTATGTGAGTACCCGCGGGGAAGCCCCCGTTCTCGGATTTTCCGACGCCGTGCTGGCCGGGCTGGCGCGCGACGGCGGGCTCTACGTGCCGCGCGAGTGGCCACAGTTTTCCGCCGCCGAGATCCGCGCCATGCGCGGCCTTGCCTATCCCGACCTTGCGATCCGCGTGCTGTCGCCGTTCCTTGGCGACGAAATCCCGGCCTCCGTTTTCGAGCGGCTGGTGCGCGAAGCCTATGCCACCTTCCGCCACGAGGCCGTCTGCCCGCTGGTGCAGACCGGCCCCAACACCTTCATCCTGGAACTTTTCCACGGGCCGACGCTCGCCTTCAAGGACGTGGCAATGCAGCTTCTGGCCCGGCTGATGGACCATGTGCTTACCGAACGCGACCAGCACGCCACCATCGTCGGCGCCACCTCGGGCGATACCGGCGGGGCGGCCATCGATGCCTTTGCCGGTCGCAGCCGGACCGACATCTTCATCCTTTTCCCGCACGGCCGCGTCTCGCCGGTGCAGCAGCGGCAGATGACGACGTCGACGGCTGCAAACGTCCATGCGTTGGCGATCGAAGGCAATTTCGACGATTGCCAGGGACTGCTCAAGGACATGTTCAACGATCACGGCTTCCGCGACCGGGTGGCGCTTTCGGGCGTCAATTCGATCAACTGGGCCCGGATCATGGCCCAGATCGTCTATTATTTCTCCTCGGCGCTGTCGCTCGGCGCGCCGGACAGGCCGGTCTCCTTCACCGTGCCGACCGGCAATTTCGGCGATATCTTCGCCGGCTACGCCGCCAAGAAGATGGGCTTGCCGATCGAGCGGCTGGTCATCGCCACCAACGACAACGACATTCTGGCGCGCACCTTTTCGACCGGCGAATACCGCACCAAGGGTGTCTTTGCGACCACGTCGCCGTCGATGGATATCCAGGTGTCGTCCAATTTCGAACGCCTGCTGTTCGAGGCCTCCGGCCGTGACGCCGCGACCGTGCGGCGCTACATGGACGGTCTGAAGCAGTCCGGCGCTTTCACCATCGAACCCCAGCAAATCGCCGGGATGCGGTCGGAATTCGACGCCGGCCGGGCTGATATGGACGAGGTCGCCGCCACCATCCGCTCGACGCTCGTGGGCAGCAACTATCTGCTCGATCCGCACACCGCGGCAGCTGTGCATGTCGCTGCGGGCAAGGCGTCAGGCGCCGTGCCGATGGTGGTGCTGGGTACTGCGCACCCGGCAAAATTTCCGGCCGCCGTCGAAGCCGCCAGCGGCGTGTCGCCCGCACTGCCCGCGTGGCTAGGTGGGTTGATGACATCGGAGGAAAAATACACGGTACTTCCCTCCGACCTGAAAATGGTGGAAGATTATGTCGGCCGCCGCGCGCGGGCGGCGCGTTAAGGAGTACTAGCCATATGGGTGTTGAGGTAAGCCGTCTGTCGAACGGCCTGACAGTCGCCACCGAAACCCTTCAAAGCATCGAATCGGTTGCCCTTGGTGCCTGGGTCAAGTCGGGTGCCCGCAATGAACGTGAGGACGAGCATGGCATGGCCCATCTGCTCGAGCACATGGCGTTCAAGGGCACGAAAAGGCGGAGCGCCTTCGAAATCGCCTCGGAGATCGAGGACGTCGGCGGCGAGATCAACGCCGCCACCAGCGTCGAAACCACTTCCTACTATGCCAGGGTGCTCTCCGACGACGTGCCGCTGGCCGTCGACATTCTTGCCGACATCCTGCAGGAGTCCGAATTCGACCCGCAGGAACTCGAGCGCGAACAGCATGTGATCCTGCAGGAGATCGGCGCCGCGCACGACACCCCCGACGATATCGTCTTCGACCGTTTCACGGAAACCGCCTATCGCCATCAGACGATTGGACGCTCCATTCTCGGCACGCCCGAAACGGTCAAATCCTTCACCTCCAAGCAACTCCACGACTTCATCGAGCGGCAATATGGCGCCGAGCGCATGGTGATTGTCGCCGCCGGCGACATCAAGCATGACAATTTCGTGCGCGAGGTCGAAAAGCAGCTCGGCGGCTTCCGCAGCAAGGCCGACAGCACCATCCCGCAATATGCGCAATATGTCGGCGGCGATTTTCGCGAGGACCGCGACCTGATGGACGCGCAGATCGTGCTGGGGTTCGAAGGCCGGGCCTATCATGTGCGCGACTTCTATGCCTCGCAGGTGCTCTCGATGATCCTCGGCGGCGGCATGTCGTCGCGCCTGTTCCAGGAGGTCCGCGAGAAGCGCGGCCTGTGTTATTCGGTCTATGCCTTCCATTGGGGCTTTTCCGACACCGGCGTCTTCGGCGTCCATGCCGCGACCGGCCAGAGCGACATCGCCGAACTGGTGCCTGTCATCATCGACGAACTGCAGAAGGCCGGCGAGAAAATCCTGCAGGAAGAACTCGACCGGGCGCGCGCCCAATATCGCGCCGGACTGATCATGTCAGCCGAAAGCCCGGCCAGCCGCGCTTCGCAGATCGCACGGCAACTGCTTCTGTTCGGCCGGCCGATCGCCAAGGAGGAACTGATGGAACGGCTGTCGGCGCTGACGATCGAGCGGCTGACCGACCTGTCGTCGCGATTGTTCTCGACCAAGCCGACGCTTACCGCTGTCGGGCCTGTGGGTACGCTGGCGCCATACGAGGCGATCCTCGAATCGCTTGCGGGCACGCAGACCACGGCCCGCAAGCTCGCCGTCTAAGCCCCTCGAAGCGTCGTGTTCGCGCTCCCTTTCTTTCGCCGCGACCTGCCGGCGCTGAAAGGCGACCGCGTCACGCTGCGCGTGCCGTTCACCAACGACTACCGCGAGTGGGCGGTGGTGCGCGGCGAAAGCCGCGCCTTCCTCGAACCCTGGGAGCCACGCTGGACTCCCGATGAACTCGACCGCAACGCATGGCGGCTGCGCATCAGCCGCTACCGCGAAGATTATGCGCAAGGAACCGCAATCGCCTTCTTCATCTTCGAGAGGAGCAGCGGCAAGCTTGCTGGCGGCATCACGCTCGGCAACATACGCCATGGCGTCTCGCAAAGCGGCCATGTCGGCTACTGGATCGGCGAGCGCTTCGGCGGCCGCGGCCTGATGACCGACGCGGTCAAGGTGGTGGCCCGCTTCGCCTTCGATACGCTGAGGTTGCACCGGATCGAAGCGGCCTGTATTCCCGACAACATCAGGTCGATCCGCGTGCTTGAAAAAGCCGGATTTCGGCGCGAAGGACTGCTGCGATCCTACCTCAGGATCAACGGCATCTGGCAGGACCACTACCTCTACGCCCGGATCGCGGACGATCCGCCGGGCGTTGGAACGAAGGACTGATTTTTGACGAATTTCCTGCGAAACGGGTCGCTGTTCGCCTTTGTCCTCGCGACACTCCTGACGCTGTGGGCGGCATCGTCGGCCTTCGCCGTGGAGCCGATCAAGATCGCCCGCGACGACGTCGCGCTCGACCTTTCCGGCGCCGTCGAGATCTACCGGAACCAGGGTGAGAATTTCCAGGTGTCGACCGCGCCGGGTCCGGACGGTATCGTGCGGCGCATCGAGGTCGAGGCCAATGATGCACGTTCGACCGGCGACTGGGCGGTGTTCGCGCTCGCCAACACCACCGACCAGCAACTCGACCGGCTGATCGTCGCACCGCATTTCCGCCTGGTGAATTCCGGCATCTTCTGGCCGGATCTCGGCTCGACCCGCATCGCCGCCATCACGCCCAGCGAAGGCTTCGCGCTCGACCGCCAGACCAGCCCCGATGCCGACGTTTTCCGGGTGACGCTGAACCCCGGCACGGTGATCACCTTCATCGCCGAACTGGCCTCGCCGAAGCTGCCGCAGGTCTACCTCTGGGATCCGGAATCCTACAAGGACTCGGTCAATTCCTACACGCTGTTTCGTGGCATCGTCATCGGTATCGCAGGGTTGCTGGCGCTGTTCCTCACCATCCTTTTCGTGGTCAAGGGAACCTCGATGTTCCCCGCGACCGCGGCCCTTGCCTGGGCGGTACTGGCCTATATCTGTGTCGATTTCGGCTTCCTCAACAAGGTCATCGAGATCTCGCCCGGCAACGAGCAGATGTGGCGGGCGGGAACGGAGGTGGCGCTGGCTGGAACCTTCGTGGTGTTCCTGTTCGCCTATCTCAACCTCAACCGATGGCACGGCCATTTCAGTTACGGCGCGCTGGTCTGGATCCTCGGGCTGGTGCTGATCGCCGGGGTCGCGATCGTCGATCCGGCGGTCGCCGCCGGCATCGCCAGGCTGTCCTTCGCCGCAACCGCACTGACCGGGCTTGGCCTGATCATCTTCCTCGGTATACGCGGCTACGACCGTGCCATCATGCTGGTGCCCAGTTGGGTCATGGTGCTGTTGTGGCTATGCGGATCGTGGATGGCGATCACCGGCATGCTCGACAACGACATTGCCCAGCCGGCCCTGGGCGGCGGGCTGATCCTGATCATCCTTCTTATCGGCTTCACCGTCATGCAGCATGCTTTTGCCGGCGGCGCGCTGCATCAGGGCCTGTTCTCCGACCTTGAGCGGCAGGCGCTGGCGGTCGCCGGTTCGGGCGACACGGTATGGGATTGGGACGTGCTGCGCGACCGCGTCGTCACCAAGCCCGACGTCAGCATTCAGCTCGGCCTGGCGCCGAACAGCCTTGGCGGCGCGGCCCGCAATTGGCTGCCGGTGCTGCATGCCGACGACCGCGACACGTTCCGCACGACGCTCGACGTCGTGCTCGAACACCGTCGCGGCCGGGTATCGCAGAACTTCCGACTGCGCGGTGCTGACGGCCACTATCACTGGTTTTCCCTGCGCGCACGCCCGGTCATCGGCTCGGACGGCGAAGTCATCCGCTGCGTCGGCACCATGGTCGACGTGACTGAGCAGAAAAAGTCCGAGGAAAGGCTGCTGCACGACGCCGTGCACGACAATCTGACCGGCCTGCCGAACCGTGAACTTTTGATGAACCGGCTGGAAGCGATCATCTCGATCGCGCGCACCGAAGAGAAGGTGCGGCCGACCGTCTTCGTCATCGACATCGACCGTTTCAAGCAGGTCAATGACGGGCTCGGCATCTCGGCCGGCGACACCATCCTCTTGACCATCGCGCGCCGCCTGCACCGGCTGCTCAAGCCGAAGGATTCGCTGTCACGCTTTGCCGGCGACCAGTTCGCTTTGATGCTGCTGTCCGAACAAGACCCGGCCCGCATCGCTGCGGTCGCTGATGCCATAAAGCATGCCATCAACAACCCGATCACCTTCGCCAAGCGCGAGATCGTGCTGACCGCGTCGATTGGGCTGATCACCTGGAATTCGCCGCAGATGTCGGCCGAGGACATGGTCAAGGATGCCGAGCTTGCCATGCACCAGGCCAAGCGCTTCGGCGGCGACAGGATCGAGCCGTTCCGTCCGGCTTTCCGCACTGTCGGCACCGACAGGCTGCAGTTCGAATCCGACCTGCGCCGCGCCATCGAGCGGCGCGAATTCACGCTTGCCTACCAGCCGATCGTGCGGCTCGAGGACGGCAGTGTCGCCGGCTTCGAGGCGCTGCTGCGCTGGGACCACCCGCGCCGCGGCATGATCCCGCCGG
>NZ_RZTT01000130.1 GCF_003996995.1 Mesorhizobium sp. M7A.T.Ca.US.000.02.2.1 | reverse complement strand
GCCCGGCCGTGATCTGCACCATCTTACGGCCGGAAAAATCCTCGACATCGTGCATCGGGGCCTTCTCGACATATTCCGAGGTCATCGCCAAAAGCATGGCGCCATAGCTCATGCGGAAGGCGACGCGGTCGCCGACGGAGGGCCTCGGTTCGGCATCGGCGACATCCAAAAGCAGATGGTCGCTGGAGGCGCCGAGCACCCTTATCCCCCTCGCGATCGGCGTCAGTCCCTCGACCAGCACATCCTCGCGGCCGATATTGGCGATGGCGCGCAGCCTGTCGCCTTCGTCGGGGAAGACCGGCTGGTTGCCGAAGGCGTCGTAGCCCGATTGGCCGATCGGTCGTGACGGCTTGAGCTTGACCTCGATGATGTCGCTGGTCAGCCGGCAGGCATCGGGTTCGAGCTCCGCCCACGGCGTGTCGCGGAAGGTCTCGACACCACCCTGCAGGATCGCCTCGCCGACCCGCAGGTTGTTGATGCCGGCCGGCAACTTGCCTTCGAGCAGCAGCGGCAGCGACGACGAGGCGCCGCCGGAGATCACGTCGAGGCTTCTGCCGGACAGGCGCTCGGTCTTGTAGGCATGGGCGACGAGTTGGCCGAGATTTTCCGGCGTCGGCATGATGGCGCCGAAGCAGCCGAGATTGGTGCCGATGCCGGCAATGCGAACGCCCTTGAACTGCAGTATCTGCTCGACGGTCGGGATCAGGTCGTTCGGCCAGATGCCCTCTCGGAGATCCCCGAGATCGATCATCAGCATGATGTCGTGGATGCGGCCCATGCGCTCGGCGATGCGCGATATCTCGCGGATGGTGGCGAGTTCCGACTGCAGGCTGATGTCGACGGTGCGCACCACCTCCTCGACACGCGCCATCGGTGGGCTGCGCAACAGCATGATCGGCGCGTTGATGCCGCTGTCGCGCAGCCGGCGGATGTTCTCGAAACGCGATTCGGCGATGCCGGCGACACCGCCGCGCAACATGGCGCGCGCCACTTGCGGCATGCCGCAAGTGCCCTTGGTGACGCCGAACACTTTTATGCCCGACAGCGCGCAGCGCTCGACGATCGTGCGCGCATTGCGCTCGATGCGGCCAAGGTCGATAGCGACTTGCGGTCCCGACATCGCTACCCCCCGTAGACCAGCCCCTGCGGGTCGATCTCCGGCTTGCGGCCGGCGACGAGGTCGGCAAGGAATTTCCCCGAGCCGCAGGCCATGGTCCAGCCGACATGGCCGTGGCCGGTGTCGAGATAGAGATTCTTGTAGCGAGCCTGGCCGATGACCGGCACCGAGTTCGGCATCATCGGCCGCAGACCGGCCCAGAACACAGCCTTCTTCTCGTCGAAGGCACCCGGGAAAAGATCCTTGCCGGTGCTGATGATCGTCTTGAAATCGGCGGGCTTGAAAGTTCGGTCGAAGCCGGTGAATTCGGCCGTCGAGGACATTCGCAAGCGGTTGCCCAGCCTGGAATAGCCGATCAGCCGGTCCTCGTCGGCGCCGCCCATGGTCGGTCCCTTGCTTTCGTCCTCCAGGGGAATCGTCGCGGTATAGCCCTTTACCGGATAGACAGGCAGGTCGATGCCGTAACGGCGCCCGAGCAGGCCGCTCTCCGGTCCCATCGAGATGACCACGGCATCGCCGGCGACCGGGCCGGCCGACGTCATCACCGCGCGCACATGATCGCCCTCGACGTCGAGGCCTTCGACTGTCGTGCCGAACAGGAATTTGACGCCGAGCTTCTCGGCAGCATAGGCGGCCAGCCTGTCGACAAACTGCTTGGAATCTCCGGTCTGGTCGGTTGGCGAATAGACGCCTCCGGCAATCTTGTCCTTGACGCCGGCAAGGCCTGGTTCCAGTTCGACCAGTCGGTCGCGGCCGACGATTTCGATCGGCAGGCCGTGCCTGGCAAGATAACGGTAATTGTCGGTACCGGTGTCGAGGCTCTTTTGCGAGCGGAAGAAATAGAGGATGCCCTTCTTGCGCTCGTCGTAGTGGATGCCGGTCGCTTCCGAAAGCGCATTGATGCAGTCGCGCGAATAGAGCGCGAGCCTGAGCTTGACGTCGGTGTTGGCGCGCAGGCGCGCCACCGTGCACTGGCGCAGGAAACGCAGACTCCAGGCGAGGAAATAGGGATCGAGGCGCAGCCTGACCTTGATGCCGAGATCATGGTTGTAGAGCCCGCGCAGGAAAGTCTTCAAAGCCGCCGGCGAGGCCCAGGCGGTGGCGTCACCCGGTGACACCAGGCCGGCATTGGACTGGCTGGTGCCTTGTGCCGCCGCCGGATGGCGCTCGATCACTGTCACCTCATGGCCGTCGCCGGCCAGATAATAGGCGGCCGCCGTACCGACGACACCGGCCCCGAGCACCGTTATTTTCATGCCATCCCCCAAGATCTCCTCGCGGGCGACGCCTCCGCGCCTTGCCGCGAACGCCTTCAATAGCGCTTCGCTGCCCGCCTTGCGAGCCCTCGGGAGAACCCGGCTCAGCCGCGCGCGGAGTTCTTGCCGGTCAGGATGCGTTCCCAGGCGAGCGCGTCGGCGACGATCTGGTCGAGATCGTCGCGTTGCGGGGTCCAGCCGAGTTCAGCGCGGGCGAGATCCGAATTGGCGACCACCGCCGCGGCGTCGCCGGGACGGCGATCGCCCATCTTCACCTCGAAATCATGGCCGAAGGCGCGGCGCACGCTGTCGATGACCTCGAGCACCGAGTAGCCATGGCTGTAGCCGCAATTGGCGACGAGGCTTTGTCCCCCGGCACGCAGCCGCTGCAAGGCCAGGCGATGCGCCGCCGCCAGGTCGCTGACATGGATGTAGTCGCGCATGCAGGTGCCGTCCGGCGTCGGATAATCGGTGCCGAACACCTGCATGAACGGCCGCTTGCCAAGTGCCGTCTCGCAGGCGACCTTGATCAGATGGGTTGCGCCCGGCGTCGACTGGCCGGTGCGGCCCTTCGGGTCGGCGCCGGCGACGTTGAAGTAGCGCAGCGCGGTATAGCGCAGGCCATGCGCGATCGACGCGTCGCGCAGCATCCACTCACTCATCAGCTTGGACAGGCCATAGGGCGATTCCGGCGACAGGCGGGCGTCCTCGCGTACCGGCTCCAGGCCGGCTCCGCCATAGACGGCGGCGGTCGATGAAAAAATGAAATTGGGCACGCCTTCGCGCACCGCGGTTTCGATCAGCGTGCGCGTCTTCGAGGTGTTGTTCTCATAGTAACTGAGGGGGTCGGCGACCGATTCCGGAACCACGATCGAGCCGGCGAAATGAATGATCGCGTCGACCTTGTTCTCCCTGATGACCGAGCCGACCAATTCCCTGTCGGCGACGTCGCCGACGACCAGCTTCGCCTCCGGCGCCACCGCCCATTCGAAACCGGTGGAAAGGCGATCGAGGACGACCACGCTCTCGCCGGCATCAAGCAACTCCCAGACCATGTGGCTGCCGATATAACCGGCGCCGCCTGTAACCAAAACCGTCATCCGCGTCCTCGCTTATCCAAGATTTATCGGAAACTGTCTCAACCCCCGCTCTACTGGAAAGCCCGCCGCATAACCATTGAAACCGTGGTAACCGGCATCGCCGGCTAGTGGCATCGTCCTGAAACAAAGTTGATCCACATCAAGGGAATAGGCCACGATCCGTGATCGTTAGGAACAGGTCCGGGGCGTGGCATTTTGACCAAAAAGGCCAGGTGGACGACCAACAGGCCAATGATTATGATCCCGCGCAAAAATTGGGAAGCCTATATGAACTATCAGCGGTTCTTCGAGGAAGCGATCGACCAGCTCCATGCCGAGCGTCGCTACCGCGTTTTCGCCGACCTGGAGCGGATCGCGGGCAAGTTCCCGCGCGCCATCTGGCGTTCCAATGGCCGCGCCGAGGAAATCACCGTCTGGTGCTCCAACGACTATCTCGGCATGGGCCAGCATCCCGACGTCATCGCCGCGTTCCAGAATACCGCTGGCAAGATGGGTTCGGGCGCCGGCGGCACCCGCAACATTTCCGGCACGTCGAACCCGCTGGTCGAGCTCGAGGTGGAGCTTGCCGACCTGCACGACAAGGAAGCGGCACTGGTCTTCACCTCCGGTTTCGTCTCCAACGAAGCCTCGATCTCGACCATCGCGAAGCTTTTGCCCAACTGCCTGATCATCTCGGACGAATTGAACCACGCCTCGATGATCGAAGGCGTGCGGCGTTCCGGCGCCGAGAAGAAAATCTTCCGCCACAACGACGTGGCGCATCTGGAAAGCCTTTTGCAGGCGGCGGGGCGCGAACGCGCCAAGCTGATCGTCTTCGAAAGCGTCTATTCGATGGATGGCGACATCGCGCCGATCAGAGAGATCGTCGAGCTCGCCGAGCGCTACAACGCCATGACCTATATCGACGAGGTCCATGCCGTCGGCATGTACGGGCCGCGCGGCGGCGGCATCACCGAGCGCGAAGGCCTGGCCGACCGCATCGACATCATCGAAGGCACGCTGGCCAAGGCGTTCGGCACGCTGGGCGGCTACATCACCGGCACCAGCGCTGTGATCGACGCCGTGCGTTCCTATGCGCCGGGCTTCATCTTCACCACGGCACTGCCGCCGGCGATCGCGGCTGCCGCGACCGCGTCGATCCGCCATCTCAAGCGCTCGCAGGCCGAGCGCGACGCCCAGCAGCAGCAGGCGCGCCGAACCAAGCAGATCCTGTCGTCCGCCGGCCTGCCGGTGATGGACTCGCCGACCCACATCGTGCCGCTTCTGGTCGGCGATCCCGAGGCCTGCAAGATGGCCAGCGACCGCCTGCTCGGCGTGCACGGCATCTACATCCAGCCGATCAACTACCCGACCGTGCCGCGCGGCACCGAGCGGCTGCGCATCACGCCGACGCCGTTCCACTCCGATGCGCTGATCGCCGAATTGCAGGATGCGCTGGTCGAGACCTGGGATGCGCTCGGCATCCCCTATGGCTCCGCCGGGCGGCCTTCGGTGGCCAAGAGCGACCGCATCATTCCCCTGCTGGTCCCCAAGTCAGGCGGCTGAAGCCGTTGCTGGTTGCGCCTGTCGATTGCTTCCAACGCCGCGACGCTCCGACGTCACGGCATGGATCCTAGGGTCTCCGCGACGTCGCTTCGCGACTGCTACGCCCTAGGATGACGAAGCGTGGGGGCTTCTGGCTAGTCACAGAGTTGGAGTCTGGCATCGTAGCAATGGCCGACCTTCGAGGTTGGCCGAGGCATCTTTCTCTTCGTCATCCTAGGGCGGAGCAAGGAGCGAAGCGACGCGGCGCAGACCCTAGGATCCATGCCGTTACTGCGGCCGAAGAGTGAGGCGGTCCAGAATCTTCAAACGCGCGGCTTTCCTGTCCAGCCCAATCCTCAAACTGCCTTCATCCACTTCGCCAGCCGGTGTGCCGCTTCCTCGATCTGGTCGAGGCGGCGGTGGAAACACAACCGCAAAAACGCCTCGCCGCCGGGGCCGAAAGCCGTGCCTGGCGCCAGGCCGACATTGGCCTTGTCGACAATGTCGAAGGCAGCGGTGCGTGAATCGGTGATGCCGTCGACAGTGAAAAACAGATAGAACGCGCCCTGCGGCACCGTAAACCCAGCGCGGCCGGTGGCGCCGAGGATGCCGCAGACAAGGTCGCGCGCCTTGCGCGCCCGCTCCACCTGTTCGGCAACGAAGGCATCGCCCTCGTCAAGGGCGGCGGCCGCGCCGCGCTGCATGAACTGGGCGACGCCGGAGTTCGAATACTGGATCAGGTTCTCGAACACCTGCTGCAAGCTCGGATGCGTCTTGATCCAGCCGACACGCCAGCCGGTCATCGCCCAGTTCTTGGAGAAGGAATTGACGTACAGGATACGGTCTTCCGCCGACGCGATGTCGAGGAAGGACGGCGCGCGGCCATGGCCATAGTGGAAAAGCGAATAGATCTCGTCCGCGATGATCCACAGATTTTTCGCGCGCGCCAGATCGAGGATGGCCTGCAAGGTCTCATGATCGGCGGTCCAGCCGGTCGGGTTCGACGGCGTGTTGATGAACAGCGCCTTTGTGCGCGGCGTGATCGCCGCCGCGATCTTCTCGACGTCGCAGGACCAGCCATTGCCGGAATGATCGAGCGTGACCGCCACCGGAACGGCTCCCGCTATCGCTGCCGCGGCATCGAAATTCGGCCAGGCCGGCGACAGATAAACCACCTCGTCGCCCGCGCCGGCGAGCGCGTCGAGCGCCAGCTGGATGGCATGCATGCCGGAGCCGGTGACGATGAATTCTTCCTCCGGGAAGGTCTTGCCGAAATGCCTGGCATAGTAGCGGGAGAGCGCCTGCCTGAGATCGGGGATGCCCCTTTGCCAGGTGTAGAATGTCTCGCCGCCGGCCAGCGCCTTCGACGCGGCATCGGTGATGAAGGCTGGCGTCGGCAGGTCGCCCTCGCCGGCCCAGAGCGGAATCATGCCTTCGCGCAGGCGGCCGTAATTGACGACGGCGACAATGCCGCTTTCGGGTGCCGCACGGGCCTCGGTGCGCAAACTGTCGATCAGGGTCATTGGCGGGTCCGTTTTGGTCTGCGGTTTTCGTCAGCGGTCCTTACCAGATGCGAAAACAGAAAACCCCGGCCGCGAACGACCGGCGTCTTGGTCCAGCAAATGCCGCCGGTGGTCAGCGCCTGGCGAGCAGATCGCGAATTTCAGTGAGCAGCGCGACGTCGGCGGGCGGCGGAGCGGCCGGTGCAGCGGGTTTCTCGCGCTCAAGCCGCTTGCGCATGTTGTTCACCGCCTTGACCATCAGGAAGATGATGAAAGCGAGGATGAGGAAGTTCAGCGCCACGGTGATGAAGCTGCCATAGGCAAAGACCGCGCCCTGCTTCTTGGCATCGGCCAACGAGGTCGCGTTGACGGCTGAGGACAATCCGAAGAAATAGTTGTTGAAGTCCAATCCGCCGAAAATCGCACCGACGATCGGCATGATGATGTCGTTGACAAGGGAATCGACGATCTTGCCGAAGGCCGCGCCGATGATGACGCCGACCGCAAGGTCCATCACATTACCCTTGGAAATGAATTCCTGGAATTCTTTCAGCATTCGACCCTCCTTGTCGTGACTGGCCGAGCTGCCGTTTCCGTCCTTGCGACATCGACCTGAGACAACATAACAAAAACCTCCTGACGCAACATCGGCAAAAAGGGAAAGCAACCGGTTTCTCCTTACCGGGAGCCGGCTAGGTTGCTCGCCAAGACCGACCCCGGTTCAGTTGTTCGAGACCCACGGTTCGGCAGGAGCAGCGTTGAATTTCTGGCAATCATAGGCGATTTCGCCTATAATATTCTCATGAACATGCTCGAAACCATCAGCATTGACGTTTACCCGTGGGCGGCTCCGACAAAGGAGCAGCGCGCTTGGTTCGACGCGCTTTCGCCCGATGAGAAGCGGAAAGCGATTCAGGCGGCCATCGACGAAGGTTTTGAGAGCCCCGTCAGCGACAAGTCTATCGACGACATTATTCGGGAAGCGCGTGCCGAATTCCCGCATGCGCCATAGGATAACGCATCGCGCCGAACGCGATCTGAAAGACATTTACCGACACACCTTCGAAAACTTCGGCCACACTCAGGCCGAAAAGTATCTGCGTGAACTCGACGCGGTGTTTGAATTGCTCGGCGATTACCCGAATATGGGCAGGCTCTATGAAGGCAGGACCCATCAGTTCGTCCATGGCAAGCACATCATCCTCTATCGTATGGGTTCGGAGGAGATCATTGTCGGCCGCATCTTCCACGGCGCCCAGCGGCGATCTTCACCATAACGACATCGACACCGACGCGCCGGCCTGAGAACCGTCCTATGCAGCTCTGCAATGGACTCGGACGCCAAGCTGTGATTGCGTCCGGGCAAGCCGGATAGAAAGACGGCAGAGGAGGAAAGTCCAAGCGTGCAGGGCTTGTTCATCGTCATCATCGCGGTCGCCTATGTGACGCTGCTGTTTGCCATCGCCAGCCTCGGCGACCGCCGCTCGGCCATCTCCGAGCCGAGCCGGGGGCGGCCTTTCATCTACGCACTCAGCCTCGCTATCTACTGCACATCCTGGACTTTCTTCGGCTCGGTCGGTCTCTCTTCCGAACGCGGCCTCGAATTCCTCGGCATCTATACGGGCCCGGTGCTCGTCTTCGTGTTCGGCTTCCCGCTGCTCAACCGCATCGTGCGGCTGGCCAAGACCGAGAAGATCACCTCGATCGCGGATTTCCTCGGCGCGCGCTACGGCAAGAGTTTCACCGTCGCGGCGATCGCCACGCTGATCGCCACCATCGGCGCGGTGCCCTATATCGCGCTGCAGTTGAAGGCGATCTCCGGTTCGGTCAGCCTGATGGTCGAGCACTATACGGGATCGCCGCCTTCGTTCGATCCCTTCGTCAGCGACATCTCGTTGGTCGTCGCCATGCTCCTGGCGCTGTTTGCGGTGCTGTTTGGAACCCGTCACGCCGACGCCACCGAACACCAGGACGGGCTGGTGCTGGCGGTGGCGGTCGAAACCGTGGTCAAGCTCGCCGCCTTCCTGGCGATCGGCCTGATGGTCACCTTCCTGATCTTCGGCGGCCCGGGCGACATGTTCGACAAGCTCGCTGAGAACGCGCAGGTCCGCCAGGCGATGAGCTACAACACTTCGCTCGCCACCTGGCTGGTGCTGACGTGCCTCAGCGGCTTTGCCGTCATCATGCTGCCGCGGCAGTTCTACGTCACCATCGTCGAGAACCGCGGCGAGGCCGAACTGCGCACCGCGACATGGGTGTTCCCGCTCTACCTCGTGGCGATCAACCTGTTCGTGCTGCCGATCGCCTTCGCCGGCCTTTCGCTGGTCGGCACCGGAACCAGCAGCGATCTCTACGTGCTGTCGCTGCCCCTGTTCAGCGGCCATGATGTGCTGGCGATGGCGGCTTTCATCGGCGGCCTGTCGGCGGCGACGGCGATGGTGATCGTCGAAAGCGTGGCGCTGTCGATCATGATCTCCAACGACCTCGTCATTCCATTGTTCGTGCGCCGCCTGCTCAAGACCTCGACCTCCGAGACCGAGGACTGGTCGACGCTCATCCTCAATGTGCGGCGCGGGGCGATCTTCATCCTCTTGTTCATCGCCTTCCTCTACTACCGCGAGAGCACCGACAGCGCGCGACTGTCGTCGATCGGCCTGATGTCGTTCGCGGCCATCGCCCAGTTCGCGCCCGCCCTGATCGGCGGGCTGATCTGGCGCGGCGCCAACGGCCGGGGTGCGGCACTCGGCATGGTCGCCGGCATCCTCGTCTGGGGCTATACGCTGCTGTTTCCGTCGCTTGCCGCCCCTGATACCGGCATCATCGTGCATGGGCTGTTCGGCTTCGAGGCCTTGCGGCCGCAGGCCCTGTTCGGCACCGTCGCCGAACCGCTGAACCACGGCGTGCTGTGGAGCCTGTCGCTCAACGCGGTGTTCTTCGTGCTCGGTTCGCTGTCGCGCGCATCGGTGCCGCTGGAACGTATACAGGCGTCGATCTTCGTGCCGCGCGATGCCGGCCCGATGCCAAGCCTGCGCCGCTTCCGCACCGCCATCACCGTCAACGACCTCAAGGACACGATCGGGCGCTATCTCGGCGTGGAGCGCACCGAGCGCTCCTTCCAGTCGTTCGAAAAGACCAACGGAACCTCGCTGCACGGCAATGAGCAGGCGAGCATGGACGTCATCCGCTTCTCCGAGCAATTGCTCGCCAGCGCCGTCGGTTCCTCCTCGGCGCGGCTGATCCTGTCGCTGCTGTTTCGGCGCCACGACCGCGAATCCCGAGATGCCTTCCGCTTGCTCGACGACGCCACCGAGGCGCTGCAGCACAACCGCGACCTGTTGCAGATCGCGCTCGACCAGATGGAACAGGGCATCACCGTCTTCGATCGCGATTTCCGCCTGATCTGCTGGAACCGCCAGTACCGGGCGCTGTTCGACCTGCCCGACGAGATGGGCCAGGTCGGCGTCTCGCTCGACCGCATCCTGCGCCATCTCGCCGAGCGCGGTGACATCCCCGCCGATCAGCGTGTGGCCATGCTCAACCGGCTGACCAGTTTCGTCAGCCCATGGCAGATGGAACTGAAAACCTCGGGCCGCATCCTGGAACTGCGCTCCAACCCGATGCCGGACGGCGGCATCGTCGCCACCTATGCCGACATTTCCGGGCGCGTGGAACAGGATCTGGCGCTGAAGCGTGCCAATGAATCGCTGGAGCAGCGCGTCAAGACCCGCACCATCGAACTGACCCGGGTCAATGAGGAGCTGGCGCAGGCGCAGATGCTGGCCGAGGAGGCCAATCTCGGCAAGACGCGCTTTCTCGCCGCCGCCGGCCACGACATCCTGCAGCCGCTCAACGCCGCCCGGCTCTATTGCTCCTCGCTGATCGAGAAGGCCGGCAAAGGGCCTGCCGGCAAGGCCGCCGTGAACATCGAATCCTCGCTGGAATCGGTCGAGACCATCCTCGGCGCCGTGCTCGACATCTCCCGCCTCGACGCCGGCGCGATGAAGCCGGACGATACCGCCTTCAACCTCGACGGATTGCTGCGCCAGATCGGCAACGACTTCCGGCCGCTCGCCGCCGAGAAGAAGCTCGCGCTGACCATCATGCCGTCATCGCTGACAGTGACGACGGACCGCAATCTGCTGCGCCGCCTGATCCAGAATCTCGTCTCCAACGCCATCAAATACACGCGCCACGGCCGCGTGCTGGTTGGCGTCAGACGGCGCGGCGATTTGGCCGAGATCCAGGTGATCGACACCGGCATCGGCATCGCCGGCGACAAGCTGAACACCGTCTTTCGCGAATTCACCCGGCTCGACGAGGGCGCGCGCGAGGCCGAGGGCCTCGGTCTCGGCCTCTCCATCGTTGACCGCATCGCCCGGGTGCTGCGGCTGGAGATCCGGATCTTTTCCAACCCTGGCAAGGGCACGCGCTTCTCCGTCATCCTGCCCGTCGCGGCCGTGCAGGAACCGCGGCGCGAGATCGACGCCAGGGTTCCTGCCCGCGCGACGGCTTCGCTGGCCGGGCTGCACGTGCTGTGCATCGACAACGACGCCCGCATCCTAGAGGGCATGCGGCTCCTGCTCGAAGGCTGGGGTTGCAACGTCGACACCGTGTCCGGTTCAAAGGATCTGGAAAGCGTGGTGACACACCGCCCGGACATCGTCCTTGCCGACTACCATCTCGACGGCGAAACCGGTCTCGATATCATCGTCAGGCTGCGCGCGCTCCATGGCGACACCCTGCCGGCCGTGCTGGTCACCGCAGACCGCTCCAATGAGGTGCGCACGGCCGCCGGCGGGCTCGAGATTGCGGTGATCAACAAACCGCTCAAACCAGCGGTATTGCGCTCGATGATGGCCAGGGTCAGGCCACTGGCACCGGCGGCCGAATAGCAGCAAAGGCGCCCGGTCTCAGCCCTGGTGTCCGAGGGTGGAGTCCTAGAGCATTTCACCGTTTCACGGAACGGCGATCTGATCTAACTCTTTGTTTTAACGCAATTCTAGACGGAAAACCGCTTCACACTTTTCCTGGAATTGCTCTAGGCCAGGCCGTCGACCATCTGGGAACTGCGGAACCGAGGCCGTCCGGCATTGCCCGCCACAGGCGGACGATGCTCGCGAAAGGCCATTGCAAGCGTCCTCAGCGCCTCGCGGGACTTGGCGTCCGTCAGCGTCGAAAGCAGCACGATCTCGGAAGGCGGCAGCGCCGGCAGCCCGAATTTCCGGCTGACCTCGATGGTCCCGGATGGGGCAAGCCGGCAGGAAAATACCGAGGCTGCGAGGCCGGCCGAGACGGCCTCGGCAACGGCGAAGGAGCCGCAGCCGAGGAACACCTCCGTCCACGGTATTCCGACAGCGTCGAGCGCGCGGGTGGTGATGTTACGAATACCGCAGGATGGCGAGGATGCCGCCAGGCGCAGCGGCTCGTCGGCCTGGTGGACGAAGCCGGGCGCGGCGTACCAGCCGAAATGTTCGGGCGCCAGCACTTCACCATCGCGCCGGTCGTCCTCCCGGCGGATGATCGCCGCGTCGATCTCACCGCGATCGAAAGCGTCCAGCAGGTCGCGCGAATCATCGAGCCGCACTTCGATGGTGAGCGCCGGGTCATGCGCATTGAGCCGCGCCAGCAATGTCGGGACTTCCGCGCCTCCGACATGGGTGGCGATGCCCAGCGTGAAGCGGCGGCGCACCGAAGACAGGCTGGCAATGGCGCGATCGTGTGCGGCGAGGAAGTCGCGTGCGGGCTGGAGAAACACCGCGCCCTGCGCCGACAAGCGCACCAGCCGAGGCGTGCGCTCGATCAATTTCTGGCCGACGCGATCTTCCAGCCGCTTCAGCTTCACGCTGATCGCCCCTTGCGTGCTGCCAAGAGCCTCGGCCGCACGCGTGAAGCTCTGAAGATCGGCGATGGCGACGAATGTTTTCACAGCGTCTACGTCCAGCGTCATGTCAGCTATCCGCACTTGTTGTCTCTGAAATAGCCAACCATGCAATTCTAAGATGATCAAGCCTCGCCTACCCTGGGCCATACGCGCGCCGGGCGAGCTGCAATGGATTCGCCGATTGCCGACAAATACGTTCGAAAGGTTGAACCATGCCCACTGTAGTGACCCGCCGAGGCATCGTCGTTCTGTTTGCCGCCTGCCTGGCGTGCCTGATGTTCGGCCTGGAGATTTCAAGTGTTCCCGCGATCCTGCCGACACTGGAGCAGGTGCTGCACGCCGACTTCAAGCAACTGCAATGGGTGATGAACGCCTATACGATCGCGGTCACGACGGTGCTGATGGCGGTCGGCACGATCGCCGATCGTTACGGGCGCAAGCGTGTCTTTCTGGTCGCCATCGCCGCCTTCGGCCTGACATCCCTGATCTGCGGTCTCGCTGAAAGCGTCTCCACGCTCATCGTCGCCCGGTTTCTGCAGGGCCTGAGCGGCGGTGCGATGCTGATCTGCCAGCTTGCCGTGCTGTCGCATGAATTCCGGGAAGGGCGCGAACGCGCCGTCGCATGGGGCTGGTGGGGCGTCATCTTCGGCACCGGCCTCGGCTTCGGCCCCATCATCGGCGGCGGCATCGTCGCGGTCTCGAACTGGCAATGGGTGTTTCTTGTCCACGTGCCGGTTGCGGCGCTGGCGTTCGCCCTCGCTCTGATGGGCGTCCACGAATCGAAGGATCCACAGGCGGGCAAGCTCGACGTAGCAGGCATCCTGACGCTGTCGCCGTCGGTTTTCTGCCTCGTTTTCTACATCATCCAGGGGCCGGATCTGGGTTTCTCCAGCCCTGCCGCGCTGGCGATCCTCGGTATCTCGATAGTGAGCTTCATCGCCTTCCTCATTGCCGAGAAGGTCAGCCAGCGGCCGATGTTCGATTTCTCGGTCTTCCGGATCCGGCCCTTTTCGGGCGCCATCGTCGGCTCGGCCGCGATGAACCTCAGCTATTGGCCTTTCATGATCTACCTGCCGATCTGGTTCCACGCCGGGCTCGGCTATGACACTGTCTCCACCGGCCTTGCCCTGCTTGCCTACACGCTGCCGACGCTTGTGCTGCCGCCGTTGGCAGAGCGCTTTTCGCTGCGTTATCGGCCCGGCATCATCATTCCGGCGGGCCTCCTCATCATCGGCATCGGGTTCATCCTGATGAAGCTCGGCAGCGCCGCCGCGCAACCGGACTGGCTGACGATGCTGCCCGGCTGCCTGATCGCGGGGATAGGTCTGGGAATAACCAACACACCTGTCACCAACACGACGACGGGTTCCGTTTCGAGCGATCGCGCCGGCATGGCCTCCGGCATCGACATGAGCGCGCGCATGGTTTCATTGGCGTTGAACATCGCGGTGATGGGCTTCATCCTGGCCAGCGGTGTGCTGGCGCATCTGGGGCAAGCGCTGCCCGACCTCGACGCTGCCCAATTGCGTCTTCTCGCCGAAGCGATCGCTGCTGGAAATCCCATCTCAGGGCTCGCCGGAACCGTCGCCCAGGATGCGCTGCGCAACGGCTTTGGCTGGGTCATGCTCTATGGCGGGATCGGCGTCTGGATTATGGCCGCCATCAGTTTCGCGAGCTTCAACGGCCGGCCGGTGCGGCGGACGGAGGTTCAGTGCTCTGATTGAATACTATTCTGAT
>NZ_RZTT01000012.1 GCF_003996995.1 Mesorhizobium sp. M7A.T.Ca.US.000.02.2.1 | reverse complement strand
GGGTGGACGGCCAATCTGAAAGAGAAAACGATCAACGGGGAACAGGCCTTGATCGGAAATGGCAATTGGCCCGGATCGACATCGGCAAGCGCCAAGGCCCGAGCCCTGTCGGCAGCCTTCAAGCTTCATCAGGACAAGCTGTTTTTGATCATGCAAATCGTGGACCCGAACGGCAGTCGAATACGGGTACACGCGGTGTTCGAGCGACTTGCCGTGTCCAAATCCTCGATTTGACGGCTGCGATGCGCATTTGCTTGAATGCGCCAACCGGTTTTCACGACATCAAACCGCAATCCTTGGCCTTCCCGAGGCCACCGCCACCACATGCGCCTCGATGAACATGCGCTGGGCTTCGACGGTCGAGACCCGGAATTCGGTGGCGACGTCGATCTCGGCGCTGTCGGTGCCGGCCTCCATAGCGCGCTCCGCGACGATGGCGCGGACATCGGCCTCGGCCGCCGCGATAGCCGTCGCCTCGTCGAGGAAATCGCGCACGGTCTCGCCCGAGGCGAGACGAAACAGCCCTTCTATGGGCTGGCTGACCCGCGCCTCGGCCGAAACCCTGACCTGGCCGACGACGGCGCCAAGCGCGTTGGCGACATCGGTATCCCTGGGCACCACGCAGTCATTGCCGATCAGCGGCGGCAGCCCGGCATAGTGCAGCGGCGCCGAGGCGCCGAGGCCGATGACCGGGCGGTCGAGCGCAACGCTCAGGCGGGCGATGCCGGGATGCGCGTCGACGGCGCGCTGCACCAGGGCGTGCGCCACCGTCGACGCGCCATCGAGCCCATCCTCGGCAAAGGCGGTCTCGAGGATATATTCGGCCGACCAGCGCGTCAGCGTCACCAGCACCCGTTCCGAGATCGCTTCCGGCGAAGCTGCGATGTTCTGGCCACGGCCGTCACGCTTGCGGGCGAACAGTTCGGCGCCGAGGCGCGCGGCAACGGGATCCCAGTTCGCCTGCTTGCCGAGCACGTGGGCAGCGTCCGACGGGGTGAAGCCGGCGACATGCACCAGCCCGCGCGACACCAGCCGGTTCAGCGTCGCGTTCTGGGCGTTCGAGGTCAAAAGCCTGTCGACGGCGAGCGGCACGGCACCAATGGCCTCGTAAAGCCTGGCTTCGGCGCCGGTCAGGCCGGCGGCGAGCCGGTCGGGCACGCCGGTGCGCACCGCGAAACGGCCGTCCATGCGGCCAGGATTGGGTGCGCGCAGCTGGCGCTCCAGCTCTGAAATCACCGCTACGCCATGCGCGATGCCGGCCAGCGCCAACGGCACCAGTCTGCGCGGCCCGAGCAGGATCCTGGGATTGAGCGCGCCATCTTCCAGCGCCACTTCGGAATCGCCGCCGAGGCCGAAGGTGCGCATGGCGACAGCCTCGACCATGGTGCGGAAGCCGCCGACGGTGGCGCCTTCCGGATCGAGCCTGGGACGGCCGCCATCGAGCACGGCGACGTCGGTTGTGGTGCCGCCGATGTCGGACACCACGGCGTTGTCGAGCCCGGTCATGTGGCGGGCCCCGACGAGGCTGGCGGCCGCGCCGGACAGAATGGTCTCGATCGGCCGCTGGCGGGCAAACGCCGCCGAAACCAGCGCGCCATCGCCGCGCACGACCATCAGGGGTGCCGCGATGTTGCGTTCTCCAAGAAAACCTTCGGTTGCCGCCACCAGCCGGTCGATCATCGAGATCAGCCTGGCGTTGAGCAAAGTGGTCAACGCCCGGCGCGGGCCGCCGAGCTTGGCCGACAACTCGTGGCTCGATGTGACCGGCAGACCTGTCTTTTCGCGGATCAGCTCGCGGGCGGCGATCTCATGCGCCGGATTGCGGGTGGCAAAATAGGCGCAGACGGCAAAGCCGGACACCGACGCGCCGAGTTCCGGCAGCATCGCTTCCAGCCCAGACAGGTCGAGCCTGGCGGCATTGCCGTGCACGTCGTGACCGCCCGGACAAAAAACCACCGGGTCGGTGCCGAGCGCGGCCTTGAGCCCGTCGCGGGCGAGGTCGCCCTCGGAGAAGCCGATCATCACCAGCGCGACGCGGCCGCCCTGTCCCTCGACCAGCGCGTTGGTGGCCAGCGTCGTCGACATCGAGACCAGCTTGATCGCGGCCGGATCGGTGCCGGCCTTCCGCAGCACCGCGTCGACGGCACCTGAAATGCCGACGGCGAGATCATGCCGTGTGGTCAGCGCCTTGGCCTTGGCCAGCACCTTGCCCTTGTTCGGCCCTTCTTGCGGGCCTTCCGTTTCAGACCACAGCACGGCATCGGTATAGGTGCCGCCGGTGTCGATCCCGAGGAACAGCGGCTTTGGCTTGGTCTTGGCGGTCATTTTTGGCGGCGGTCCGGGTGGCAATTTATTTGTCCCTGCCATTAGCCGATACGGAGCGGGCGATAAAGTCGCGAGCGCTGGGCCACGGGTAATCTCCCCCCTCGAGGGGGAGATGTCGCCAAAGGCGACAGAGGGGGTCGGCACGACTGGATGCGACTTCATACGAGGCGAAAGAGGAAGCCAGCGCTCTACGCGAGATGACCCCCTCTGGCCTGCCGGCCATCTCCCCCTCAAGGAGGGAGATCGCAGCTACCCCACAAACCCCACCTTCTTGTGCGTCCCATCGCAGAACGGTTTGTTGGCGGAATGGCCGCAGCGGCAGAGGAAGGCGCGTTGCGTACGGTCGACCGTATGGCCGGTTCCGGTGACGATCTCGAGATTGCCCTCAAGCTTGAGCGGGCCATTGGTGGTCGGCGTCACTTTCAGCGGACCGTTCCTCGCTTCGAGCGCCAGCGTGTCCTTCAGCGGCGGCTCGCCGGTGGCGGCAAAACCGGATTTGTTGTGGCTGCCGTCGCAGAACGGCTTGTTCTCCGAAGCGCCGCAGCGGCAGAGCGTGGCACGATAAGAAGTCTCGCCGTCGAGCACGATCTCGGCGTGTACCGCCAGCGGGCCGTTTTCCCGCAGCCGCACCGTGTTGACCACCGGTGATTGCTCCTGCGGCCGGCCATCCTTCCTGACATAGGTGATGGCGCCCGAAGGGCAGCTCTCGGCGATGGCGATGATCTTCTCGACGCTGGCCGCCTCGGGATGGATCCATTGGCCCGGCGCGTTGGGCACGAAGACATGCGGATCGCCGAGCACGCAGTTGCGCGAATGGATGCAGCGCTTGCCGGAAAACCCGACGTCGATCTTATCGCTTTCGACCATGCCGGCCATAGCTGGGCTCCTTTTGCCTGAAGCACGTCGCGTCTGAACAGTTCGAGGCGGCGCGCGCTGGGTATTTGCACAGGCTATGGCTCCGGCCCGAAGACCGTCAAGCTGGCAAACGGTCAGGGGACCAGTTCGATCTCCTCGGTCTCGCCGCCGCTACAGGTGTAGCAGCAATCCTCGCATTTTTCCGTGTTGCCGGGACCGACGCCCCAATAGGTGCCCTCGTCGCCATCGACCCAGGCGCCGTAGCAAATCGATTCGCCCGCGTTGCAGGATATCGGCAGCTGCTTGGTCTCGCCGTCGTCGAGGAAATAGTCCTTGTCCTCGCCCGGCCAAACATAGTCGCGATCCTGGCTGTAGAGCTCGACGCGCATGGCGTTGGGGTGGCTGTTCTTGATGGCGAAGGTGACATCGTCGGCTTGCGCCGCCGACGCAACCAGCATGACGAAGGACAGCGCGGCCAGCATGCGGCGCGCATAGGCATGAAACATGATAACCCCCCGAATAAGCGGCCCACCCGGCCGCGGGGCGACCATTGCATGCAGCGCTGAATCGCGGAAGTGGACCGGACGGGCCGATCCCTGACTTAATTTGGGTCCAACGACACTTCCGCGCTCTAGGGCACCAGATCGATCGTCTCGGTCGAGTGTTCCACGCAGATGAAGCAGCAGGTGTCGCAGGGCTGGTCATTGTCCGGCCCGACGCCGGCCGAGAGGCTGTCATTGCCGTCAGCCCAGGCGCCATAGCAGATATGTTCGCCCTGATTGCAGGACAGCGGCACGGATTTCTGCGACTCGGGTTCGATCAGGAACACCTTGTCATTGCCCGGCCAGACCGTCTCACGGTCGCGACTGAACAGCTCGACCGCGACAGATTCCTTGCGCAGGTTCTTCACGAAGAAAGCCATGTCGGCGGCCTGCGCCGAGGCGGTGAAGACCAGCGCCGCCAGTGCAACCATACGAAACAGCGTCACGACCTGGATCTCCCGAATCATCGCGGCAGAATCGCATGCCTGCCCGTAACTAGGAAGGCGCGGAACCCTGCGTTGCGATCTCATGCCCCAGCCGCACCGTTTCATGCACCAGAAGGTCTAGATCCTCGCGCCGTGTGCGATGATTGGTGATCGCCACGCGCAACCAGTGCTCGCCATGCACCGTGGTGTCCGAAAGGGCCGCAATGCCCTGTTCCTGCAGCCGCAGCATGATCTCCGTGTTGAGCGCCTTAAGAGCCTCGCCTGTCAGACCGGGCTGATAGCGGAAGCAGACGATGTTGACGGTCGGCGATGCCGCCAGCTGCAACTGTGGCGCGGCCTCGATCAAGCCGGCAAGGTAGACAGCCTGGGCAATGTTCTGGTCGATCAGGCGGCCGAATTTCTCGACACCGTGCTCCTTCAGCGCCATCCACACCTTCAGCGCGCGAAAACCGCGCGACGTCTGCAGGCCGTAATCATGCAGCCATTCGCCGGAGGCGAGGCCGCGCGGCGTCGATTCCAGATATTCCGGCGTCACAGCGAAGGTTCCGCGATGCGCGGCGGCATCCCTGACCAGGGCGCAGCCGACCTCGAACGGCGCGTGCAGCCATTTGTGCGGATCGAGCGCGACCGAATCCGCCCGTTCGATGCCGGCGACGCGATGCGCGTTTTCAGGCGCAATGGCGATCAGTGCACCGATGCAGCCATCGACATGGAACCAGAGGCCTTCCTCATGTGCCAGCTTCGCAAGCGCCTGCAAATCGTCGATCGCCCCGGTGTTGACGGTGCCGGCCGTACCGATGACGCAGGCCGGCTTGAACCCTGCCGCGCGGTCCTCAGTGATCGCCGCACGCAAGGCAGCGATATCGATGCGCAGCCCGGCATCGGTCGGGATGCGGCGCAGTGCCCGGTTGCCGAGGCCGAGTGCCTCCATCGCCTTGCGGTGGCACGAGTGTATCTGCTCCGAGCCGTAGAAGCGCAGCGGCTTCTCGATGGCAGCAACGCCATGCTCGCGCACGTCGATGCCGGCCTTGACGTTGCGCGCCACGGTCAGCCCTATGATGTTGGCCATCGAGCCGCCGCTGACCAGCGTGCCGCCGGCAGAAGCTGGAAAGCCCAGCATCTCCTTGCACCAGTTCACCACCTGGCTGTCCATCAGCCCGGCGGCGTGGTTGCCGCCGCCGAGGTTCGAGCCCTGGATGGCCGCCAGGAAGTCGCCGAGCGCGCCGGTGAAGTTGCTCGACCCCATATACCAGGACCAGAAGCGCGGATGGATGTTGCCCATCGGATAGGACATCACCGTGCGCGAGACCTCGCCATAGACGGCGGCAAGCGGCGCCGGCGAGCGCGGCAGCGGCGCCGAGAAGGCCTCTCTCACATCGGCCGGCATCTCCCGCCAGACCGGGCGGTCGCGCACATCGCGGAGATAATCGACCGCATCGTCGATGACGCGGTGCGACAGGGCCTGCACATCGGCCCAGTCCAGGGGGTCGAGCGTTTCCTCGGCCACCAGGCCGAGGTTTTCTTGCATGGCGTCCATACCAGATCTCCCGTCAAGTCGCCGGGAACTGGCAGCCGGGCGTCGAGCGCGACAGGGCGGCCTCCTCGGCATCCATCTCGGCCTCGATCCCGTCGAACAGCGGCGTCGACATGTAGCGCTCGCCGGTGTCGGGCAGCATGCACAGGATCACCGCGCCGGCCGGCGCCTTCTCCGCGACCTGCCGTGCCACGGCGAAGGTGGCGCCGCCGGAAATGCCGGTGAAGATGCCCTCTTTCCGCGCCAATTCCCTGGCCCATTTGATGCCCTCGGGCCCGGCGATCGGCATCACCTCGTCATAGAGGCTGGTGTCGATCGCCTCCTGCAGCACGTTGGGGATGAAGTCCGGCGTCCAGCCCTGGATCGGGTGCGGCTCGAAGGCCGGATGGCTGGCGGCGGGGGCACCATCGGCGCCGCGCTGCTGGACCTTGCCGCTGCCGATGAGCTGCGCGTTGGCCGGCTCGGAGAGCACGATGCGGGTTTCCGGACGCTCGCGGCGCAGCACGCGCGCCACGCCCACCACCGTGCCGCCGGTGCCATAGCCGGTGACGAAGCAATCGAGCCGCGAGCCGGCGAAATCATTGACGATCTCGCGCGCCGTCGTCGCCTCGTGGATGGCGGCATTGGCGGCCGTCTCGAACTGGCGGGCGAGGAACCAGCCATTGGCCTCGGCCAGTTCCACCGCCTTCTTGTACATGCCGAAACCTTTTTCAGCGCGCGGCGTCAGCACCACTTTGGCGCCCAGCATGCGCATCAGCTTGCGGCGCTCGACCGAAAAACTGTCGGCCATGGTGACGACCAGCGGATAGCCCTTTTGCGCGCAGACCATGGCGAGGCCGATCCCGGTGTTGCCGCTGGTCGCCTCGACCACCGTCTGGCCCGGCTTCAGCGCACCGCTGCGCTCGCCCTCCTCGATGATGTTGAGCGCCAGCCGGTCCTTCACCGAGGCGCCGGGATTGAAGTACTCGGCCTTGACGTAGATCGTCGCGTGGGATGGTCCGAGATTGTTGATGCGAACCACCGGCGTGTCGCCGACGGTGTCGAGAATGCTGTCGAACAGGCGGCCGCGCCCGGCCGTGGTTCTAATCTTCTGCTGCTGCAACATCTTGGTCTCCTTGATTGTCATTGCGTCTTGTCTTCACGGGCCGGTTACAAACCGGCGGGTCGGGCGGCGAGGTTTGGTGACCTTGCCGCGCTAGGACTGACATGCCGCACAGCGGCAATGGCTGCATCCGGCGCTGAAATCCGCTGCCGGATGCGCCGTGTCGTGTTTGGTGATACAGGAGAGGCCGACAGGCCAGCGTGGGAGCAGGCGTGGAAACGCACGTGGAATCCAGCCGATCGAGGCCGGACGGCGACATGCCGGTCCTTTCCGTGCGCCTGCTCGGAACGCTGGCGATCTCCCGCAATGATGTGCCGGTTACGTTGCCGTCGTCACGCAAGCTGCGCGCTCTGTTGGCCTATCTGGCGCTGGCGCCGCATCCTGTCAGCCGCAGCCGTCTGTGCGAGCTGCTGTGGGATGTGCCGAACGATCCAAGGGGCGAGCTGCGCTGGTGCCTGAGCAAGCTGCGCGGCGCACTCGACGCGCCGGGCCGACCCCGGGTCGCGACACAGGGCGACACGGTCGCGCTGGATCTCAGCGATTGCCTGGTCGATGCGCTGGAGGTCAGCCAGGCCGCCAAGCAAGGGATCGGCAGCCTTGAGGTCGACCGCTTGCGGGCGCTGGCCAAACTGTTTGCCGGCGATTTCCTCGACGGGCTGGAGCTCGAGCGCAGCCCGCATTTCAACAGCTGGCTGATCGCGCAGCGCCGCCGCTTCAGCGCTTGCCATGCCGCCGTGCTGGAACGGCTTGTCGCGAGCCTGCCGGCGCATAGTGAGGAGGCGATCGCCCATCTCGACACATGGGTGGAACTGGCGCCGTTCGACACGCGTGCGCATGCAGCACTGCTGACCGGTCTGGCAGGGCGCGGCGAGGCCGGCGCGGCAGAGCAGCACCTGGCTTCGGCGGAGCGATTGTTCCGGTCGGAGGAGCTCGATTTCGCACCGCTTCGCGCGGCCTGGCGGGCGATCCGTGACCGACAGTCGGCCACCTCGCTTCGGGCGGCCTGCCAGTCCACGCTATCGCCACTGGTGGCCACCATGCCCACCGTACCCGGCCCGGTCGAGCCCAGCCACGCGTCGCTGGCGGTGATGCCGTTTGTCGAGGAGAGCGGCGGCACGCGCGGCGGATTGGCCGATGGTTTCACCCACGACATCATCACCCGCCTGGCCAAGCTCAGGGATTTCTTCGTCATCGCGCGCGGATCGGTGTTTGCACTGGCCGAGAAGAACATCGCGCCCGAGGATGCCGGCCGGCGGCTGAATGTCGACTATGTCGCCACTGGCACGGTACGCAGCCCGGCCGGCCGCCTCATCGTCAGCGTCGAACTGATCGAGGTTCGCAGCGCCAGGATCGTCTGGGCCGAGACGTTCGAGCGCAGGCCCGATGACGTCTTTTCCGTGCTCGACGACATCGGCAACAGCATCGTCTCCTCGATCTCGGCCGAGATCGAAACCGTCGAGCGCAACCGCGCCATGCTGAAGGCGCCCAGCTCGCTCAACGCCTGGGAGGCCTACCATCGCGGCCTCTGGCACATGTACCGCTTCACCCAGGCGGAAAACGAACAGGCGCGGCATTTCTTTGCCCAGGCCTTGCAGCTCGACCCGACCTTTGCCCGCGCCTATGCCGGCCTGTCCTTCACCCACTGGCAGAACGCCTTCCAGCGCTGGGGCGACCGCGACCGCGAAAGCGCGCTGGCCTTCGAGAGCGCCGGACACAGCCTGCTGGTCGACGACCACAATCCGGCCGCGCATTGGGCGATGGGCCGGGCGCTGTGGCTGCGCGGCGAGCAGGACGGTTCGCTGTTCGAACTCGAGCGAGCTGTCGATCTCAGCCCCAACTTCGCGCTCGGCCACTACGCGCTGTCCTTCGTGCATTCGCAGTCGGGCGACCCGCGAGCGGCGATAGGCTCTTCGGATCACTCGCGCCATCTCAGCCCGTTCGACCCGCTGCTGTTCGGCATGCTGGGCGCACGCGCCATGGCGCATGTCCGGCTCGGCCAGTTCGCGGAAGCGGCCGAATGGGCGCTGAAGGCGGCGGCGCGGCCCAACGCCCACGCCATCATACTGGCGATCGCCGCGCACTGCCTGGCGCTGGCCGGACGGCTCGAAGAGGCGCGCGGCTTCGCCGCCGCCATCCGCAAGACAAGGCCGGACTATTGCGCCGACGATTTCATCGGCACCTTCCGCTTCGAACCGGACGCCGTGGCGCTGTTCCGGCAGGGCGCCAGGCTTATCGGGCTGAACTGAAGCCTGGCATCGCCATCTCTGGGATCGCCCGGGAATTTCGCCTCAATTCCGCTGGGTTAACGAAGTCGGAAGGAGTTGTTTAACCGTTTGCGGCTATGTCACCGCGTGGGGGACCGACAAAGTGAGTATGATGAGCAACAGCCCCGACAAGCGCAATGAATGGCGCGCCATCTTTTACGTGCAAGCTCGCGTTGCCATCCTGTTTGTCCCGGTGGTTGCCAGCCTGCTGATCATAGCGGCGCTTGCCGGCAACGAACGCAAGTCCGTTCCCAGCATGATCGACCCGACCGTCACCGGCTCCGTGCGGTAGACCGGCGGTCATCGGCTCTTCGAGATGCTCTCGGAGGCAGGCGCCTGGCGGGCGCTATCGGCGGTTTTCATTTGGCGCTAAAATCATCCGATGGCACTGAATGAGTGGGCCCGAACGATCAAGCGCGATGTGCATGCGCTCTACCTCGCTGCTCGCGATCCCCGAACACCCTGGTACGCCAAGGCGCTTGCCGTGTGTGTTGCAAGCTATGCCTTGTCGCCAATCGACCTGATCCCCGATTTCATTCCGGTGATCGGCTATCTCGACGACGTCATCCTTGTCCCTTTGGGCGTCCTTGCCGTGGTCAGGATGATACCGCCCGAGGTGATGGCGGAACACAGAAAGACCGCCGCGCTGGCCGCCGACAGGCCGGTGAGCCGCTACGCGGCGGTGATCATTGTTTGTATCTGGACTGCCTCGATCGTGCTGGCCGGGTGGCTGGGATATCTGTATTTCGCTGACTGACTGCCAGGCCGTTCAGCAGGGAAACCGCCGCCAATGAAGCCCGGACGGATCGCGCTTTTCCCGGGATTCCGTCGCCATGCGCCGCCGCTCAAACAAAGCGCGGGATCGGGCCGTTCTGCAGGGTCACGTCGTCGCCGAGGTCGACAAACACCTCGTCGACATAGCACCATGCCCAGCCTTCCGGCGGATCGTAGCCCTCGATGATCGGATGCTTGGTGGCGTGGAAATGTTTGGTGGCGTGGCGGTTGGGCGAGTCGTCGCAGCAGCCGACATGGCCGCAGGTGCGGCAGAGCCGCAAATGCACCCATTGCGACCCGCTCTTCAGGCACTCCTCGCAGCCGAGCGCACTCGGCGTCACCTTCCTGATGTCGCGCGTATGCCTGCATTCATCCATCATGGTCTCCCTGCTGTTTGAGGTGCGTCCGCGCGCGCGAGATAGGCATGCAATGCCGCGACCACCTGGGCGCCTTCGCCGACAGCCGCCGCGACGCGTTTGACCGAACCGGCGCGGACGTCGCCGATGGCGAACACGCCGCTGCGGCTCGTCTCCATCTGCGCCGATCCCAGCTCCGATCCGGTGCGCACGAACCCCCTTGCGTCCAGCGCCACATCGCAATTCGCCAGCCAATCGGTGTTCGGGTCGGCGCCGATGAAGAGAAAGAGATGGCGGATCGGGCGCGTCGTTTCCGCGCCGCTGGCGCGGTCGCGCCATCGCACCGTGCCAAGATTGCCCTCTTCGCCGTCCAGCGCCTCGATTTCGGTCCCGGTCAGCACCTCGATGTTAGGCTGCGCCTTGATGCGTTCGACCAGGTAGCGCGACATGCTGGCATCGAGGCTGCCACCGCGCGCCAGCAGCGCCACTTTGCGCGCATGACTGGCCAAGTAGACAGCCGCCTGCCCGGCCGAATTGCCGGCGCCGACCAGCGCCACTTCCTGGTCCGCGCAAAGCCGGCCTTCGATGGGCGACGCCCAATAGTGCACGCACGTTCCCTCGAACCGCGCCAGATTGGCGATGTCGAGGCGGCGATAGCGCGCGCCGCTGGCGATCACCACGCTGCGCGTGCGCACGGTCTCGCCATCACCGACATCGAGCAGATAGCGGGCGCCAGACGCGTCGGAGGCGGCGCTCAAAAGCTTCGCCTCGTCCGGGATGACCATTTCGACGCCGAATTTCTGCGCCTGGTTGTAGGCGCGCGCCATCAGCGCCATGCCGGTAATGCCTGTGGGGAAACCAAGATAGTTCTCGATGCGCGAGGATGCACCGGCCTGTCCGCCGAAGGCGCGGCAATCGAGCACGATCGTCGATAGCCCCTCGGAGGCCGCATAGACCGCCGCCGCCAGCCCTGCCGGGCCGGCGCCGACGATGGCCACGTCATACACCGTATCGGCATCGATCGGCCGCAGCAGGCCGATGCAGCGGGCGAGGTCCTTTTCGCCGGGATTCATCAGCAGCCTGCCGTTTGGACAGAGCACGATCGGCAGGTGGTGCGGATCGACCTCGAAGCGTTCTACCAGGGTTTTGGCGCAGGGGTCGCTGCCGGAATCGAGCACGCGGTGCGGTTGGCCGCTGCGGGCGAGGAAACCCTGCAGCCGCAACACGTCGGCATTGTCCTGGGGTCCGATGATGATCGGCCCGCTCTTGGCGCTCTCCAAAAGCCCGACGCGGCGCAGGATCAGCGCCCGCATGATGCGCTCGCCGAGATTGGCCTCCTGCACCATCAGGTCGCGCAGCCGCTGCGAGGCGATGACAAACGCCTCCACCGGTTCGGCGGCCTGCGCATTGACCAGCGAGGGACGGGCCGAAAGCTGCGCCAGCTCGCCGACGAAGCTGCCTGGGCCATGCGTGACGATCGTCTCGCGCCGGCCGAGCCCGCCGTCCTGGGTGATGTCCACGCTGCCCGACAGCACGACGATCAGACCGGGCGCCACATCGCCGGCTTCGATGATGTGCTCGCCGGCTGCATAGAAGCTGGCCTCGCCGAACCGGCGCATGCGGTCGATATCCACCGCGGCCAGCGTGGGGAACGCCTGGTCGCGGCGGGCACCGAAGATCTGGGTGGTGGATTGAGCCATGGTTTTGAGCGTAACGAAGCGGGCGCGGAGTTTGAAGCGGTTTGTTGAGGAGCTAGCCGCGAGGGGAGGTTGGCTGAAAAGAAAAAGCCCGGACGAGCCGGGCTTTTTCTCTAAGTTTCTGAACCGTTAATTTGGTGCCCAGAAGAGGACTCGAACCTCCACTCCTTGCGGAACACGGACCTGAACCGTGCGCGTCTACCAATTCCGCCATCTGGGCTGGTGCGGGCTCATGTAAGCGGGCAAGCGATTGCTGTCAACGCGCTTTTTTCGCGGTTGCTCCGTTCGCCGGCTCAGTCGTCCAGCACTTCCTTCGAAGCGACGGTGGAATCGGCGTTGAGCTGGTAGATGACCGGCACGCCGGTGCCGAGTTCCAGCTTGACGATCTCCTCGCCCGACTTGCCGTCGAGCGCCATGATCAGCGCGCGCAGGGAGTTGCCGTGGGCGGCGACCAGCACGGTGCCGCCGCGCAGCACATGCGGCTGCAGATCGTGCAGGTAATAGGGCCAGACTCGGGCGCCGGTGTCCTTCAGGCTTTCGCCGGCGGGCGGCGGCACGTCGTAGGAGCGGCGCCAGACATGCACCTGCTCCTCGCCCCATTTCTTGCGGGCGTCGTCCTTGTTGAGGCCGGAGAGGTCGCCATAGTCGCGCTCGTTGAGTGCCTGGTCGCGGATGGTTTTCAGATCGCTCTGGCCGACCGCGTCGAGAATGTGCTGGCAGGTTTTTTGCGCCCGGATCAGCGCCGAGGTGAAGGCGATGTCGAATTTCATGCCACGCGCCATGAGTTTCTGGCCGGCGGCCTTGGCCTCGGCGTGACCCTGCTCGGTCAGGTCGACGTCGCGCCAGCCGGTGAACAGGTTCTTCAAATTCCATTCGCTCTGGCCGTGACGCACGAGCACGAGGGTTCTCGACATGTTTGCTCCCTTCAGGTTGGCAGATTGGCCGCTCAGCTGAGGCCGAGCACGTCCCGCATCGAATACAGCCCCGGCTTCTTGCCGCGCGCCCAAAGCGCCGCCTTGACGGCGCCCCGAGCGAAGATGGCGCGGTCCTCGGCATGGTGGGCAAGCGTGATGCGCTCGCCGGTGCCGGCCAGCATCACGCTGTGGTCGCCGACCACAGAGCCGCCGCGCAGGGTGGCAAAGCCGATCGAGCCCGCCTTGCGCACGCCGGTGTGGCCGTCGCGGACGCGTACGTCATTGCCTGAAAGCTCAATACCACGCCCGGCGGCGGCGGCTTCACCCAGCAGCAGCGCTGTGCCCGATGGCGCGTCGACCTTGTGCTTATGGTGCATTTCGAGGATCTCGATGTCGAAATCGTCGGCATCGAGCGCGCGCGCCGCCTGTTCGACCAGCACCGCCAGAAGATTGACGCCGAGGCTCATATTGCCCGACTTGACGATGGTCGCATGGCGCGCCGCCGCCGCGATTTTCGCATTGTCGTCGGCCGTGCACCCGGTCGTGCCGACGACGTGAACGATGCGCGCCTGCGCGGCGTAGCCAGCGAATTCGACTGATGAGGCCGGGGTGGTGAAATCGAGCACGCCGTCTGCCTTGGCGAAGACCGGCAGCGGGTCGTCACCGATCGGCACATTGATGATGCCGATGCCCGCCAGTTCGCCGGCATCCTTGCCCAGATAGGGCGAACCCGCCCGCTCGACCGCGCCGATGACCCGCGCGCCGGGGATAGAGTGGATGGCGCGGATCAGCGTCTGGCCCATGCGGCCGGCAGCGCCCACCACCACAAGGCCCATATCGCTTGCTTCGCTCATGTGCTCCTCACAGCAGTCTTCTTCGCACGCGTGGCCCGGACCGGAGTTTGGATCGGCTCGCGGTCCTCGACAAGCCCCAGTCCCTTCTTGCCCTGGATGCGGTGGAAGCGGGAATAGATGCTGTCCGGGTCGGCCATCAGCGTCGCATGGGTGCCTTCCTCGACCAACCGTCCCTCTTCCAGCACGATGATGTGGTCGGCATTGACCACCGTCGACAGCCGATGCGCTATGACGATGGTCGTGCGGCCTTGCATGACTTGGGTCAGCGCTTCCTGGACGCGCGCCTCCGCTTCGTTGTCGAGCGCCGATGTCGCCTCGTCGAGCAGCAGGATCGGTGCCTGGCGCACGATGGCGCGGGCGATCGAGACGCGCTGGCGCTGGCCGCCGGAAAGCGTCGAGCCGCCTTCGCCGACCGGCGTGTCGTAACCTTGCGGCTGCTGGCGGATGAACTCGTCGGCTGCCGCCTGTTTCGCCGCCTGCTCGATCTCGGCGTCCGTGGCCGACAGACGGCCGTAGCGGATGTTGTCGCGGATCGTGCCCTCGAACAGATAGGGCGCCTGCGCCACATAGGCGATCGACTGCCGCAGCGAATGCTTGGTTACCTTCGAGATGTCCTGGCCATCGACCTCGATGCTGCCCCGGTCGACGTCGTAGAAGCGCTGCAAGAGCGCCACCAGCGTCGACTTGCCGGCGCCCGACGCACCGACGATCGCCGTCACCTTGCCGGCCGCGGCGGTAAAGCTCAGGTCCCTAAGCACCGGCATGTCGGCGCTGTAGCCGAACGTCACATTGTCGAAACGCACCTCGCCGGTGGTGATCCTCGCCTCGACGGCATCGGCTGCGTCGCCCTGTTTCGGCTCCAGGTCGAGCAACTCGTAGATCATGCGCGCGTTGACCAGGGCACGTTCCATGCCCACCTGTGTGCGCGCCAGGCGTCTTGCCGGATCGTAAGCCATGATCAGTGCGGTGATGAAGGAGAAAACCGCGCCCGGCGGCTGCCCAAGATACAGCGCCCGGTAGCCGGAATAGGCAAGCACGGCGGTGATGGCGAGACCGCCCAGAATCTCGGAAATCGGCGACAGCCGCTCCGAGACGCGGGCGATCTTGTTGTTACGCTGCTCGGCCGTGTCCGCCATGATGCCGATGCGGCGCGCCAGCTCGGCCTCCAAGGTGAAGGCCTTGACGATGGCGATGCCTTGTGTGGCCTCCTGCACGGACCCGTTCAGCCGCGAATTGATCAGGACGGATTCCCGGTTGATACGCCGCAGTCGGCGGGTGATATAGACGACGGCCCAGATCAGTGGAGGGCCGATCAGCAGCGAGCTGAGCGACAACACCGGATCCTGATAGATCATTACGCCGACGAGAGCGACCAGCGTGACCGCGTCGCGGCTGATGGAGGTCAGTGTCAGCGACAGCAGATCGCGAACGCCGCCGACATTCTCGCTGACCTGTGCCGCCAGCCGACCGGAACGCGTATCGTTGAAGAAGTTGACGCCGAGCTTCATCAGATGGTCGAAGCTGCGCTTCTGGTAGCGCGCGACCAGATTGTTGCCGATACTGGCCAACGCGACTGCTTGGCCGTAACCGGCGAAGCCGCGCAGCAGGGAGGCCCCCATGAAACCGGCGCAGATCAACCAGAGCATATCGCCGCGTCGTTCGTAGAAGATCTGGTTGATCATCGGGGCCATGATCCACGCCGTGAAGGCAGTGGTGCCGGAAACGATCAGCAGGCAAGAGACGGCGACGACATAGGTCCAGCGATACTCTTTGCCGTTTTCAGCGAGGATGCGGCGGAGCACCGCTGTGACCTCGCCGGGCCGGGCTTTTTGTTTGTTTGGAGCTTGAAGTGTCAAATCGGGAGCGCTTTGTGGTTTTCCGCCTCGTGGGACCGGGGCTGCAAATTCGGCACCCCTCTTAACGCCCTGCGGCCTGATTGCCTATGCCCGCACCTGATTAACTTCGTCGCGGGGCGCGAGCGCTTCGCTGGCTTTCAGGCCTGCCAGCGCCGGCCCTCCGTCTGGACACCGAACAGCAAGGGGTTCCTGGCATAGGCGGCAAGGCCCAGAAGTGCGGCCAGCGGGTGGGTGATGACGTAGACCGGCATGGTGCGCATCATCGCGCTGTGCGGCGCCTTGTCCTCGAAAGCGGCCCGGAAATTGCCGGCTTTCAGCGCCGGCACGATCTTCTGCGCGATGCCACCGGTGAGGAACACGCCGCCGCGGCTCATGAACACCAGAGCAAGGTCGCCTGCGGTGCGCCCAAGGCAGGTGACGAAGATCTCCAGCGCTTCCTCTGCAACCGGATCGGTTTTCGCAAGTGCCGCGGCAGTGATCTCGGCCGGCGTGGTGAAGGGCGACGGCTTGCCGTCCGCCTTGGCCACCGCCCGGTAGACATTGACCAGACCGCGTCCGCACAGGATCTGCTCGCCCGAAACGCGGCCTTCGAGCTTCTCGATATGCGGAAAAACCTCGAAATCGCGCGGTGTGCGCGGGCCGATGTCCATATGGCCGCCCTCGCCGGGGACCGGTATCCAGTGGTGCAGCGCGTGGACCAGCCCGGCGACGCCGAGCCCGGTTCCTGGACCGAGCACGACGCGCCCGGCATTGGGCTCCGGCGTGCCGCCGCCGATCTTTTCCATGTGCTCCTCGCCGAGCGCGACGACGGCCAGCGCCTGCGCCTCGAAATCGTTGAGCACGACGATGTCGCTCAGGCCGAGGCTGGCGAACATTTTCCTCGGCTTGACGATCCAGGGGCAGTTGGTCAGCTCGATCTCGTCGCCGTCGACCGGGCCAGCCACCGCCAGCACCGCCGAATTGGGACGCACCGACGAGCGGTCGAGCACGGCCGCCTGGATCGCCTCGTCGATGGTGTTGTAGTTCGCCGTCTGGACGATGGTCGGCTCGCCTGCCTCGGAATTGGCGTCGAGCACGATCGAAAAGCGCGCATTGGTGCCGCCGATGTCGCCGATCAGGATCGGAAACCGCAACAAAGTATCGTCGTCGCCTGTGCGTGGCATGCTCTCGTCCGTCTCCGGCGCCCCTGACGGCATCTGGCCGTTCTTCCGTTGACTAGCGCATGGGTTTGAAAAGGGAAACGGTTTTCGACCCCGGCGGCGCGCTGAGGCCGGCTCTGCGGCCAAACCGCCACGGTTTCGCAAAAATGAGGCGCTGAACCGATTGAGCCTGCCTGTAAGCTATAAGCCGTGATCGTCAGTTTCCAGGCGGCCGCGGTCGCGGCAGCGGCACGCCGATCTCGGGCGTCGCCGTGAAAGCGTTCATCGTGCTTGGCAAGCCGGCGGCGGCCGGGGTGGCGGGCAATGAGGGCGCTTCGGGTTCGGGCGCGGCAGCCGCGACCGGCACGCCGCCGCCATGGTAGGTCGCCGCCTCGGCCGACGACGGCCCCGGCGCGTCGAGCACCGCGCGGCACTCGCTCGGCAGGTTCGCCATCGTCATCAGGTCGCGCGCCTTGGGCGCATCGGGGTTCTTGGTGGGCCGCCAAGGCTCCTGCGTGAACCACCAGGCCAGCGGCTTGCCGCAACCGTCATCGTCCGGCGTCGCTTGCTGCGCCTTGCAACCGGGCGAGCCCGGCTGGCAGCCGATGCGCATGTGAAAATGATAGTCGTGGCCCCAGAACGGCCTGACCTTGCGCAGCCAGAAGCGGTCGCCCTTGACGGTGTCGCAGAGCTTTTTCTTGATGCCCGGATTGACCAGGATGCGCTCGACCTGGCCGTAGCTCGCCGCCCGCTTCAGAAGCCTTGTGTGCGCTGGCGTCCACAGCGCGTCCTTCACCAGATGGGTCTTCTCATCGACCATCAAGGTGGCGCTCATCGATTCGCGCTGCGCCATCGACAGCGGGCGGCGGGGCATCGGCGTCAGCCAGATGTCGGCGTCGAGCCCGATCTGGTGCGAGGCATGTCCTGTCAGCATCGGGCCGCCGCGCGGCTGCGAAATGTCGCCGATCAGCAGGCCTGGCCAACCATCGGCCGCTGCGTCGCGCGACAATTTCTCGACTACTGCGATCATCGCCGGATGGCCCCAGCGGCGGTTGCGCGACGGCCGCATCACCTGCCAGGTCGGACCGTCCAAGGGAATGGCGACGCCGCCGGCAAAACAGCCCTTGGAATAGAATCCGATCGACTGCGCCGCGGTCGCGGCCGGCAGTTTCTTGGCGCCGAACAGGTCTTTTGCCCGCTCCTCGGCACTCGCCGGCTGAACGGCTAACCCAAGCACGGCAAGCAGGCCGAGCGCAGCGGCCAACAGGGGCGTTTTGCCTAGAGATAGCCTCATCGCTGTCTTCATAAACCCGGTTCTCCACCGCAATCCCAAGGCCGAATCATAGCACGCCGCACCCGCGGCTTCGATCGTCAGCGCTTCATCGGGCTGCGCGCTTCGCCGTCACGCCAATCGCCGCTTGCCCACATATGGTCGAAGGCGGCGCGGTAGTCTGGAAACCGCAGGGAATAACCCGCCGCCTTGATCGCCGCGTTGGCGACACGCTTGTTCTCGCCATAGAAGGACCGCGCCATGGGCGAAAGTTGGGCGGCGTCGAAGGGAATTTCGGGCGGCGGTTCGATACCCATTAGCGAAGCGGCATAGGCGACGACATCCTGCGGCGGCGCCGGCAGGTCGTCGGTGACGTTGAAGATGCCGCCTGTATTGCCTTCGATGAGCTGCCACAGGCCGCCGGCAATGTCGTCGCAATGGATGCGGTTGAACACCTGGTCCGGCTTGACCAGCCGCCTTGCAGTGCCGTTTTCCAGATTGACCAGCGCGTTGCGGCCGGGGCCGTAAATGCCGGACAGGCGCAGGATCGCCCCCGGTCGGCCGATCTCGCGGCTCAGCTCCAGCCAGTCTCCTTCGGCGGCCACCCGCATCACCGAGCGCTTCGACACCGGCCGGCATTCCGCCCTTTCATCAACCCAGGCGCCATCATAATTGCCGTAGACGCCGACGGTGGAGAGATAGCCGATCCATTCGAGCGCCGGCATCCGGGTCATGATGTCCGCGCGGGCGGCATTCAGCACGGGATCGCCGGCCTCTTCCGGGGCGACCGAAATCACCAGATGTGTTGTCTCTCCCAGCGTATCGGCAATCTCATCCGTCATCGCGCCGTCGAACAGGAGCGGCGCGACACCGGCCTGCCGTAGCGTCTCGAATTTTTCCGGCGAGCGTGTCGTGCCGAAGATCGTCGCGGCGCCTTTGTTAGCCCGAGCAAAAGCCCTGCCGGAATAGCCGGCGCCGAAGATGAATATCTGCTTTTCGCTCATGCATTCGCCCTGGTTGGCCGCGCCAGACGCCATTCGTCGCGCACGGCTTCGTCGCTTTCGGTTTTCAGGCCGATGGCTGCCCGTTCTGAATATTCGGCATCGGGCACCAGCCGCGCCAGCGCCCATATTGCCGCGCCCCGGACCAGCGGCGAGGCATCGTCCAGCAAGGCGCGCACAGTGTCGGCAAGAGAGGCATCGCCGGAATTGCCGGCGGCGATCAGCACGTTGCGGATGAACCGGTCGCGGCCGATGCGTTTTATCGGCGAACCGGAGAAGAAAGCGCGGAAGGCCGCGTCATCGAGACCCAAAAGGTCGGCGAGCGGCGGCTCGCGCAAATCATCGCGCGCGACGAGTTTTGCTTCGGAAGCCGCCCTGGCGAATTTGTTCCACGGGCAGGCGGCTAAACAGTCGTCGCAGCCATAGATGCGGTTGCCGATCTTTTCGCGGAACTCGTGCGGAATCGGCCCTTTGTTCTCGATGGTGAGATAGGAGATGCAGCGCCGCGCATCGAGCCGGTAGGGCGCCGGAAAGGCATCGGTCGGGCACGCGTCGAGGCAGGCGCGGCAGGAGCCGCAATGGTCGATCTCGGCGCGGTCGGGCACGAGTTCGGCGGTGGTGAAGATGGTGCCGAGGAACAGCCAGGAGCCGTGCTCGCGGCTGACCAGATTGGTGTGCTTGCCTTGCCAGCCGAGCCCGGCGGCCTCGGCCAGCGGCTTTTCCATCACCGGCGCGGTGTCGACGAACACCTTCACATCACCGCCGGCGCGTGCCACGAGCTTGCCGGCGATCTCCTTCAGCCGGCCCTTCATCACATCGTGATAGTCGCGGTTTTGCGCATAGACCGAGATGGCGCCACGGTCGCGCTTGGCCAGCACGCCGCGCGGATCACGGTCGGGGCCGTAGTTCATCGCCAGCACGATGATCGAGCGCACCTGTGGCCAGAGGGCCGTTGGTTCACTGCGGCGTTGAAGCGTCTCGGCGATCCAGTCCATCGACCCATGAAAGCCATCAGCGACGAATTCGGCCAGGCGCGCCGGCGCCAGCGGGATCGCATCGGGGGAGGTGACGGCAACGGCATCGAAGCCGGCGCGCTGCGCCTCCGCGTCGATCAGCGCGCGCAGCTTTGCGGCGTCAGAAGTCGAGGTCCGCATAATGCGACACCGGTGACAGGCCGCGCACCCGGTCGGTCAAAAGCGGCCGGAAGGAGGGCCGCGACTTGACCCGCGTGTACCATTCGCGTGCAGCGCTGTGCTCGCGCCAGTCGATCTCGCCGAGATAGTCGAGCACCGACAGCGTCGCCGCGGCCGCGAGGTCGGCATAGGTGACCCTCGAACCGGCCAGCCAATGGCGGGTGCCGGCCAGCCAGTTGGTGTATTTCATGTGCTGGCGGATGTTGGCGCGCGCGGCACGGATCGCGCCCGAATCGGGCGAGCCGCCGCCAGCGGTTTCCGGCATGACCGGCTTCAGCACGCGCTCGCGCACCAGATGGCGAGTGACTTCACTTTCAGCCTTGTTGAGATACCAGTCGATGAGCCGGCGGATTTCGGCGCGCTGCATCGGGTCCTCGGCGAACAGCCGCTTGTCGCGCTTCAGCACGCCGCGCGTTTCATCGAGATACTCCGAAATCACCGTCGCGCCGACGATCGGCACGTCGCCTTCGGCCAGCAGGATCGGCAGCGTTCCGGCCGGGTTCAGCGCCAGGAACTCCTTGCGCCGGGTCCACGGCTTTTCCTCGATCAAAGCCAGCTCCTCGCCATACTCGCCGAATGCGAGGCGGACGAAGCGGCAGGTGGCGAACATGGGATGGTGGAAAAGCGTCAGCATGGTTCCGCGATGATAAAGCGCACTGGCGAATCGCAGGGCGCACCGGTAAGTCTTGGCCGCCCGGTTAGCGGGCCGTCAGGGTGTTGCGACCTATAGGGGGACTTCAACGCCATGACAAGCAAGCCCTTCTGTCAGCCGTCACGCCAATGCCGAGGTAGCCATGGAAAGCCAGACCATCGTCGAAGCCCTGCTGCTCGGCCTGCTGGAGGGGTTGACCGAGTTCATCCCGGTGTCGTCGACCGGCCATATTCTGCTTGCGGGTCATTTCCTCGGCTTCCATTCGACCGGCAAGGCCTTCGAGATCCTGATCCAGCTCGGCGCCATCCTGGCGATCCTCAGCGTCTATTTCCGCCGCCTGTGGAAGATGCTGCTCGAACTGCCGCATGACCGGCTGACGCGGCATTTCGCCATCGGCATCCTGATCGCCTTCCTGCCGGCGGCGATCATCGGCGCGCTGGCGCATGATTTCATTAAGACGGTGCTGTTCGAATCGCCGAGGCTGATCTGCATCATGCTGATCATCGGCGGCGTCGTGCTGCTGGCGGTGGACCACATGAACCTCAAGCCGGTCTACCGCGACGTCGAGCGCTTCCCGACCCGGCTTTACCTGCAGATCGGGCTTTTCCAGTGCCTGTCGCTCATTCCCGGCACATCGCGTTCGGGCTCGACCATCGTCGGCGCCCTGCTTTTGGGCGTCGATAAGCGCGCTGCCGCTGAATTTTCCTTCTTCCTTGCGATCCCGACCATGGTCGGCGCCTTCGCCTTCGACCTGTTCAAGAACCGCAACGTGCTGAGCAGTGCCGACCTGCCGATCATCGCCGTCGGCTTCGTCGCCGCCTTCGTCACGGCGCTTATCGTCGTACGCTTCCTGCTCGATTACGTTTCGCGCAACGGCTACGCGCTGTTCGGCTGGTGGCGGCTGGTGGTCGGCGGTGTCGGGTTGATGGCGCTGATGATCTGGGGGTGAGGAGTGGTCCGCGAAGCGGACGGAAAGCCAATTGCTTGGCTTTCCGAACGACGAACGCCCTGAGCCAGCGAAGGGCGAGCAACGCCCGTAAGTGGCCCCTCAACTCCTCCCGTAAAATGCATTCTCGACATGCACCGGCCAGCGCCAAGGCAGCACGGCGACCATGTCGAAGCGCATCGACAATCTGCCATAGTCCGCTTGGCGTGACAGCCAGATGTCAGCCGCGCCTTCTATGCGACGCTCCGATTCGTGACCGATCGCCTCCATGGCTTCCATCAGCGTGCGGCGCGCCTTGACCTCGACGAACAGCACCAGATCGCCGCGCCGCGCGATCAGGTCGATCTCGCCGAAGCGTGTGCGGTGGCGGCGCGCAAGGATTCTGTAGCCCTTCATCATCAGTGCTGCCGCCGCCAGCCATTCGCCGCGATGACCGCGTCGATAGGCCTTTTGGCGGCTGACGCTTGGGCGCTCAGCCACTGTCGCTTTCTCCAGAAGTCTCCCTGAGGTCAAGCAGCCGCCGATAGAGGGCCTGTTTCTGGCCGCCGGTCATCTTCGCGGCTTCCGCGGCCGCCTTGGAGGCCGGCATTTCGGCGGCAAGCGACAGAAGCAGACGGTCGATGTCTGCGGGCTCGTCGACCCTGGCCTCGGCCGGACCGACGCAGACGACGATTTCGCCTCTCGGCGTATCGGCCGCGGCATAGTGGTCGGCCAGCGCCTGCAGCGTACCGGTGCGCATCTCCTCAAAAGTCTTGGTCAATTCCCTGCCGATAGCGGCCTTGCGCTCGCCGCCGAGCGCTTCGACCATGCCAGCCAGGGAGTCAGCCAGCCGGCGCGGCGATTCGAAGAAGATCAGCGTCGCCGGCACGGCCTTCAGTGCTTCCAGCCGTGTCAGCCGCTGCCCTGATTTGACCGGCAGGAAGCCGGCGAACAGGAAGGCATCGGAGGGCAGGCCGGATGCCGTCAGGGCCGCCAGCGGCGCTGACGGGCCGGGGATAGGCACGACGCGGATGCCGTGGTCGAGCGCCTCGCCGACCAGCCGGTAGCCGGGATCGGATACCAGCGGCGTGCCGGCATCGGAGATCAGCGCCACGCTCTGCCCGGCCTGAAGTGCCGATATCAGCTTCGGCCCGGCCTCGCCGGCATTGTGTTCATGATAGGCCGTGGTGCGGCGGCGAATGCCGTAGCGGTCGAGCAGCACGCGCGACACCCGCGTGTCTTCGCAAGCAACGATGTCGGCGGCGGCCAGCGTCTCCAACGCGCGCAGCGTGATGTCGGCGAGATTGCCGATCGGCGTCGCCACCAGATAGAGCGCCGGCTCCAATGGCCGTGCCGCGATCTCGGTCCGCCCGACCACATAGCTGCGCTTGCTCGTCTCTGCGGTCACCGATGACTTCTCCATTCAGCCCTGTTTGGCACGGCTGACGCGGGCTTGCAAAAGCTGACGCCGATGTAAGGAATTCGCCTTTCCTTTGCCACAGTGGGGAACCAAACCGGCGTTGGCAGATTAGCCCCCTGATTCCGGAGGAGGACAGGATGGACAGCCTGAAGATACAGGACGCTTTCGAGCCCTACTATGCCGGCCGCAAGCGCGGTGCCGCGCCCAGGGACAAGCGCCTATCTGCCAAGACCGAGCACAGCCTGGCCAAAGAGCAAGCCGTGAGCGCTTTGCCGACCAACGTCAGGCTTTCCGACAACAAACCCGATAGCACGACGGAGCACTGACCGGACGATGCCCAATCGCTTCGATATCTTCATCACCCGTCTTGAAACAAAGAATGCCCGCAACGGCGCGCAACTAGCCTCGATAGGCGACCAGCACCGCGCCCGCCGCGATAAGGGCGACGCCAAGCCAATTCGCTCCGGACAACCGCTCGCCGAGAAAGGCCGCGCCAAACACCGCCACAAGCACGACGCTTAGCTTGTCGATCGGCGCCACCTGCGCCGCATTGCCGATCTTGAGCGCCCGAAAGTAGCAGAGCCATGACGCGCCGGTCGCCAGACCGGACAGGCCTAGGAAAGCCCAAGTCTTTGCCGAGATCGTGGCCGGCGACTGGAACTGGCCGCTGGCAAGCAGGATGGCACCGAGCACGATCAGGATGATGACCGTGCGGATGAAGGTGGCGAAATCGGAATTGATGTTCTCGATGCCAACCTTGGCGAAGATCGCCGTCAGGGCAGCGAACGCAGCCGAGAGCAATGCCCAGAATTGCCAGGAGGATACGGTCAGGTTCATCAAGGTGGCCTTCGCGGATGTTCTTAACCGAGATACCGTGAAACGCGTGCCTTCAGAAGTGCAATCCTAAGCTTCGGAGATTGGACGAGGCTTCCCCACCTTCGTCATCCACGGGCGGAGCAGGAGCGAAGCGACGTCGCGAAGACCCGAGGATCCATTCCGTGACTTCTGAATTTTCGCTACGGTGCAGAATTTGGAAAGCTGGCGTGGAGAAGATGCGCCGGCAACGAAATCTATTGTTTGAATGGGACAAGTGGCAGAGCAGGCATGCCCATTCTGGACCGTGACGCCCCGCAGCAGCCGTCGCGGCATGGATCCTCGGGTCTGCGCGCCGCTTCGCGTCGCTCCGCCCGTGGATGACGAGGCGGGAGGAGCTTGGCGCAGGCAAAGCTACCTGCCTACCGCGCCAGATCGGCGACCACGGCGTCGAGCACGATCATGCCGGCGGCCGTGGCGCGCAGGCGCGCATTGCCGATCGGCGCCACCAGCCCCTCTCCCTGCAGCATCGACAGCCGTGCTGACGACAGGCCGCGTCCGGAGAACGCCTCGTAGCGGGAGAGGTCGATGCCTTCGGCGAGCCGCAGGCCCATCAGCAGGAATTCGTCGGCCTCTTCCGAACGCGTCAGGATTTCGCCGCCGGTGACGCCGTGGCCCTTGGCTTCGACCAGATTGGCCCAGGTTTCCGGCATCCGCTCGGCGATCGTCACCGTGCGGCGACCATTCTCGACGAAGCGGCCATGCGCGCCCGGCCCGACGCCGACATATTCGCCATAGCGCCAATAGGTGAGGTTGTGCCGGCTCTCGGCACCCGGCCTTGCGTGATTGGAAATCTCGTAAGCCGGCAAACCATGCGCCGATGTAATCTCCTGCGTCAGCGCATAGAGGTCGGCGGCGTGGTCATTGTCGGGAATGATGAATTTCTTTGCCGCGTGCAGGGCGTGGAACGGCGTGCCCTCCTCGATGGTCAGCTGGTAGAGGGACAGATGGTCGGCGGCATGGCCGATCGCCTGTTCCAACTCCGATGCCCAAGCCTCCGGCGTCTGGCCGGGCCGGGCATAGATGAGGTCGAAGGACAGCCTTGGGAATAGTTCCCGCGCGAGGCCGATGGCGTGCAGGGCCTCTTCGACATTGTGCAACCGGCCGAGGAAGCGCAAATCCCTGTCATTCAGCGCCTGCACGCCGAGCGACACGCGGTTGACGCCGGCTGCCCGGTAGCCGCGAAAGCGTTCGGCCTCGACCGAGGACGGATTGGCCTCCAGCGTCACCTCGATGCCGTCAGGCACAGTCCAGTTCTTCGCCACGGCGTCCAGAACCCTGGCCACGGTTTCCGGCTTCATCAGCGAGGGCGTGCCGCCGCCGAGAAAAACGCTGGTCACCTCGCGCGGCCCGGTGCGCTCGCGCATCGTCGCCAGTTCGGCCTCGAAGGCGGCGGCAAAGCGCTCCTGGTCGACCGGCTGGTGGCGGACATGGCTGTTGAAGTCGCAATAGGGGCATTTGGCCGCGCAGAATGGCCAGTGGACATAGACGCCGAAGCCGGGCGCCCGGTCGAGCAGCATGCTCATGCCGAGCCCAATCTCGCCTCGGCGAATTTCTGGAAGGCACGCGCGCGGTGCGACAGCGCCGTGGCCTGGCCGGGCTTCCAGCCATGCTTTTCCTCAGCGCTCATCTCGCCGAAGGTTTTCTCGAAGCCATCGGGCAGGAACACAGGATCATAGCCGAAGCCGAGTTCGCCGCGCGGCGGCCAGACCAGCGTGCCCTCGGCCTCGCCGCGATAATATTCGGCCTCGCCGTCGGGAAACGCCAGGCAGATGACGGCGACGAAGCGTCCCTTGCGCTGTTGCGGCAAGGCCGCTCCGACTTCCTGCAGCGCCACTTCGGTGCGTTGCATGGCCATGCCGAAATCTCTGCTGCCATCCGGGGTTTCGGCCCAGTTGGCGGTGTAGACGCCGGGCGCGCCATCAAGCGCGTCGACGCACAGGCCGGAATCGTCCGACAGCGCCGGCAGGCCGGTCGCCTTGGCGGCGGCGAGCGCCTTGATGTAGGCGTTCTCCTCGAAGGTGGTGCCGGTCTCGTCCGGCTCCGGCAGGCCATACTCCTTGGCTGACTTCGCTTCGAAGCCGAACGGTCCCATCAGGTCGGCGAATTCGCGCAGCTTGCCTTCATTGTGGCTGGCGACGACGATCTTCTTGCCATCAAGAGAATGCATCAAAGGCCCCAGATTCGTGGCTCGGCGAATTCGATCGAATTGCCCGAGGGATCGCGTATATAGATCGAACGGCCGCCCTGCGGCCACTCGAATTCGCTTTCGATGGCGATCTTCTTCGCCGCGAGATGGGCTTTCCAGCCGGCGATTCCATCGCCGGTCGCCGTAAAGCACAGATGACCTTGGCCGACCGCGCCATGCGGCGGCACCGGCAGCCTGGCGTCAGGCGCCGGCGGCACTTTCGTCGCCTCGGCGTTGAAGACGAGCAGCACGCCCGGCCCGCAGCGGAAGAAGAGGTGGCGGCCGTCGACCTTGCCGAGGAGATTGAGGCCGAGGATGTCGGTGTAGAAGGTTTCCGCTGCGGGAAGATCGGTGACGTAGAGAGCGGATTCAAGGATGGCCGAGGGCGTCACGAGGCGCCCCCCTCTGGCCTGCCGGCCCCGGCCCTTCGCTGCCGCTCTGGGCGTTCGTTGTTCGGAAAGCCAAGCAATTGGCTTTCCGTCCGCTTCGCGGACCACGCCTCACCCCCCTCAGGTGGGGAGATTGGCAGCTTCTGCATTGTCGCGCACCCTGCAAAGCCGGAGGTTAGCGAAAGCCGAAACGGCATCCGATCTCCCCCCTTGAGGGGGAGATGGCCGGCAGGCCAGAGGGGGGCGCTCAAACTCGACATCGAAAAACTAAGCCACCGCCATCTGCTGCAGACTCACCAACCTCTGGATGCCTTTCTTGGCCAGGCCCATCAAGTCCGCGAACTGCTCCTCGGAGAAAGGCTCGCCCTCGGCGGTGCCCTGGATCTCGACGATGCCACCCTTGCCGGTCATGACGAAATTGGCGTCGGTGCCGGCCGCGGAATCCTCGATGTAATCGAGGTCGATGACCGGCTGGCCGTCATGGATGCCGCAGGAGATCGCCGCGACATGGTCCTTCAGCACCTTGGCGACGCTGGCCATCTGGCGCGCTTCCATCCAGCGCAGGCAGTCGTATAGCGCCACCCAGCCGCCGGTGATCGAGGCGGTGCGGGTGCCGCCGTCGGCCTGGATGACGTCGCAGTCGACGGTGATCTGCTGCTCGCCCAACGCCTGCAGGTCGACCACGGCGCGCAGGGAGCGGCCGATCAGCCGCTGGATTTCCAGCGTGCGGCCGCCCTGCTTGCCGGCCGAAGCCTCGCGGCGCATGCGCTCGCCGGTCGAGCGCGGCAGCATGCCGTATTCGGCCGTCACCCAGCCCTTGCCGGAATTGCGCATCCAGCCCGGCACTTTTTCCTCGAGGCTGGCCGTGCACAGGACATGCGTGTCGCCGAACTTCACCAGGCATGAGCCTTCGGCATGCTTGGAGACGCCGCGCTCGAAGGAGATGGCACGCATTTCGTCGAATTGGCGTTTGGAAGGGCGCATTCAGGCTGCTTTCTTGTCATTTTTCGGAATCTTGGCCGGCTTGTAACCGCATGGGACGCGTGGCGCAAAGGAAAATGGCCTGACGATCTGACACAGACACCGGGTGATCTCACACAGACACCGGGTTGCGCGGGTGCAGTGTAAGTCTATATCCTTGGGCCGGAGGTTTTTGGCCGTATGACCAAGGCAGTCGATCCCGCTTCGCAGTCGCCCGCGCTCCAGTCGCTCGACATGCGTTCGCGCGACATCTTCCGGCGCATCGTCGATTCCTACCTCAGGGACGGTGAACCGGTGGGATCGCGCAGCCTGTCGCGCATCCTGCCGTCCTCGTTGTCGCCGGCGACCATCCGCAACGTGATGAGCGATCTCGAGCATCTCGGCCTTATCTACGCGCCGCACATTTCGGCCGGCCGGCTGCCGACCCAGGCCGGCCTGCGTTTCTTCGTCGATGCCTTCATGGAGCTTGGCGACCTTTCCGACGAGGAGCGCCGTGCCATCGAGGCACAGGTTCGGGCGTCCGGCTCGGGCGCGACGCTGGAACACATGCTGACCGAGGCCAGCCAGATGCTGTCGGGCATGTCGCGCGGCGCGGGCCTGGTGCTGGCCGCCAAGAACGAAGTGGCGCTGAAGCACATCGAATTCATCCAGCTCGAACCGACCAAGGCGCTGGCAGTGCTGGTGTCGCAGAATGGCGACGTCGAGAACCGCGTCGTCGAGCTGCCCGCCGGCATCACCGTCTCGCAACTGCACGAGGCTTCGAATTTCCTCAACGCCCATATACGCGGCCGCACGCTGGCCGAGGCGCGGATCGAGATCGCCCGCATCAAGGAAGAAACCAGGGCCGCGCTCGACACGCTGTCGCAGGATCTGGTCGAGAAGGGGTTGGCGGTATGGGCCGGCGCCGACAGCGGCCTGCCGGCACGGCTCATCGTGCGCGGGCGCGCCAATCTGCTCGAAAACGTCACCGCCCAGGCCGACATCGAACTGCTGCGCCATCTGTTCGAGGACATGGAGACGCAGGACGGGCTTATCCAGTTGCTCGACCTCGCCGAGGAAGGCTCGGGCGTGCGCATCTTCATCGGCTCGGAAAACAAGCTGTTTTCGCTGTCGGGCTCGTCGCTGGTGGTGGCGCCTTATCGCGACAAGGATGCCCGCGTCGTCGGCGCGCTCGGCGTCATCGGCCCGACACGGCTGAACTACGCGCGTATCGTCCCAATGGTCGACTATACGGCGCAGCTGATATCGCGCATGCTGCGCTGAGCTGATCCAACCGAGGAGACGACGATGGCGCTCGAAGAATTCAAGGCCCGGATCAGCCTGCTGCTCGAGGAGATGGTCAACCAGCCGGAAGACCAGCACGAGATCCAGGAGCAGTTGCGCGAAAAACTGCAGGAAATGCGCGCCATGGGCCTGCCGCTGCCGGCCGATCTCGTCGAGTTGGAAAAACGCCTCGATGACGATTTCTACGCCGCCGGGACCTGAAACGGGAAACCGGGAGCTTCCTTCACCTCATCGTGTGCCGTGGAACGATCGACGAAACCGGTCGTTCCTGTTTTCACGCCAAACATTGGAGGACCGAATGATGCGTTTTGCCGGCCCCGCACTTTCCGCCGCACTGTTTCTCTCGACCGCTTCATTCGCCCAGCAGGCGGACGAGCCGGTGCTGAAAGGCGCGGACGCCTTCGGTGACTGGCGAGCGGACAAGCCGGGCGCACGCCGCCTGATCGAACCGGATGATCTGCCTAAGCCCTATGCCAACAGATCGACCTCTAACAGCGCCGGCGTTGCGGACATGCCGGCAGACGCGAAGCTGCAACTGCCGCCGGGGTTCTCGGCCGAGCTGGTTGCATCGGGCATCGACAATCCACGCGTCGTGCGCGTCGCGCCGAACGGCGACCTGTTCGTCGCCGACAGCAAAGCCAACCAGGTCCGCATCTATCGCCTCGCCGAAGGCGGTGCGAGCGCTGTGCAGGACGGCATCTTTGCCGGCAGTCTCAAACGGCCCTATGGCATTGCCTTCTATCCGCCGGGCGCTGACCCGCAATGGGTCTATGTCGCCAATAGCGACAGCATCGTGCGCTTTGCCTACCGCAATGGCGACCTGAAGGCCTCCGGCGATCCGGAAACCATCGTCGGCAACATCCCTGCCAGTCATCACTGGACCCGCGACATCGCCTTCTCGCCGGATGGCAAGACGCTTTATCTGTCGGTCGGCTCGGGATCGAATGTGGCCGAGCGCATGGGCAAGGAACCGAAGGGCGGCCTCGACGCCTGGGCGAAGTCGCAGCCGTTGGGTGCAGCCTGGGGTTCCGAAGACGGCCGCGCCGGCGTGCTGGCCTTCGATCCCGATGGCAAGAACGGCCGTATCTTTGCCACCGGCCTGCGCAACTGCTCGGGTATGACCGTGCAGCCGGCGACCGGCGCGCTGTGGTGCGTCGTCAACGAACGCGATGCGCTTGGCGACGATGTGCCGCCCGAATACGCGACCGTGGTCAAGGAGGGCGCCTTCTATGGCTGGCCCTGGTACTATATCGGCGACAATGAGGATCCGCGCCACAAGGGTGAGCGCCCCGATCTTGCCGGCAAAACGACCGTTCCCGATGTGCTGATGCAGGCGCATTCGGCTCCGCTCAACATCGCGTTCTACGAAGGGAAGGGCTTTCCGGCCGAATACAAGGGCGATGCTTTCGTCGCGCTGCACGGTTCATGGAACCGCGGCAACCGGACCGGCTACAAGGTGGTGCGATTGCTGTTCAAGGACGGCAAGCCGACCGGCGAATATGAGGATTTCATCACCGGCTTCGTCTCCAACGGCGAGGTCTGGGGCCGGCCGGTCGGCGTAGCGGTGGCGAACGACGGCGCGCTGATCGTCAGCGAGGACGGCAACGGTACCATCTGGCGTGTCACCCATGGCGACGGTCGCTCCTGATCTGCTCGGGTAGCGCAGGCCCCCTCACCCGGATTGCCAACCGAATTGCGAAGAGCAATTCGGGACAATCCGACCTCTTCCCGGCGGGTGGAGGAGGTAGGCGGGCCCGCGCTCGTCTCTTCTCCCCAGCGGGGAGAAGGTGGCCGCAAAGCGGCCGGATGAGGGGGGCTTCTCCCGTGGTCCATCGATATCTGGTGCAATGGATTCCGACCCACGGGAATTCAATTCTGGTCCGCTCCATGCGACAAGGCATTCTGATCGTGAGACGAATGCCATGACCCTTACCGGATTCCTCGCCTACAGCGCCGCCCTCGGCATCGCCGCCGCGATCCCTGGTCCCGGCATCACCGCTCTGGTCGCGCGTGCGCTCGGCTCCGGCTTCCGCTCGTCGCTGGCGATGTCCTTTGGCCTGATGGTGGGCGACATCACCTATCTGACCGCCGTGGTGCTCGGCCTCGCCTTCGTCGCGCAGAGTTTCGGCATGGTCTTTCTCGCCATCAAATGGCTCGGCGTCGCCTATCTCGCCTTCCTCGGCTGGCGATTCTGGAACAGCGGCATCACGCCCGAGACCGTCGAAGCCCAAACGGGCAGGGCGGGATTGCTGTCGAGCTTTGCCGCCGGCCTGACTGTCACGCTCGGCAATCCGAAGACGATGATCTTCTATCTCGCCATCACGCCGACCATCGTCGACCTGAAAACCATCACGCTGGCAGACTACGGTATCCTCGTCGCGCTGACCGTTGTCGTGCTGTTGGTGGTGCTGGTGCCGTATCTTGCGCTGGCTGCCAAGGCGCGCTGGTTCCTGAAATCTCCGCGCGCGCTCAAGGCGCTGAACCGCACGGCTGCCGGCTTCATGGTCGGTGCCGCTGCAGCGATTGCCGCCCGCCAATAGCGAGCTTTCGGCCAAAGCATTTCGCAAACAAGCCTTTGCGGGAAATGCTTTTCCGAGACGGCACTGTTTTAGACACAGGTCCCACTCGGATATTTTCAATCGACAGTCTATCTTGCGCGGTCGAAGGTCCTATCTTGCCTGCAATTCCACTTGCCTGAAATCCTTACTCGCCTGAAGTTCTGGGAGCGAAACAAATGAAGAAGCCCGCCACATCAGCCCGCGTGCCCGGCCGCGGCCGCGTCTACGATTCCATCACCGACACGATCGGCGATACGCCCCTGGTGCGGCTCGACAAGTTCGCCCGGGAAAAGGGCATCGTCGCCAATCTCATCGCCAAGCTCGAATTCTTCAACCCGATCGCCTCGGTCAAGGACCGCATCGGCGTGGCGATGATCGAGGCGCTGGAGGCGTCGGGCAAGATCTCTCCCGGCAAGACCACGCTGATCGAACCGACGTCGGGCAACACCGGCATCGCGCTTGCCTTCGCCGCTGCCGCCAAGGGCTACAAGCTGATCCTGACGATGCCCGAAACGATGTCGATCGAGCGCCGGAAAATGCTGGCGCTGCTGGGCGCCGAACTGGTGCTGACAGAAGGCCCGAAAGGTATGAAGGGCGCCATCGCCAAGGCCGACGAACTGGCAGCGACGATCCCCAACGCGATCATCCCGCAGCAGTTCGAGAACCCGGCCAATCCAGAAA
>NZ_RZTT01000129.1 GCF_003996995.1 Mesorhizobium sp. M7A.T.Ca.US.000.02.2.1 | reverse complement strand
GCCGACGCCGAAACCGCTTTGCCACGACTTCGCCACCTCTGCCGCAAGTCCGACCAGCAACCTGGCGCCTTGCTGTTGTCGCGGCGAAAAGGTGTCGATGCCGCTGGTTTCGAAATCGACATCTGCAAGCGCCTGAACCAGCTCCGACACGCTGATGAATAGTCCGACCAATGCAGCATGGCGTTGGATGCCATAAGACATCCGATCCAGGCTTTCGGCCATTTCGCTTGCTGCTTCGCGAAGCTGCTGTGCGTTCTGCGTCTGCTTGTGGTCGCCGTAGACGATCATCGATCGGTTTTCCAATGCTGGCCGTGCGGCAACGCATCGAATGCAGCTTCGATCCATGCTTCTCGCGCAATTTTTCGATGGGCCGAGGAACATTCCGGCACGCTGATGGTTCGGCGCCAGGAACTTACCTTTGAACAACATAGGGTGGTGGTTTCGTGGGATCGAAAAAGGTTCGTGTTGGTATCGTTGGGGTCGGCAATTGCGCATCCTCCCTCGTGCAGGGCCTCTCCTTTTATCGTCACGCTAAAAGCAACGAACCAATCCCTGGGCTGATGCATGCCGACCTCGGCGGCTACCATGTCGACGACATCGAGATTGTCTGCGCCTTCGATGTCGCCAGGAGCAAGGTTGGCCTCGACGTGGCGGAAGCGATCTACGCCGCCCCGAACAACACGTTCCGCTTCGCCGACGCGCTGACAACCGGCGTTCGCGTCGAGCGCGGGCCGACGTTGGACGGGATCGGCAAATATCTGCGCGACGAGATTGAAGAAGCTCCGGAGCCGGTTGCCAATGTCAGCGAGATCCTGCGCGACAGCAACGCTGACGTGCTGGTTTCCTACCTGCCGGTGGGCTCTGAGGAGGCAACTTGCTTCTATGCCGAATGCGCACTCGAGGCCGGCTGCGCCTTCGTCAATTGCATACCCGTTTTTATCGCCTCACGCCCGGAATGGCGCCGGCGCTTTGAGCAGCGAGGACTGCCGCTGGTCGGCGACGATATCAAGAGCCAGGTCGGCGCGACCATCGTTCATCGCCTGCTGGCCAATCTCTTCCGCGAACGCGGCGTACGCATCGACCGCACCTATCAGCTGAATTTCGGCGGCAACACCGATTTTCTCAACATGCTGGAACGCGAGCGGCTGGAATCGAAGAAAATCTCGAAGACACAGTCCGTGGCCAGCCAGTTCGATGTTCCCCTGGAGCCAGGCAATATCCACGTTGGGCCCAGCGACCACGTACCGTGGCTGACCGATCGCAAGTGGGCCTATATAAGGGTGGAAGGCACGACTTTCGGCGGCGTGCCGCTCAATGCCGAGCTCAAGCTGGAAGTCTGGGATTCTCCAAACTCGGCCGGCGTGGTGATCGATGCGGTACGCTGCGCCAAGCTGGCGCTCGATCGCGGCATGGCCGGAGCGCTGACCGGTCCCTGCAGTTATTTCATGAAGTCGCCTCCCCAACAGTTCACCGACGCCGAAGCGCGGCAGCGCACGCTCGCTTTTATCGCAGGCAAGGACGAGCCTTTGCTCGATGCCGCGGAATGACGACGACCTTCTTTCTGATCCGCCATGCGGCACACGACAATGTCGGCTCCTATCTGGCAGGCCGTATGGACGGCGTTTGCCTCGGGGATGCTGGTAAGGCGCAGGCAACGCAGCTTGGCTGCCGCATGGCCCGGGAGCCGATTGCAGCGATCTTGTGCAGCCCGCGCGAGCGGACCCGGGAGACGGCCCTGCCAATCGCGCTCGCCTGCGGCGTCGGGGAAATCGCGATCTGTGCCGAACTCGACGAGATCGACTTCGGCGACTGGTCGGGAAAGACCTTCGATGAGTTGAGCGGCAACGCCGGCTGGCGAGCCTGGAACGACCAGCGGCAGGAGGCCAGGACACCAAACGGCGAAACCATGCTGGATGTCCAGCAGCGCGTCGTCGCGGTGATGAACGCTGTCCACGAGCAGCATCAGAATCAGTGTGTCGCCCTGGTCAGCCACGCCGATGTGATCAAGGCCGCCGTCTGCAAAGTCCTTGGCTTGCCGGCCGGCGACTGCTTTCGCTTCGACATCGATCCCGCCTCGATCACCACGATCGTGTCGGGCGACTGGGGGGCGAAGCTGATCCGATTGAACGAAGTTGCCTGACGAGGATTTGCCGGATGCAGATGGTCATTTTCGGTCTTACCGTCACGTCTTCATGGGGTAACGGCCATGCCACCTTATGGAGGGGACTGATCAGAGCCCTCGCCCGGCGCGGCTGGTCCATCACCTTCTTCGAACGCGACACACCCTATTATGCCGGAACGCGCGATCTTGATCATCTGGACGGCGGCAACATCGTGCTCTACCCGGACTGGGAGGACATCCGCCGGGTCGCGGAGCAAACGATCAAACGATCGGATGTCGTGATCGTCACCTCTTATTGTCCCGATGCCGTGGACGCCTCGCGGCTGGCGCAGCAGGCAGGGCGCGGACTGCAGGTCTTCTACGATCTGGACACTCCGGTCACGCTTGCCCGCATCGAACAAGGTGAGCGTCCATCCTATTTCGGCCCCGAGGGTCTTGCCGATTTCGACCTCGTCCTGAGCTACACAGGCGGCCCGGCGATCGACGCGCTGAAGGCGGTTCTGGGCGCGCGTCACGTGGTGCCGCTCTATGGGCATGTCGATCCGGATCAACACCGGCCGGCTACGCCGCGGGCCGAGTTCAAGGCCGATCTCTCCTATCTCGGAACCTACGCGCCCGATCGCCAGGCGGCCGTCGAGAATCTGCTGGTTCGCCCAGCTGCGCGCTTGCCGGACCAGCGCTTCATCATCGGCGGAGCACAATATCCGCAGGAATTCCCGTGGAGCGACAACATCTTCTTCGTCAGGCACCTTCCGCCGGCCGATCACCCGGCGTTTTTCTCATCCTCTCGTCTGACACTGAATGTGACCCGCGAGGCGATGGCGCAAAAGGGCTGGTGCCCTTCGGGCCGGTTGTTCGAAGCAGCGGCATGTGGAGTGCCTATCGTAACCGACACATGGCCGGGCCTAAGCAGCTTCTTCGAACCCGGCAGCGAGATCCTGCTGGCCCACGACACCGATGACGTGGTCGCGGCGCTCGCCTTACCCGCAGGAGAACTCGATGCTATCAAAACCCGTGCGCGCCAACGGGTTCTCGACGAACACACTTCTGGCCGGCGCGCGGCGGAGCTGGACCAGATTCTAAACGACGCCTTTCAAAGATCTCCCGGCGAACCGATGATGGAAGCAGTCTGATGTTGGGCATTGTGCCCGCTGCCGGGCGCGGCAGCCGCATTCAACCGCTCGGCTTCTCGAAAGAGCTGCTGCCGGTCGGCAGCCGGATCGATGGACAGACCGAGCGTCCCTGCGCGGTGAGCGAGTATCTGGTGCGGCGGATGGTGCACGCTGGCGTCGACAAGATCTGTTTCATCATTGGGTCGGGCAAATCCGACATCCTCGAATATTACGCTGCCGGCTATGGTGACGCCGCGGCTCTCTTCGTGGTGCAGCCCAATCCCGTTGGACTTTGCGATGCGATTTTTCGGGCAGCGCCTCTCGTCGCGTCCGATGAGGTCGTCCTGGTCGGCCTTCCCGACACGATCTGGTTTCCCGAAGACGGCTTCTGTCATTTGCCTGACGATCAGCTTTCATTTCTGCTCTTCCCGGTGGATCGTCCGGAATTCTTCGACGCCGTCGTTGTCGATGACCACGAGCGCGTGATCGAAATCCAGGTCAAGCAACAGGACGCCGCCACGAACTGGGTTTGGGGTGCGTTCAAGATGCCGGGCCAGATCCTGCATCAGCTTGCGGCACTCTGGCGTGAACGGGAATGCCGTGACGAATATATCGGCACGTTGGTCAACGCCTACCTTGCGGCCGGAGGTCAAGCCTCCGGCGTCAAGGCTGGGTCCGCCTATGTCGATGTCGGCACTTTCAACGGCTATCGCACGGCCCTGCGGCTGCTCGAGGACGGCGCCGCACCCGTCCATCACCAACCCGCCACGATTATGCCAGGTGCCCGTTCGCATGTGCCTGTCGTTCCCGGCGAAGGAGCCTGATCATGCTGCATTCCCATGCCGAAATCCGCCGCCGTATCGATGCTCTCGGCCCATGGTTCCACAACATGGAACTGGCGGGGGTCGAAACCGCTCCCAACCATTTTCTCGGCAATTATCCGCTGATCAAATGGCGCAAATTCGCCGAGGCCATTCCCGCCGATCTGACAGGCAAGACGGTGTTGGATATTGGTTGCAATGCCGGTTTCTATTCCATCGAGATGAAACGGCGAGGTGCTGCCCGTGTCCTCGGCATCGATTTCGATGAGGCCTATCTGGCGCAGGCCCGCTTTGCCGCCGAGATCGCCAATTGCGAGATCGAATTCCAGAAACTTTCGGTCTACGACGTCGGCGCCCTGCGTGAAACGTTCGATGTCGTGCTGTTCATGGGGGTGCTTTATCACCTGCGCCACCCCTTGCTCGCGCTCGACCTTATCCGTGAGCACGTCGCCGGTGACCTGATGATCTTCCAGTCCATGCAGCGCGGCAGCACAGATCTGCCCGAGATGGAAGAGAACTATCATTTCTGGACGCATGACCTGTTCGATCGGCCGGAATTTCCCAAGCTCCATTTCATCGAGCACCGCTATGCCGATGATCCGACCAACTGGTGGATACCCAACCGCGCCTGCACCGAAGCGATGCTGCGCAGCGCCGGATTTGAAATCGTCCTGCATCCGGAGCAGGAGGTCTATTTCTGCCGCGCCGCCGGCGACCCGGCCAGTGGGGGTGCCGTCTACCCCTCGAAAGGACAGCGCCATGATTGAAGCCGCGATGATCTGGAACGAGCCCAACAACAAATCGCATTGGGATCCCGAGCTCGATCCCGATTGGAGCCGCTTCGCCAGGATGGCAATCCTGGCAGCGGACGCAATCGCATCTGAAAACCCGGCTTTGACCAAAGTGCTCGGTGGCATCTCGCCGATAGATCCGGGGTTCATCACCCGCATGAAGGAATTCGGCGTGCTGGACCATGTCGACGCCGTCGCCGTGCACGGCTTTCCCCTCGACTGGAATCTGTGGCAGATTCAGGAATGGCCCCAGAAGATCGGCGAGATCGCGGCCGTCACCGACCTTCCCGTCTGGGTCAGCGAAGTCGGCGTATCGACTTTCGGCGCCGAGGAAATCCAGGTCTGGGGGCTCAAGCGCACAGCTGAATTGCTGCTCGGCAATGCGCCACGCATCCAGTGGTACAGCCTCTACGATCTTCCGCGTGAATGGGAAGCAACGACGCGTCACCGCGAAGCCGAGGGCTCCTCTTACTATCGTCATTTTCATATGGGGCTGCTGCGCCAGGACGGCACGCCAAAGCCCGCGCTGGAGGAATTCCTGCGCCATACACCCGCAATGGGCCTGGTGCAGTGGTTTCATTTCGAAGACCCGCGGCTGGACGATGCCGTCGCCTGGATGAAGCGGCTGGGTGTCACCAATATGCGTACCGGGCTTTCCTGGGCGGACAGTTTTCGGCCGAATGCGCTGGACTGGTTCGACCGGCAGATGGAAGCACTCGCCGATTTCGATGTGACGGTCACCTTCTGCTTCACACCTCAGCACCGCGGAATGATGCCACACCACACCAGCCCGCCCCTGGTGCCGGAGGAGTTCGCTGAATTCTGTTCAACCATGATCCGCCGCTATGCGCCTGGCATGACATCCGCCTCGCTCCCCACGCAGCGGGCCTCGGCCGCGTGAAATGTCATGCTGCCCATGCATCAGATGCAGGACTTCGCGACGCCGTTGACAGGTGGAGATACGGCGCGGGGCAACGAGACTCGACCAGGCGAGACACTCACCGTCCTCAATGTCGCCTACCCTCTCGCGCCCGTCGGCCCCGACGCTGTCGGCGGTGCCGAACAGATTCTGTCGATGCTGGATCGGGCACTGGTTCAGGCCGGTCATCGATCTATCGTCATTGGCTGCCGAGGCTCCAGCGCGAGCGGCACGCTTGTGGAAATACCGGCCGAAAACGGCGTACTCGACGAGGCGGCGAAGAGCCGCGCGCAACAGGCCCATCGCGACGCGATCGCGGCTGCCCGCGCCCGATGGCCCATCGACGTGGTTCATCTGCACGGCATTGATTTCGACGCTTATCTGCCCGACGATGGTCCGACCTTGGTGACCCTCCACCTGCCATTGGATTGGTATCCGGCCGCGGCATTGCGCCCGACGCGCGGTGACCTCTGGCTCCATGCGGTCTCGCCCACCCAGCAGAAAACCGCGCCATCAGACGCCCGGCTGACGGCGCCGATTCCGAACGGCGTTGACATCGAAGCACTGACCCTGCTGCAGTCGAAGCGCGACTTTGCCCTTGTTCTAAGCCGGGTTTGTCCGGAAAAGGGCGTCCACCTGGCGCTCGACGCAGCCAAACAGGCAGATGTGCCGCTGGTCATCGGCGGCAAGGTCTATCCCTATGAAACGCATACGCGGTACTTTCGCGATGAGGTCCAACCTCGCCTCGATGGCCGCCGCCGCTTCCTTGGCCCTCTCGGCTTCACCGCCAAGCGACGCATTCTCAATGCGGCGCGCTGTCTGGTCATTCCGAGTCTCGCAGCCGAGACCAGCTCGCTTGTGGCCATGGAGGCCCTCGCCTGCGGTACTCCGGTGGTCGCCTTTCCAAATGGTGCGCTTCCCGATGTCATAGAGCACGGCAGGACGGGCTTTCTCGTCGATACGGTCGACGAGATGGCCCAAGCCATTCTTGCGGCGCCCAGCTTGGATGCTGAGACATGCAGGGCCGAAGCGCGACGGCGGTTTTCGCTGGAACGCATGATCTCGTCTTACATGGACGCTTATCAAGCGCTGGCACGGCTTGGCAGTGGTCGCCGGCGCTTCGCGGCGACGCCGTGAGCTAAGCTGTGCTGCGCAGCGAAATCATCGGTGACCTCACACAATTGGACGCCTTGACGCCGCACTGGTGGGAACTGTGGCAGCAGAGTCCCTCGGCGACGCCGTTTCAATCTCCCGCCTGGCTGGTGCCGTGGTGGCACGCATTCGCACCTGGTGAACTGGCGACGGTCGCGGTCTGGCGTGGCGACGATCTGGTCGGGCTGGCGCCATTCTACGTCGAGCATGGGATATCCGGTTCGAAGCTGCTTCCGGTCGGCATTTCGCTCAGCGATTATCTGGACATTCTGGCTGTCCCTGGGAGCGAAGCCGAGGTCGTCGACATTGTCGCCGAGTCGATCCTCTCGATCGGGTGGGCGCAATGGATCTTGTCGGACTTGCCGCAGGACAGCCTCTCCCTTGGGATGACGCATCCCGAAATGGATTGGCCGACCGCCCATGCCGCCTGCCCCGTGCTCGCCCTCGCCGGCGACGAAACGCTTGCAGGCTGCGTCCCCGCAAGACGCAGACGCCAGTTGCGTCGGGCGCGTCAAGCCGCATCAAGATGCGGCCGGATCGCGCTGTTGTCGGCAAGCGGCAGTCCGCAAACTTTCCTCGATCAATTGATCCGCCTGCACAATATGCGCTGGGCCGAACAAGGAGGCGGTGTGTTGGCCAACGCCGCCGTCGAGCAATTCCATCGGCTCTCACTTCCCTTGCTCGACGCTCACGGTCTGGTGCGATGCTGGCTGTTCGCGATCGATGGCGGAACCGTCGGCGCTTATTACGGATTTCACCACCGCGGCCGTGCCTATGCTTATCTCGGTGGCTTCGACCCTGCTTATGCCGAGGAGAGCCCAGGTGCGATCCTGATTGGCCACGCAATCGCGGAAGCGATCCGCGAAGATGCGCGCGAGTTCGATTTTCTGCGCGGCCAGGAGGCCTATAAATATGGCTGGGGCGCCGTCGACAGGTGGACGATGCGCAGGGTCTGGACGCGGAGTTGATGCATGAGTGTAACCGCACCGAAAGCCGCCCGGCGCACGACATCGGTCAGGCTGGCGGTTGAAGACTGCATGGCCGATGGCATTTGCGCCGAAGGTGTTCTCGTCAGGCTGGCGCTCCACCTGCCGCCCACAATTGGAGCGGCGGAATTGGCGGAGGTCGTGCTGAAGGTCCAGCCGGCGGATGCCGGCGACGCAGCAAGGCTGCGAAAGGTCGCCGGACTGCTGCGCTGCAAACCAGACGTCTTCGCCATGTTGCGGGCAACGGGTGGCGCCGTTCGGCATGAGCGCGATGAGGACGAGACGAATGTCGCTGTCGTCATGCGGCTGGCCTCCAGCTTCGATGCCGCGGCAGCGATTTCGGGAGCCGCGAGTGTCCAACTGGCATCCCTCGGCGATGAGGCAAGGCTCACAGTCACGACCAATGAAATCGTCGCATGGCTGGAAGCGCGAGAGTTCACCGGAAGGGAACGAAGCATTCTCGACATCGGTTGCGGCATCGGCCGTTTCGAGCGCGCGCTGTGCACATCCTTCAAGCGCATGGTCGGCATCGACATATCGCCGCGGATGATCTCCATCGCCTCCGAGCAATGCGCCGCACTCGGCAATGTCGAGTTGCGACAAACCTCCGGTCTCGATCTGTCCGAATTCGCCGACGCCAGTTTCGATTGCGTGCTGGCGGTGGACAGCTTTCCCTATCTGGTTCTGGCCGGCATGGCTGATCGGCATTTCGACGAAATTGCGCGCGTTCTGAAACGGCCGGGGTGGCTCGCCTTGCTGAACTATTCCTATCGCGGATCACTTCTCTCAGACCGCGATGATATCGGCCGTCTGGCGCAAGCTCATCAATTGCGGGTCCTCATCGACGGCGAGAAGCCGTTTCGGTCGTGGGATGGCGACGCCTTTCTGCTCGCTGGGTGAGCGGAACATTACAGCGCGATGCCAGTTCGGACGTCGAACAACGGGCACCGACGAGTGTCCCCGATTCGAAGGAGGATATCATGGCATCCGGCGGTAAAAAACATTTCGGCCGCAGCAGCCAGGCAAGAGTGCCGGCGCCGGCGCGGTGACCTCCCCGGAGAAGGACGAGATCGAAGAAAACGCGGTCTTGTCGAATCGCAACAAGAAGCAGCATGGCCAGGAGCGGACGGCAATCGGATCAAGCCCGATCAGTATCAAGCCGCTGACCGATTGCCTAAGGACTGAACGCCACCGCAGCGCGTCCATAGCCCGCGGCGACGAAGGAGCAGCAAGGAAATAAACCTGTGCAAGGGGCCGCCGGTGAGCTTCTTGGCGGTGGACACCGCCTTGTAATGCCAGGCGCTTATCACCACACTAGGATCAAGGGACCCGCTATCAAGAGAATGTGATGTCTCGTTCGAGCGACGATACCCCGGATCCCCATGTCGAGATGGCTGTGGATCAGGAGATTGCTTCCCTGCTGGCCGCCATAGAGCAGGAAAAAATTCCAGACCGCCTGACCAAGCTGGCGATCGAATTGCAGAACGCGCTCGTCGAGAAACGTCGGCGCGACGTGAAGAACTGACTATCTGCGGCCGTCGACCTCGACATCGAGCTGACCATCCGACAGCTGGTTTCGTCTTTCTATCAATGTCTGCAGCGAACTCTCCCCCAGGAATTCAAGGATGTTGGCGCGCGCACGGTTCAGGCGGCTTTTGACCGTTCCGACCGCGCAACCGCATATGTCGGCGGTTTCCTCGTAGCTCACTCCCAAAACGCCGATCAGCATCAGGACCTCGCGTTGGTGTTCAGGCAGCCTTTGAATGGCGCCGTGAACTTCCTTGCTCTGAACGGTCCATTCCTGGGTGGCTTCCGAAATTGGTCTCGAAGACGCGCAATCGAGCAGGCCGGGCGCCTCCCGGGCAGCGATCTTGACCCGGGTATAATAAGTGTTGCGCATGATGGTGAAGAGCCACGACTTCATGCGCGTACCGGGTTCGAACTTGTCGATGTTGGCGAGACCCTTGGTCAGTGTCTCCTGCACGAGATCGTCAGCGTCGTCGGGGACGCGGCAGAAGGTGCGCGCGAATGCCCGCAGGGCAGGTATCAGGTCAACGATGGAAACTTCATTGGTTTCCTGGTCGGCCAAAAGGCAGCCTCCGGATGACAATGGTCCAGCTCCCAGAAGAAAGAGTGTGTGAACGCAGCCCCAGCTAAATGCATGGAAGTTTGGTTCGTTCCTCGTGCCGGAGACAACTCTTCATAAATTCTGCGCAGGCGGAGATATCTGTCATCCGATCGGCGCGCACCATCGCCGCAGCAGTCCCGGCTCCTCCGACAGCGGTGTCTCCAGCGTCCATTTTTTACGGGAACAAAGCTGCTCACCGGCAGTTTGATGGCTTGACCACTTCAACCTTCCGGTACTCGATCGAGGATCTGTCATGGCCAAATCCGCTCGCCCCTCCGCTCGCCAATCGGCAAGTGGACTGGATCAGAATAGCGCGCGCGGAAATGGCGGCGAGTTGCACCAGATCGCGGGGGACGACACGCCTGCCCTTACGACGGCGCTCGGAACGCCTGTCTCCGACGACCAAAACACATTGCGGATCGGTGAGCGCGGACCATCGCTGATCGAAGACTTTCACTTTCGCGAGAAGATTTTCCACTTCGACCACGAACGCATCCCGGAAAGGGTCGTTCATGCCCGCGGCTATGGCGCGCATGGTTATTTCGAGACCTACGAGTCACTTGCCAAATACACACGTGCCGACATTTTCCAGCGAGCTGGTGAAAAGACGCCGGCATTCGTTCGTTTCTCGACGGTTGCCGGCAACAAGGGTTCGTTCGATCTCGCCCGCGACGTGCGCGGCTTCGCGGTCAAGCTCTATACCAAGGAAGGCAATTGGGACCTGGTCGGCAACAACATCCCGGTCTTCTTCATCCAGGACGCCATCAAGTTTCCCGATCTGATCCACGCCGCCAAACAGGAGCCCGACCGCGCCTTTCCGCAGGCACAGACGGCGCACGACAATTTCTGGGACTTCATCAGCCTGATGCCGGAATCGATGCACATGGTGATGTGGATCATGTCGGATCGCGCGATCCCGCGTTCCTTCCGCTTCATGCAAGGCTTTGGTGTGCACACGTTCCGCCTCGTCAACGCGAGGGACGAATCCACCTTCGTCAAGTTCATCTGGAAACCGAAGCTCGGCATGCAATCGGTGGTCTGGAATGAGGCGGTCAAGATCAATGGCGCCGACCCCGACTTCCATCGCCGCGATCTGTGGGAGGCTATACAGGCCGGCAATTTCCCGGAATGGGAGTTGACGGTGCAACTGTTCGATCAGGCATTTGCCGACAGTTTTGACTTCGACATCCTGGACGCAACGAAGATCATTCCGGAGGAGATCCTCGAACCAATTCCGGTCGGTCGGCTGGTGCTCGACCGGATGCCGGACAATTTCTTCGCCGAGACCGAGCAGGTTGCATTCATGACGCAGAATGTGCCGCCCGGAATCGATTTTTCCAACGATCCGCTTCTGCAAGGCCGCAACTTCTCCTATCTCGATACCCAATTGAAACGACTGGGCAGTCCGAACTTTACTCATCTGCCGATCAATGCGCCGAAGTGCCCGTTCGCCCATTTTCAACAGGATGGGCACATGGCCATGCGCAATCCGGCCGGTCGCGCCAATTATGAGCCGAACTCATGGGGACTGGGACCGCGCGAGGATCCGCAGCGTGGCTTCCGTTCTTTCGCCGATGCCGAAGAAGGGCAGAAAGTACGTCTGCGCGCGGAGAGCTTCGCCGATCACTACAGCCAAGCCCGTCAATTCTTCAACAGCCAGACACCACCGGAGCAGCGTCACATCGCGATGGCGCTGACGTTTGAACTGAGCAAGGTCCAGGCTTCGGCGATCCGCGAGCGGATGGTTTCGCATTTGTTGAACATCGATGAAACGCTGGCGACCACGGTAGCCGACAAGCTCGGCATCCGTGACATGCCCCAACCTGCCGAAGCCGCCGTTTCACCGCGCGATGACTTGCCGCCGTCGCCGGCGCTCAGCATCATCCAAAACGGGCCTGACAGTTTCGAGGGCCGCAAAGTCGGTGTCATGCTCAGCGATGGAGCCGATGTCGCGCTGTTCGAGGAACTTCGTTCCGCCATCGAAGCGGAAGGCGCGGTGATGGAGGTGGTTGCGCCCAAGGTGGGCGGCGTCGAAGCCGCCGACGGCACTCACATCGAGGCAAGGCACATGATCGACGGCGGTCCGTCCGTGTTGTTCGACGCGGTGGTGCTGCTCCTCTCCGAGGCGGGCGCCGAGTTGCTGGCCAAGGAGGCCGCTGCGAAGGATTTCGTGTCTGACGCGTTTGCGCACTGCAAGTTCATCGGCTTCACCCCGGGGGCCGAGCCGCTCCTGGCCAAAGCAGGCGTCGCTCCCGATGCCGATGAGGGGCTGATAGCATTGGATACGGCAGCCTCGGTCGAGACATTTGTGCAGTCGTGCCGCAAACTGCGGCTCTGGGCAAGGGAGGCGGCTGTAAAGCTTTGACGCGATAACAGCCGGCAAGCGATGCCGGCTGCCGCAATCTGGGTGGTTCGCCTCCTAGCCTTCTGGCACGGCGCCCTATGATTAGCTGCTCTTTCTAGCTGCTTGTTCTCGCTGCTTTTTCAAAACTTCGTCGGTTCCGACCAGCTTCTTCGCTCCACCCGGAATTGCTGTGGATACGACCGCAGGCGGATCGCTGGCCGGAAAAGAATCTTCCAATCCTGCCTGTAACTGATCCTCGAGTGTTTGGGGTTCTTCGGAGCGGCCGGGCGTTCTGCGACTTTCTATGTTCTCCAGCGGCTGTTTCTTTTTTGGCGAATCGTTCGCGTCTCGAATCAAGGAATATAACTGCTCGATCGCTAATTCCTTGATAGTTTCGAAGTCCGCACGATCGTCTTTTGCTTCTTCGATGCGATTGACCATGGCTTTCTCGAACCGCTCAAGACTTTCACTCCCACAGGCATGGGAAAGACGCAGCAAAGCCTCGTGCAGCATTAACGGAGCGAAATGGGCCGACGCCTCAAGCCTGAGTTGTCTTAGACGATCCGGAGTGGCGGCCTGCAACTTCGACATGGACAACCTCCTTTCTCCCACAAGCGTCTCAACGACAATTGACCGCCGATGTTCCACCGCGCCTGAACATCCTTCCCGCCCGGCGAGCTACAGGAACCAGCTTGCCACCAGTCCCGCCGACGCTGCAAAGATCGCCAGGGTCGTCACGCCGCCCAGAATGTTCGTGCTTGTGCTGTTCACCTTGTCGCCCATGATCTTGCGATTGTTGGTCATGATGAGGATGAGAAGCAGCAGCGGCGGCGTTGAAAATCCTTGCACGATGCCGGACCAGACGAGAGCTTTCATCGGGTTGAAGCCGAAGAAATTGAGGCCCACCGCCACCAGCGTTATGACCCCGATCACGATGTAGAATTTGGGAGCCTGCCGGGGTTTGGCATGCAAGCTATTCTTCCATCCCATCGCCTGGGCGAAATCGAAAGCAGCGCCAGCGGTCATGATCGGCACGGCCAGAAAGCCGACGCCAATTACACCGGCCGCAAAGAGAATGCCGGCAGCGTCGCCAGCAAGCGGCCGCAGCGCTTCGGCCGCCTGTGCCGCTGTCTCGATCTGCGTCTGCCCGGCCCTGTAGAGCGTCGACCCTGTCGAAAGGATGATGAAATACATGATCAGATTGGAAAACGTCATGCCGATCAGGATATCGCGGCGGGATCGGCGCAGCTCGCCCTCGGTGGCGCCTTTGCGCTCTTCGAGGCTCGTTCGACCCTTGGCAATCTCCTCCTCCACCTCCTGATTGGACTGCCATGTGTAAAGGTATGCGGAGAGCGTGGTCCCGACGATGGCGACGAGGATGGACAGGTATTCTCGGCTGAACTCGATTTTTGGCAACAGCGTGCCACGCAGAACGGAGGCTGCATCCGGTTTGGCAAGCACCGCGGAGACCACATAGGCGAGCAGAGCCAGAGCCAGCCACCGGAACACATTTCGGATCAATTTATACGATCCGAACACCTGCAGGGCAAAAATGACGACCGCAACGGCAATGACGACCAAGGGAGCAGGCAGAGGAACGAACAGCACGATGGCCGCCGACATGGCGCCAAGATCGGCGGCTGCCTCGATCGTGTTGCCAATCAGCACGCCCACCAGCACGGACCATAGCAGCCAGCGCGGATAGAAGTCCGATATGACCTTGAAAAGCCCGCGACCCGAAACCTGGCCAAGTTTGGATGAAAGATAGACGACGACATACATCATCGGCAGCGTGACAGGTGCCGTCCACAGCAGGTCGGGCCCGAACCGGGCTCCGGCGCTCGCGTAGGTAC
>NZ_RZTT01000128.1 GCF_003996995.1 Mesorhizobium sp. M7A.T.Ca.US.000.02.2.1 | reverse complement strand
GATCATGACGGACGTCTCAAATCGTTGATAGCCGTAGCGGATGGCGAGGTCGCCGAGGCCGCCGGCGCCGATGGCGCCGGCCATGGCCGAGGCACCGATCAGCGTCACCAGCGTCACCGTGAAGCCGGCGACGATGCCGGGCAGGGCTTCCGGCACCAGCACCTCGCGGATGATCGTCCAGCGGTTGCCGCCCATGGCGCGCGCCGCCTCGATCAAGCCACGGTCGACCTCACGCAACGACACTTCGGCAATGCGCGCGTAATAGGGTGTGGCGGCGATCGACAGCGGCACGATGGCTGCCCATGTGCCGATCGAGGTGCCGACGATCAGCCGCGTCACCGGGATCAGTGCCACCAGAAGGATGATGAAGGGCACCGAACGGAAGCCGTTGATGACGGCGCCGAGCGCCCGGTTCACCCACAGGCTTTCGGCAATCCCGCCGCGTTCGGTGGCGATCAGTGCCAGGCCGAGCGGCAGGCCGAAGACCAGCGAGATGAGGCCGGAGGCGGCTGTCATCAGGACGGTTTCCCAGATCGAACGCAGCAGAAGTTCAAACAGGATCGGCGACATGGCCAAGCACCTCCACCCGCGCCTGGCGGGTCTTCAGGAATGTGATGATGTCAGCGAGATGATTTGCATCGCTGCCGGGAACAGACAGGAACAGCGTGCCGACGGGCTGCTGCTGGATATGGTCGATGCCGCCGTGGATGAGGCGGAAGGCGCCTGGAACAGCCGTGGCAAGGTCGGACAGCAACGGGCCGCGTGCCGCATCGCCGGCCACGTCGACGCGCAGGATCGTCTCCGCGCCGGCCGCCGGCAGCAGCCGGGCCGCCAGTTCGGCTGGCAGCTGCGGCCGGATGGCGCCGAGCAGGCTTTTGGTGATGTCTGATTGTGGGTCGGCAAACACCGACCAGACCGGCCCTTGCTCGACGATGCGCCCGGCGTCGATCACCGCAACGCGGTCGGCGATCGAGCGGACCACCTCCATCTCATGGGTGATCAGAAGGATGGTCAGCCCAAGCTGCCGGTTGATGTCCTTGAGAAGGGCGAGGATGGAGCGCGTTGTTTCCGGATCGAGCGCCGAGGTGGCTTCGTCCGACAAGAGCAGCGCCGGGCGTGCTGCCAGCGCCCGGGCGATGCCGACACGCTGCTTCTGGCCGCCCGACAGTGACGCCGGATAGGCCTTTGCCTTCTCGGACAGGCCGACGAGGTCGAGCAGTTCGGCGGCGCGCTTCAGTCGCTCGGCCTTCGAGCGGCCCTCGATCTTCAGCGGCAGCGCCACATTGTCCTCGACGGTCTTGGCCGACAGCAGGTTGAAATGCTGGAAGATCATGCCGATGCGCCGCCGCAGCGGCTGCAGCTCGCGCTCGCCAAGCCGGCTGATCTCTCGGCCTTCGATGAACACCTCGCCGGAGTCAGGCCGTTCCAGCCCGTTCAGGCAGCGGATCAGCGTCGACTTGCCGGCGCCGCTGCGGCCGATGATACCGAGGATCTCGCCCTTGCGCACGGTCAGCGAGATGCCGTCGAGCGCCGCTGTCGCACCGAAGCGGCGCTTCAGCTCGACGAGGCGCACGACGTCCTGAGACGCGTCGGCCCGGGCATGGATCGGATCGGCGGTTTCTCCGGATGCCGTGATATGCTGGTTCATGAATGTTCCTGTTCCCGAAAACGCAATCGCGGCCCGCGCCTGAGCGCGGACCGCTGTTGCTCTCGCACCGGGCTTCCGGTCGACGATCGGATCAATAGGCGCTGAGGCCGGTGCCCTTGTAGACCTTGTCGAACTCGGCCTTCACCGCCTCGTTCTGATAGGAGGCCACCAGCGTCTTCACCCAGGCCTCGTTCTCGTTACCGGCCTTCACCGCGATGAAGTTGCGGTAGGGATTGTCGGCGATCGGCTCCTGCGCGATGCGGTTTTCCGGCGTCAGGCCGCTTTTCAGCGCCCAGTCGGTGTTGACCACCGCGGCGTCGAGATCCTCGACCGAGCGGCCGACAATGCCGGCGTCCAGCTCCTTGATCACCACCTTCTTCGCGTTCTCGGCGATGTCGGCGGTGGTGGCGAGAATGCCGGTGCCGTCCTTCAACTTGATCACGCCCTCGTTCTGCAGCACGCGCAGCGCCCGGCCTTCATTGGATGGATCGTTCGGCACGCCGACGACCGCGCCCTCCGGGAGGTCGGCGACTGCTTTGTACTTCTTCGAGTAGAGGCCGATCGGCCACACGCCGGTATAGCCGACGCGCACGATATGATACCCTTGAGTCTTGATCTGGTTGTCGAGATAGGGCTGGTGCTGGAAGGCGTTGGCGTCGATTTCGCCGCGCTCCAGCGCCTCATTGGGCTGGGTGTAGTCGTTGAACACCACGGTTTCGATGGAGAGGCCCTTTTCGGCGGCCTGGGCGACGACGACTCGCCAGACATCCTCGTCCTCACCGCTGATGATACCCACCTTGATCGCCTTCTTGTCCTCGGCGAACGATGCGCCGGGCGCCATCAGGCTGCCGATCGCGACGGCCGAGGCAAACAGCAGAGCCAAGCCGCTGCGCCGGTTGACGGTTGATGCGAGGGAAGATGGCCAAGTGTTCTTGAAGTCGGACATGATTGATCTCTGCGGTTGTGAAGTCATGGCAGCGAGGCGGATTGCCTCGCCTTGGTCACATCCTCAGAAATTCTATGAAGTTTATCAAAGAACGCCTTTCGCCGTTCTCGCCAAAGCCGGGAATATTCTCTCAAAATTTTCGCGTGAGTGAGAACGAGACGCCATTGAATCGATCGCCGCGGGCTACGATGCGATCCGCTGCGCTTCGGAAGTAAGACCAGACCCTCGAAAAAAACCGGCGCTGACGCCAGGCTCAAAGCGCGATCCAGGCCGTCTTCAGTTCCAAATATTTCTCCAGCGCGTGCAGCGACTTGTCGCGGCCGAAACCGGACTGCTTGACGCCGCCGAGCGGCACGGTGATGTCGGCGCCGCCATAGGTGTTGACGTGGACGACGCCGGCATTGATGGCGCGCACCATGCGGTGTGCTGTGGAGAGGTTTGATGTCCACACTGCCGAGGCGAGCCCGTAGACGGTCGAATTGGCAAGCCGCACCGCCTCCTCCTCGGTCTCGAAGCGCATGACGCCGAGCACTGGCCCGAACACCTCCTCGCGCGCAAGCTGCATGTCTTGCGTGACATTCTCGAAGATCGTCGGCGCCATGTAGCTGCCGCCGGTCTCGGTCAGAATCCGCTCGCCACCGGTGACCAGCTGGGCGCCTTCTTCGGTGGCCCTGGCGACGAAACCGAGATTCTTGTTCAGTTGCTCGGCGCTCGACACGGCGCCGACATCGCTGGTGAGATCGAGCGGATCGCCGACTTTGAGCCGCGTGGTTGCCGCGACAAGTTCGTCCATGAACCGATCATAGACCGCTGACTGGACCAGAAGCCGCGAGCCGGCGACGCAGACCTGGCCGGAATTGCGAAAAATGCCGTTGGCCGAGACGACCGCCGCCTGTTTCAGGTCTGAGGCATCGGCAAAGACGATGTTGGGCGACTTGCCGCCGAGTTCGAGGAAGACGCGCTTCAGATTGGAGCGAGCGGAATATTCGAGCAGCCGTCGGCCGACCGGCCCGGAGCCGGTGAAGGCGATGGCGTCGACATCCATATGCAGGCCGAGCGCTTCGCCGGTGACCGCGCCACGGCCGGTGACGACATTGAGCACACCGGCGGGAAGTCCGGCCTCGCTTACCAATTCGGCCAGCCGCAGCAGCGTCAGCGAAGCGATCTCCGGCGGCTTGACCACCACGCAATTGCCGGCGGCAAGTGCGGGCGCGATCTTCCAGGCACCGATCATCAGCGGGAAATTCCACGGCACGATGACGCCGACGACGCCGAGCGGCTCCTTGTGGATTAGTCCGAGCACATTGTCGGCCGTTGGCGCAATCTCGCCGTAGACCTTGTCGATCGCCTCGGCATAGTAGCGGATGGTGCCGGCGGCCGAGAGCGGTTCGGCCTTGTAGGCCATGCCGATCTCGGTGCCGTTGTCGCGCACGCCGAGCACGGCGAGCTCGTCGGCATGCTTTTCGACCAGCTCGGCGAACTTCGTCAGCACCTTCTTGCGAAAGGCCGGCGCTGATCGCGACCACGAGCCCCTCTCGAACGCCTTGCGCGCCGACTTGACGGCGCGGTCGATATCGGCGGCATTGCCGTCGGCGATGCTGGCGAAAGGTCGGCCGTCGATTGGCGACGTCACCGGCAGGCTTGCGCCGCTTGTTGCCTCGATCTGCACGCCATCGATGAACAGGCCCCGTGCGCCGATCTCCGTCCTGCGCAGCGTGTCGATGGCATTCTGACTGATCATGGATGACGGACTCCCAGGCAAACATGCAATGTGGTTGGCGCGCGGAATTCCCAGCCGCGAAACACCGGCTCCTTGCCAGGCACAAGGCTGAGATCGTGGAAGTGCAGGAGCAACAGCCTTACCGCAAGGCACATCTGCTCGCGTGCGAAAAACCGGCCCGAACAGAAATGATGGCCGAAGCCGAAAGCGGCATGGTTGCCTTCGTCGCGGTTGATGTCGAAGCGGTCTGGATCGGCAAAGCGGCTCTCGTCACGGCTTGCCGAGGAGACAAGTGCGGCGACCGCGGCACCCGCCGGGATCGTCACGCCGCCAAGCTCCACCGCCCGCGTCGTCTGCCGCGTCTGCGTGCCGATCGGCGCCACCCAGCGCAGGCCCTCGTCGACCGCCTTCGGCACGAAGGTCTCGGGATCGGCGAGCACCTGCCGCATCTGTTCGGGATGGGCCAGCAGACCGGCCAGGATCGAGCCGGCGCCATGTCCGGGCTCCTGCATGCCGCCAAGCAGGATGACCTTGATGCTCGGCATCAAAAAATCGATTGGCCGCGTCGTGCCCTCCGGCATGCCGTCATGCAGCATATGCGACAGCGCCGAGTCATCTGGCTGGCGCGCAAGTCTTTCCAGCGTCGGCAGGATGGCGTCGCCGACCTCGACACTGATTGCGTCGGCGATCTCCTGCCGCTTCGGGTCGTTCTCGAAATTGATGGCGCCCTGCGCAAGGCCGTAGAACCAGCGGCGCAGCGTCGGCATCTCGATGTCGGCAAGGCCGAGCGAGCGCGCCAGGCTGAGCGTCGACACCGGCTCGAAATAATCGGCCATGAGCTCGGCGGAGCCCTGGTTGGCGATCCGGTCGAGAAAAGGTTCGGCAATCGACCGCACGAGGTCGCCGGCATAGGCGGCGACGGTGCGCGGCCGGTATTTCGGATCGACGCCCTGTCGCAGCTGTTTATGCGTTTCGCCATCGGTGGTCAGGATGGTCTGCTTGCCGAAGGAGCGCTCGACCGGCGATGAGCCGACCACGGCGGAGAAGATGTCGGGCGACTTGGCGACGCTCTCGACATCCTTCCAGCGGGTGACGAACCACAGGTTGACCGCCGGCACGAAAGCGACAGGCGCACTGCGCCTGAGCTCTGCATAGATCGGGTAGGGATCGGCTTCCAATGCCTCGACGGTTATATTTTCGGCAAAGCTCAAATCCGCCACTCCCCTTGTGGTGTAAGGGCGGCGTGGCACGCCGCCCCTTTTTCTTTTCTCAATCTTTCAGCGGCTGGCCGAGGTTTTCGAAGGCTATGGGATCGCGGCTCTTCAGCGCGCTGGCCAGCAGCAGGCCGACGATCGCGGCGATCAGCACCAGCCCCGGCAGGAACACGCCAAGGAAGCCGCCCGCCCCGGACAGGCTGCCGAAATTGATGACGATCAGGTAGATGATGATGACGAAAGCGATGAAGGTCAGCCCGGGCAGGATGGTGGTCTTCAGCGCGTTCTCCTGGGCTGCCGGGTTGGCGCGGAAGAACATCACCACGGCAAGCGATGCCACCGCCATCATGACGATGACGCCGAGCGTCGCGACATTGGTCAGCCACGAAAACAGCGCCAGCACCGGATCGAGGCCGAGCACGGCGAACAGGCCGACGACGACCGCGGCGAGCACGCTCTGGATGACGGAAGCGACATGCGGGCTCTGGTGCACCGCATGCGTCACGCCAATCGTCTGCGGCAACAGTTTTTCGCGGCCCGAGACATAGATATAGCGCGCAACCGCATTGTGGAACGCCAGCACGCCGGCAAACAGGCTCGACACGAACAGGATGCTCATCGCCTGCGACAGCATCGTTCCGGCGTAGCGGTCGGACAGGCCGAACAGGAAGGTGGTCGGATCCTGCAGGCCTTGCAGCGTCGGCAGCAGCTTGTCGACACCGGCGCCGACCGCCATCAGCCATGCCGTGAGCATGTAGAAGACGCCGATCAGCACGACCGAAAAATAGGTGGCGCGCGGAATGGTGATCTTTGGATCGCGGGCTTCCTCGGCATAGATCGTCGTCGCCTCGAAACCGATGAAGGCGGCAAAGCAGAACAGAATGGCGATGGCCGGCGAGCCCGATGTGATCTGGCTCCAGCTGAACGGCGCCGCCGACAGGCCGCTATCGCCGCCGGTCTTGAGGATGGCGATGTCGAGGACCAGCACCACAAGATATTCGCACAGCACCAGCACCGTCAGGATCTTGGCGGAGAGGTCGACCTGCCGATAGCCGAGCACGGCGACCAGCGCGATGGCGATGAAGCTCCACGCCCACCAGGGCAGGTTGATGCCCCAGCCGGCGAACAGGCCTGATGTCGCGGCGCCGAGCAGGCCCATGACCCCGATCTGCATGGCATTGTAGGACAGGATGGCGATCAGCGCGGTGGCGCCGCCGGCCATGCTGCCGAGGCCGCGCGCGGCATAGGCATAGAAGGCGCCGGCATTGCCGACATGGCGTGACATGGCGACATAGCCGACCGCGAACAAAAGCAGCAGGATGGTGACGATCAAATAGGTGCCCGCAAAGCCGGCGCCATTGCCCATCAGCATGCCGAGCGGCGTGCCGCCGGCGACGGCCGTGAGCGGGGCGGCCGCCGAAATCACCATGAAGGTGATGGCGCCGACGCCAAGACTGTTCTTGCGCAGCCTGTTGGCCGGCACCTGTTCTGCAACTGCTGTCATCGATCCCTCCTGTTTGCAAACCCTGAGGCTCGCCGGCCGAATGGCCTGTCCCATGCACTCTGGCGGTCGGTTCATTATTTGAAACGTTATTTTGAATATAGACTTGCAAACAATGCCGATGCCTGTCAAGTTAATTCACACGTTAAATGATTGTCCCGAACCGGGAGGCAAATTTGAGTACGGTCGGAAAAGCGATCTCGCTTCTGGAGCTGTTCAGCGTCGACGAGCCCGAGCTCGGCCTGTCCGATCTGGCGCGCCGCTCGGGCTTCGACAAGGCGACGACACGGCGGCTGCTGGTTGCGCTGGCCGGCCATGGTTTTGTCGAGCAGGATATCGGCACGCGGCACTATCGCCTCGGCGCCGGCCTGTCGCGGCTGGCGCGCATCCGCGAAGCGCGCTTTCCTTTCCTGCAGACAGCTGTTCCGCTGGTGCGGGACCTGGCAGCATCGACGGCCGAGACCGTGCATTTGTCGGAATTCGGCGTCGACAGGCTGGTCACCGTCCATGTCGAGCATCCGGCATGGGCGAACCGGGTCAACATCGACATCGGTCAGTTGCTGCCCCTGCATTCGACCGCGTCGGGCATCGCCTATCTGGCCTTCGCCCGCGACGAGACCGTCAAGGCGTGCCTGACGGGTTCCCTCGACGCTTTCACGGCCCATACGCTGATCGAGCCGGCCGCCATCTCAAGATGCATGAGCGAGGCGCGCGAGCGCGGCTATTCGATCTGCGACCAGGGCTATGAGGAAGGTGTGATCAGCGTCGCGGCGGCAATCCGCGGGGCGGATGGCTTTGCGCTCGGCATCATCGCGGTGGCGGCGCCAAAGGCCAGAACGACGGCAGCCGCGATCACAGAGCGGGGACTTGCCGTGAGGGAGGCGGCACGGGAGATTTCCATGCGCCTCAACGGCGAAAACCTGCAAATCTTGAGGAGGCAGGCCTGATGCCCTCGGAGACAGCGCCCCGCATCCTGGTCATCGGCACGGGCGACACAAAGGCCGAAGAGCTGCTGTTCATGAAACAGTGCATCGAGCAGTCAGGCGGCAGCGCCGTGATGATGGACGTCAGCGTGCTTGGCGACCCGCCCTACAGCCCGGATCACGACAAGCACGCCGTGGCGCGGGCGGTGGATGTGACGATCGCCGAGATCGTTTCGAGCGGTGATGAGAACACCGCCATGACGCTGATGGCCGGCGGCGCCGTGCAGCTGGTGCGCAAGCTCCATCAAAGTGGCGAGATCGACGCCTTCATCGCCATCGGCGGTTCGATGGGGACAGATCTGGCGCTCGACGTGGCGCTTTGCCTGCCGCTCGGCGTGCCGAAATTCGTCGTCTCGACCATCGCCTATTCGCACCTCATCCCGCCCGAGCGCGTCGCGCCCGACCTGATGATGATCCTCTGGGCGGGCGGGCTGTACGGCCTGAACAGCATCTGCAAACTGGTCCTGTCACAGGCCTGTGGGGCAGTCGTCGGCGCGGCCAGGATTGTGCTGGAGGCCCGCATGTCGGCTCCGGCAATCGGGCCGACCATCGGCATGACCTCGCTCGGCAGCAGCTGCCTGCGCTACATGAAGACGCTGAAGCCGGCGCTGGAACAGCGCGGCTATGACGTTGCCGTCTTCCACACCACCGGAATGGGCGGCCGCGCCTTCGAATCGATTGCCGGTCAGGACCATTTTTGCGCGGTGTTCGACTTCAGCCTGCAGGAAATTACCAATCATCTCGCGGGCTCCGTCGTCAGTTCCGGCACCGACCGGCTGGAGAATGCCGGCGCTCGCGGCACTCCGCAGATCGCCGCACCCGGGGCGGTCGACATGGTCGATCTGCCGACCTGGCAGGATTTGCCGGCTAAATTCTCGACGCGGCCCTTTCATGCCCACAACAGGCTGATCGCGTCGATCACCGTCGATGCCGACGATCGTCGGCAGGTCGCCAGGACCATCGCCGCCAAGCTCGGCGCCGCGAAAGGCCGCTCCGCCTTCATCCTGCCTACCGGCGGCATCCAGGAATGGGACGTGCAGGGCGAGCCGCTCTATGAACCCGAGGCTCTCGCGGCCTTCGCAGATGAAATGCGCAGGGCTATTCCCGCCGGGGTCGAGTTCCACGAGATCGACGCTCACATCAACAGCGACGACTTCGTCGGCAAGGCGCTCGAGATATTCGACCGCTGGGTCGAGGAAGGCATCGTCCCGCGCGGCAAGCCGGCCAAGGGAGTGGCAGCGTGAGCGCTGTTCCCGCCCAGGCGCTTGTCCTTGATTTCGGCGGCGTCGTCACCCGGACGCTGTTCGAGACGCATGCCTTGACCGAACAGGCGCTCGGCCTTGCGTCGGGAACGCTGCAATGGCGCGGGCCGTTCGATCCGGACAGCGATCCGCTGTGGCGCGCGATGCAGGCCGACGAGATCAGCGAGCGCGACTACTGGCGCTCCCGCACCAGTGAGGTCGGTCGGCTGGTCGGCGAGGACTGGCAGGCGATGGAGACCTTCGTCCAGCGTGCGCGCGGCGCCGAGCCGGAAAAGGTGGTGCGGCCCGAGGCCGACAATGCCATCCGGGCCGTGCACGCGGCGGGGTTTCGGATGGCGATCCTGTCAAACGAACTCGACCTGTTCTACGGCGCCGATTTCCGCCGGCGGCTGCCATTGCTCGGCCTGTTCGACCTCATCGTCGACGCCACCTATACCGGCATCCTCAAGCCCGATCCACGCGCCTATGCCTTCGTCACCGAGGCGCTCGGCCTTGCGGCCGGCGCTTGCGTCTTCGTCGACGACCAGCAGCGCAATGTCGATGGCGGCTGTGCTGCCGGCATGCGCACGGTTCATTTCGACGTCGCTCGCCCGGCTCATTCCTATGCCGAGGCCCTCGGTCATTTCGGCCTCGTCCCAGTTGCCTGAGATTTTTTTGCGGAGTCCTCCATGCGCGACATCAATTTTCTCACCGAAACCAACGCCAAGCCGATCTGGCACCCGATGGCGCATCCGGCCGAGATGCGGGCCAACCCGCCAAAGGTGATCATGAAAGGCGAGGGTGTGATGGTCACCGACATCGCCGGCAACACCGTGCTCGACGCCGTCGGCGGCCTGTGGAACGTCAATCTCGGCTACAGCTGCGACCCGATCAAGCAGGCGATCGCCAACCAGCTCGGGACGCTGCCCTATTATTCCGGCTTTCGCGGCACTTCGACCGGACCGTCGATCGAACTCGCCTACGAACTCTGCGAATGGTTCGACCCGGAAGGCATGGTGCGGACCTTCTTCACCTCCGGCGGTTCGGATTCGGTCGAAACGGCACTTCGGCTGGCGCGGCAGTACTGGAAGATCCGCGGCCAGGCCGACCGGACAAAGTTCCTCGCGCTGAAGAAGGGCTACCACGGCACGCATTTCGGCGGCGCGTCGGTCAACGGCAATGCCAATTTCCGCCGCAACTACGAGCCGCTGCTGCCCGGCGTCTTCCACATTCCCGCCCCTTGGACCTTCCGCAACCCGTTCGATGAGACCGACCCAGTGCGGCTGGCGAAACTGTGCGCCAAGGCACTGGAGGACGAAATCGCGTTCCAGGGCGGCGACACCATCGCCGCTTTCATCATGGAGCCGGTTCTCGGCGCCGGCGGCGTCATCGTTCCGCATGAGAGCTTCATGCCACTGGTGCGTGAGATCTGCGACCGCCACGAGATCCTGCTGATCGCCGACGAGGTGGTGACGGGCTTCGGCCGCACCGGCGCATGGTCGGGCTCGCGTCTGTCCGGCGTGAAGCCGGATTTCATGACCATCGCCAAGGCGATCACGTCAGGCTATTTCCCGCTCGGCGCGACCTTGATCGGCGGAAAAGTCGCCGATGTCTTCGAGGCCGACAAGACCAGTTTTGGTGCGATCGGCCACGGCTATACCTATTCCGGCCACCCGGTCGGCTGCGCGGCGGGTCTGGCGGCGCTTGCGGAGACCAAACGGCTTCGCCTGAACGAGAACGCGGCGGCACGGGGCGTCGAACTCGCGGCCACGCTGGAGGGGCTGAAGGCCAGGCATGCGATCGTCGGCGATGTCAGGTACAAGGGCCTGATGGCGGCGCTGGAGCTGGTCTCGGACCGCACGACGAAAAAGCCGGCCGACAAGAAGACCATGGCCGTGGTTTCGGAGGCCGCCTATGAGGCCGGCGTCATGCTGCGTGTGTCGGGCAACGCCATCATCCTGTCGCCGCCGCTCATCATCAGCGCTGCCGATGTGACGAAGATCGGCGAAGCATTGGATGCGGGCCTGTCGAAGGCCTGACGGGTTAGCTGGACACAACGGAGTTTCAAGACGCAATGAGCCAATCGCAAGAAGCACTGGTTAGCCGGCGTTCCCGCCTGCTCGGCGCGAAATCGCAATTGTTCTACGACGAGCCCGTGCATCTGGTGCGCGGCGAAGGCGTCTGGCTCTACGATGCCGATGGTCGGAAATATCTCGACGCCTACAACAATGTCGCACATGTCGGCCACTGCCACCCGCATGTGGTCGAAGCCCTGTGCCGGCAGGCCAGCCTGCTCAACACCCACACGCGCTATCTGCACACCGCCATCCTTGATTATGTCGAGCGGCTGACCGCGACCTTCAATGCCAGCCTGTCGTCCGCCATCCTGACCTGCACCGGCAGTGAGGCCAACGACATCGCGCTGCGCATGGCGCAGGCCGCCACCGGCCGCATGGGCATCATCGCCACCGACGCCACCTACCATGGCAACACCACGGCGGTTTCGCAGCTCAGCACCCGCATGCCGCCGGTTGGTGGCCGCGCCCGCAATGTCAGGCTGGTGCCGGCGCCTGACAGCTATCGCCATCCGGATGCGATGGCCAACGGCAAAGCCTTTGGCGACGCGGTGCGCGAAGCCATCGCCTCGCTGGAGCAGGATGGCATCGGCCTGTCCGGCATCATCCTGTGTCCGCTGCTCGCCAATGAAGGCTTTCCGACGCTCCCATCCGGATTTTTCGACGACGCGATGCGCGCGGTGCGTGACGCCGGCGGACTGGTCATCGCCGATGAGGTGCAGCCTGGTTTCGGCCGCACCGGCAGCCATTTCTGGGGCCACCAGCGCGCCGGCTTCGTTCCCGACATCCTCACCATGGGCAAGCCGATGGGCAACGGCCATCCGGTCGCCGCGGTGGTCACCACCAAGGACACATTGGCGACCTTCCGCAACGCTTTCCGCTACTTCAACACCTTCGGCGGCAACCCGGTTTCCTGCGCGGTGGCGAATGCCGTTCTCGACGTCATCGAGCAGGAAGATCTCGTCGCCAACGCGCGTAATGTCGGCGCCTATGCGCTTGGGCTGCTGCGCCCGCTGGCGGATCGGCATGAATGCATCGGCGAGGTCAGGGGCGCCGGCCTGTTCTTCGGCGCCGAATTGGTTCACGACCGCGAGACGCGCGAGCCGGCGCCCGACATCGCCGAGCAGGTCGCCAACCGCATGCGCCAGCGCGGCGTGCTCATGGGAAAGACCGGCATCCACGGCAATGTGCTGAAGATCCGCCCGCCCATGCCGTTCTCGCGCGACAATGCCGACGTCCTGATCGGCGTCCTCGACGAGGTGCTGGGTGAAGTCGGCGGAGTGAAGGCGTGAACGCTGTTTCCACGCAATCCGAGCCCGAGACGGCAGCCGATGTCACCGAGCTTGCCAAGCGCGCGCTCGAACATTGGGGCATTCGTGAGGGTGAGCCGGAGCTGCTGAAATTCCGCGAGAACGCGGTGTTTCGCGTCATCTTGCCAACAGGCCAGCCGGCCGCCATGCGCATTCATCGGCTTGGCTATCACACGGACGCCGCCCTGCGCTCGGAACTGCAATGGATGGGCTTTTTGCAAGCGGCCGGCATCGCCACGCCATCTGCGGTCGCCACGCCGGCCGGCGATCTGTTCGTGCTTGTCAGCGCCAACGCCTCAGTGCAACCCCGGCAAGTCGATTGCTTGAGCTGGCTGGAAGGCCGCGCCGTCGGCGCGCGAGGCGTGCCGCTGGATTTTACGCCCGAGCAGGCAAGACAGGTCTTCACCGCGTTGGGCCGAACCATCGCCCACATGCACAATGTCACGTCTGCCTGGACGCCGCCCGCCGGCTTTGCCCGCCATGCCTGGGATTTCGATGGCTTCTTCGGCGCGAACCCGAATTGGGGCCGCTTCGAGACCTCGCCCTTCCTCGACGGCCCTCATCGCGAGCTGGTTTTCCAGGCGCGGGAAAAGGCCGTGAAGGTGCTGTCGGAGCATGAACGCAGCGCCCGCAATTTCGGCATCATCCACGCCGATCTGGTGCGCGAGAATGTGCTCGTCCATGACGGCGCGATCCGCATCATCGACTTCGACGATTGCGGCTATGGCTGGCACATGTACGACCTTGCCGTCGCGCTCTACCAGAACCGCGATGAGGCGATCTATCCGCTGATCGAGGCCGCTTTGCTCGAGGGCTATCGGCAGGAGCGGGCACTGACCGCGCGCGACATCGCCGCGCTGCCGCTGTTTTCGGCGTTGCGTGCCTTTGCTTTCCTCGGTTGGGTGCAGAGCCGCGTCGAAGGCGACATCACCAGGGATGTCGGCCAGCGTATGTCGGCCATCGCAGCCGATGTGGTGATTGCCTATCTGCGTGGCGAATAGGGCCGATCAATAAGAACTGGCGGGTCATCAGCCCTTCGCGAAATGGATGCTGACCGTGCCCGAACTGCCGAAATCGGCGACGATCGTGTCGCCGGGCCGCGCCTCGATCGGGCGCACGAACGATCCCGAGAGCACCACCTCGCCAGCCGCGATCGACATGCCGTAGCGGGCGAGCCTGTCCGCCAGCCAGGCGATGCCCATGGCCGGGTGGTTGAGCACGCCGGCGCCGAGCCCGGTTTCCTCGACCTCGGCGTTGCGCGAGACGATGGCACCGATCCAGCGCATGTCGGCCTCATCAGGACGTTGCCGCCGGCCGCCGATGACAATGCCGGCATTGGCGGCATTGTCGGAAATCGTGTCGAAGAAGGTGCGCACCTTCTTCGTCTCGGCATTGACGCGCTCGATGCGCGTATCGAGGATTTCCAGCGCCGGTGTGATGTAGTCGGTGGCCTGGAGCACGTCGGATATGGTCACGCCGGGGCCTTTCAGCGGCGCCTTCATGACGAAGGCGATCTCGGCCTCGACGCGCGGCTGGATGAAGCGGCCGGCCGGCACCGTCGCGCCGTCATGGAAGAACATGTCGTCGAACAGCACGCCCGAATCCGGCG
>NZ_RZTT01000127.1 GCF_003996995.1 Mesorhizobium sp. M7A.T.Ca.US.000.02.2.1 | reverse complement strand
CGTCGCCGCGGTCAAGGAGGCAACGGACGGCAAGGGCGCCAACGTCATCCTCGACATGGTCGGCGGCGACTATGTGGCGCGCAACTATGAGGCCGCTGCGGTCGAGGGGCGGATCGTCCAGATCGCCGTGCAGGCCGGTGCTGTCGCAAGCGCGGACTTTTCGAAAATCATGGTCAAGCGGCTCGTCCACACCGGGTCGACGCTGAGGCCGCGAACCGTCGAGTTCAAGGCAGCGATCGCGGCAGCGTTGGAAGCGCAGGTGTGGCCGTTGCTCGGCACGCGCAAGGTTGCTCCTGTCATGGACATGATTTTCCCGCTCAGCGAAGCCTGGCGGGCGCATGAGCGGATGGAAGACGGCGAGCATATCGGCAAGATCGTGCTCGACGTCGGCTGACAGCGAGCGAGGTCAGCGCCTCACTGCCTACAAGATGAACAGAAGCTTAATGCTGCAATGCAGCATTTGCATCATTGCTATGCAAAATCAGCCATTCAAGTCCTCATCGATGACGCCTATTTGAGCACCATCGAAACGAACATCATTTTGGAGGACTACCATGAACCCGATCCGCGCTTTCCGTAACTGGCGTATGTACACCGAGACCGTCCGCGAACTGAACCGTCTCAACGCACGTCAACTCAGCGATCTCGGCATCAACCGCGCCGACATCGAAAAGATCGCCCGCAGGGCTATCTAAAGCCACGTCTGGTCCGCTCCGGCGGACCAAGCCGTGGAAGCCAGAGCCGCACCAGACGACTTTTGTCGCGGTTCCGAGCCCGCTGGACTCAGTCCGGCGGGTTTTGTCGTTTTGGGGCCGGCAACTGCATGCGGCTCGACAGCAATCTGAGGTTGACCTCAGCTTTCAGCATGGCATTTTGATCCTGCGGGTATCGGTTGGCGTGTGGGAGCGCGTTGACGATCCGAGCCGGCAAGACGCTGACTCTGAAAGGGCCGTGCGCTCTCATGTTCGATGATCTTACGGACAGGATCTACGAGGCCGCGTTCGTGCCGGATTTGTGGGCGGGTGCGCTCGAAGCGGCTAGCGAGCTTTCGAGTTCGGCTGACGGCGCGATCTTCCTGTTCAGCGACGGCTCCCCTGTTCGCGGCCGGTTGAGTGACGAGTCTCCCGGGCATGGCAATTCCCTTGAAACCGTCCGCTCCCTGTTCGATGAATTCATTGCCGGCGACAGCTGGAAATTCTCCGATGCGATTCAGCGCATGTGTAGCCTGCAACCGGCGAGTTTCGTGCAGGTCGAAGATTTTCTGACTGCCGACGAGCTTGAGCATGATCCGGTACGGATACAATTGAGGGCGGCAGGTATCGGCGCTCACATCTGTTCGGCTGTTGCCATGCCGAGCGGCGAACTGGTTACATTTGTCTTTCAACGCTGGACGCGGGACGGCACCTACGATCAGACGTCGATCGACAGGCTCGACCAGCTTCGCCCGCACTTTTCGCGTGCCGGCCTGGTATCGGCGCGGCTGGGTATGGAGCAGGCCAAAGCGAGCGTCTCGGCGCTCGAGGCCCTTGGTCTGCCGGCGGCGGTAATGACCGCATCGGGACGCGTGCTGACGGCCAATGTGCTGCTGGAAAACATGCCATCCGTTTTCATCGCCGCCGCACATGGCGGCATGGCACTTGCCGACGTATCCGCCAATGAGCTTTTCCGGCAAGCCATTACGCACAATTTGCAAGATCGGGTCGTGCGTTCCATCCCCATTCCAGCCAGGGAAGGCCAACCGGCGCTGGTCATTCATCTCCTGCCGCTGCGCCGTGCCGCGCACGAGATCTTTTCCGGTGCCGACATTCTGGTTGCGGCGACGGCGATGAGCGCCAGCGCCACCGTGCCGTCGCCAAGCCTGCTTGCCGGCCTGTTCGACCTGACGCCCGCAGAGGCGCGGCTGGCGGCCGCCCTCGCGCAAGGGCGGCCGTTGAAGGAAGCAGCGGCAAGCTCCAACGTCACCGTCAAAACCGGCCGCACCTATCTCGAACGGATATTTGCCAAGACCGGGACGCGGCAACAAAGCCAGCTTGTCGCTTTGTTGAAGAGCGCGGAACTGCCCAGTCGCGGATGAGAAAGGGCCGCTACAGCTGCCGCTCAATGTCCAAATGCGGAGAAGCCGAGCGCCACCAGGGTTCCTCCCAGCGCGATGTCCGCATGCTTTCGAAAACGACTGTAAAATCGCTGCGCAACCGGTTGGGAGATACAAAGGCCGAGCAGCCCAAACCAGGCAATGGCGATGGCAAAGACCAGCACAGCCAGGGGTAGGTGCGTTGCGCCGCGCGCATTCAGATTCAGCGTGGAGGACGCGAAGAACAATGCGGTTGCAGGATTTGCCACTGCCGTGAAAAAGCCCAGCCGAAAATACCTCGTGATTGGAACGGGCTTGGGCACGTCGAAGCCAACCTTGAGGGACAGCGCCCGCCTCATCGAATTCCAACCGATGAAGACCAGCATCGTGCCGTAGAGGCTTGCGGCTATCTGGTGTGCGGCGTCCCCCCAGGGCAACGCTCCGGCGCCGGTCGCGACGACGGTCGCCAGCGAACTCGCGCCCAAGGCAACACCGGCGGCGGCAGACAGAGCCGTGGCGCGCGAAGCGGTTAGCGCGGCTTGCGTGACGACGGCGAAGTTGGCGCCGGGCAGCATTGCCACCAGCGCATAGGAAATGGCGAATGGAAGCAACCCCGCCACCACGGCGTGTCCGGTTTCGAACATCTACTTTCCCCGCATCGGCAACGGCCCGCCTCCTCAGGGCGGGCCGCTGCAATCGAGGGCGGAACTTGCACGGAATGCTTTGCCTCCGACAGTCGGCATATGCCGACTGTCGGGTTCCAAAATCAGGTTGCTACCTGCGCCCGGTGAGCGGTTCGGTGCTCTTGAGCAGCGCCACCAGTTCACTCTGCTGGCGGGTTTCGGTCTTGGCGAAGATGCGTTCGAGATAGGTGCGGCCGGTCTTTACTGTGATGTTGGACGCTGCCGCGACCTCCTTCAGCGAGCGTCCCGATGCCAGTTCCGTCGCCAGGCGGGCTTCGGCCGGCGTCAGGTCGAATAGCTCGCGGACATGCAACTCGAAGCCATCGGGAATACGGCGGGCGACCTCCGTCACCATGACCACCGCACAACGCTCGGACGCCAAGCCATAGGCGCGGGCATCGACGAACGGCGCCACCGACAGCACCAGTCGCGCCAGGCCGGATTGCCGGCGATCGGACGGCACCAACAGTGTACCGCCGACGCCCGGTATAACCCCGTCATGCAGCGAGCAGGCGTCGGCAACGAGCCGCTCCAGCTCCTGCGTATCCTCGACACTGGCGGCCGCGATTGTGCCATCCCTCAATCGCAACGGACTGTCGGGCCGCGACAGCATCGCTTCGGCGGCCTCGTTCATCTGTGCGATCTGCTGATGGCCGTTGATCAGAAACACGCCGAACGGCAGATGCGAAAATGCCGACGCCAGGGCCGACGTTTTCTCCAGCTGCTGGCCGATCTGTCCGGCGCGCCGCATGTGCGGCACGATCTTGCGCAACAGGTCGATGTCGTCGGCGCCGAAGGTTTCCTGGCCTGGGCCGCGATCGATGCTAAGCATCCAGTGCGAGTCGTGCGAAGAGAGCAGATTGGAGACGAGGCCGTGATACATGTCGCGCGGCCGCAGCCAGTCGTGCCAGAGTTCGCGGCGGCGGAACGCCGCCACCTCGTCCGTCAGGGGCCAGCGACTGACCACGCCGAGGGGCAAGGCGGCCGATGCCGCCGCCAGCGGATCGCGCAACAGGGCTTCGATGCCCTTTTGCGAGGTGAACTCCGGATCGAAATCGGATGCAACCGCATCGAATGTGTGTGGGCTGATGCGCACGATGCAGGAGCGCGAGCCTCCGAACAGATTGCGCAGTTCAGTTACCGCGTCGAACCAGCGCTCCTGATCGTAAGCGGCCTCATAGACCTTGCCGACCACTGCGGAGACCGCTTCGATGCTGACGTCAGCCATTGACCCTTCCGGCGTTCAAGGATTGTCGTTGGGGAGAAAGCCTAAACATGCGGATCATCTCGCGCAAGTTGTGACGCTGTGCAGCCAAGTTGTGATGGGTCCAGGTCAAGCCCAGGAACATTAGAAGAGACTAATCTGTGGTTTTGGAGTCACAGCCTCGTACAGCAAGGTCGTAACGGCCCGACAAAGCGACGAACAGTCGTCATATGACGACTGTTCGGGATGCCTCGCCATTGTCAGGTTCGGATTATCGCTTGTTGGATCTCTTCCAACGTTGAGCCGAACAATCGTTGTGGGGTGGCTGGAGGCATCAAGTCTGGTGCAAGGCAACCCTGCGGCGTCATTCTCGGGGGTGGAATGTTGGTTTTCTCTTTGAAAATTCGCCTGTCGCTTGTGCTTGCCGGGACGATGCTGCTGCTGACGACCGGCAGCGGCTTTGCGCAGTATCGCTGTCTGATTGACGACGGCACCGATGGTGGTGCGACCTCTTCCGGACCGAACAGCTTAGCGTGTGGCTCCCAGGCCAGCGCCAATCCGCCTGATCCGGCGAGCCCCACCTTTGGCTTTGCAACGGCTGTCGGAACCTTGGCTGAGGCTGAGGGGGACATATCGACCGCAGTGGGGGCTTTCGCAACGGCCAATGGGCTGGGTGCCAGCGCGTTCGGTGCGAGTTCCAAGGCGACAGGCCGACTTTCAACGGCGACAGGCGCTTATGCGGAAGCAACGAGTTCGCAGTCCACCGCTACGGGCTACCATGCAATAGCGTCGGGCCCTGATGCCACCGCGACGGGACAGAGCGCCCAGGCCACGTCGCTCTATGCGACTGCGACCGGTTCGGCGAGCAGGGCCTTGGGCTACGGTTCAACGGCTACAGGCTACGACAGTCAGGCGAAGGGATCCACCGGCGAGGGAGGGGCAACGGCTACCGGAATGAGCAGCAAGGCACTGGGCGATTACTCGGTCTCGAATGGCTATTCCGCGTCGGCTTACGGAGACAACAACACCGCTGTTGGCGCGCAAGCCGTTACCGGTGGAACCTCATCGAATGGCTTTCAGAACAGGGCAAACACCGCGCTGGGCAGCGGCGCCTCGGCGGGCATCTCCGCCGATGGGCAAGTGAATTCGACGGCGGTCGGAGCTGGCGCCGCGGCCAATGCCTCGAACGCCCTGGCGTTGGGCAGCGGTGCGAAGGCCAATCTCGACAATTCCATTGCCATCGGCCAGGGCATTGTGACCGACCGCACGAACCAGGTTAAGCTCGGCAGTGCCACGAACACCTATACGCTATCGGGTGTTGCCTCGGATGCCAGCAGGGCGGAGCAGGTTGGCGTCACGCATCTGGTGACCACGGACGGTGCCGGCAATCTGGCGACATCCACCTTTGACATCGCAGCGTTGAACGACCTGCCAGACAACATCGCGGCTCTCGACGGGCGCGTTGGCGCGTTGGAGTCCGGCTTCCAGAACCTTGGCGGCGAGATCAGCGAAACCCGCACGGAAGCGCGTGCCGGCACCGCGCTGGCGTTGGCGACAGCGGGACTGCGCTACGATGACAGGCCCGGCAAAATGTCGCTGGCTGGCGGCTTCGGTCATTTCAAAGGGCAATCGGGGCTGGCGCTCGGCCTTGGCTACAACACCAGCGAGGAGTTCCGCATGAACGCCGCCGTATCGGCAACCACCGGCCGTGGCGATGTCGGCGTCAGCGTCGGAGCCTCATGGACACTGAACTGACACGGCCGGGATGATGCGGGGTTTGGGGTTTCAGCATTCCGTGCCGTTGCAGTGGCGGGCGCCCGGTTGGCGGACTTCGGGCGCCCGCGGTTTTTTCGCCGCATTGACCATCGCGCCGATGGCCGTCGCGGTGCCTGCGCAGCCCGCGCATGCGCAAGCCAAGGAAAAACGGGTGGGGCAAAAGACGGCGCGGCCTGCCGGTATCGACCGCAATGGCGTGCTGATCCTGATCCGCGGTGCGCTTTTGGCGCTCGACCAAGCCAACAAGACCGGTAACTACACCGTTTTGCGCGATCTCGGCTCGCCGAATTTCCAGGCCAACAGTGCGGCAGGGCTCGGCGACATCTTCGCCAACCAGCGCAAGCAGGCACTCGACTTCGGCGCCGTCGCGGTGCTCGAGCCGCAGCTAACCTTGCTGCCTCAGATCGAGCCGAACGGTATGCTGCACATGGCTGGCTTCTTCCCGTCGGTACCCTTGCAGGTCAATTTCGAGCTTTTGTTCGAGCCGGCCGACCGGCGGTGGAAGATCTACGGCGTGTCGGTCAACCTGACATCAGGTGGCCCGCAAGCGCCTGACACGCCGATGGCCGAACAGCCGAACCCAGCCGATGCCGGCCCGCCGCCGGAGGGGCCGTCGATGGCCGTACAGCCGAAGAAAGAGACCAAACCGGTCAAGCCGTAGCGTGTGGAGCGTTCATGCGCTGGTCCTGCCAAGTCCTGTGCTTAGCCTCGATGTCGGGAGCACCTGAGTTGACCGATGAAAAAAGGCTCCAGAGGTACATTTGCATACTCGACCCAACCAACGCATGGACGGTCTGGGATTGCGAGATGGAGATGCCGGCTTCACTGGGAGGCCAGCTTCTGACCGGGCGGCCGAAGGAGCGAGCCGAGGCTGCCCGCGCAATTCTGGAGCGTATCCACAAAAGCAAGATGGATGGTGGCAAACCAAATCGGCTCCTCGATTAATCGTGCCTTCTGCGCTTCGTGGCGAGACCGCTGTCATGGTCGGCTCGGCCAGTTGGCGCGGGCTAGAGGCGGACCGTCGGCGCCGACAAGCTGATCCTTCGGATCAAGCTCGAAAGCCGGCTCTTTGCTGCTGCCGGCCATGTTGTGCAAGGGGCAACATGGCTGGCTATGCAAGGTAGCTCGGGCCGACGGTTTTAGTGCGGCTTGTCGCCCCACTCGCCGGTAAATTAGTCGAATGGAATGTGTATCGTCGATGCAACAGTCCGGCCCCCGCAAGAGGTCATTGGCGGCACAAAGCGGCGGACCCTCGTCATTTGACGACTAGGAAAGCCGGCGGCATTCGATCAGCCATTGGCAGGAAACACTGACGATCGCTTCGGCTCCCGCCGAGGGCGATCTGTCGGGATCGGGCTGGGGCACTACATGAATCTCAACAATCGCAATCGTCGCTATCGCAACCGCTTGCTGGTCAGCACGGCGATGGCCGGGGCGACGCTGCTCGGCTTGGGCCAAAATGCCGACGCCGCCTGCACGCCGGCGGCGCCACCCAACTATGTCTGCTCCGGCGTCAACACGACCGGCCAAATCGTGCCGTCCGGAATCGGCCTGCCGCTCGACGCAGGCGATCTGCTGACCCTTCTGCTGGCGCCCGCCAATCCGGCTGTTACCACTGACCCTGGGTTCAGTGTCTCCACCAGTGATCCCTTCGCGCTCGGCATACTGGGCAAAGGTGCGGTCAGTTATACCGATGCCAATTCTTCGGCGCTAAGCTCGACGACGGGCATAGGCCTTGGCGTCGTGTCGCTGGTTCCGCAGGTGGCGCCTCCCTATTACGGACCGAGCCCGGGTGGCGCAGTGACCATCGATACCAATGGTGCCTTGACCGGCGCCCTGATCGGCCTCGCCGCCATCAATACCGGCGACGGCGCCACCGCCGTCAACGCCGCCGGCGATATCACGGCGACCGGCGCCAATGGCTATGGCGTCCTCGTCTATTCGCTAGGCTCGGATGCCGACGTCACCACCGGAAAAGTGAGCGGCACCAATGTCGGCATTTCCGCGATCAACCAGGGGGCGACCGCAGCCCTGAGCATCACCGCCAATGGCGACGTGACTGGCGGCACCGGCGACGGCATCCATGCCGTCAATGGCGGACAACAACTCGATGTCGTCAATACGATTCTGAATGGTACCGTGACCTTTTCAGGCCCGACCGTCCCTGCTGGCAGCGATCTGAATGTCACCGCCTACGGCAAGGTGACCGGCGGCCGGTACGGCATCTTTGCCTCGAACGATGGCAGCGGCGCCACCAGCATCATAGCCACGACGGCTGCCGTAGCCGGGTCAAGCGAAGACGGTATTTATGCCACCAACGGCACCACGGCGACCGACCTGACGGTGAGTGCCGCGGCGGTTAGCGGCAAGGGCGGCATCGCCGTCACCAACAACGGCACAGGCTTCACCAGCGTTACGGCGACGGGCTTGGTGACTGGGGCAAGCAACAACGGCATCGATGCCTACACAGACGGGGCCGGACTGACGGTGAGTGCGGCGGCAGTCAATGGTGGCTACGCCGGCATCTATGCCCAGAACAACGGGACCGGTGCCACCAGCGTGACCGCGACGGGTACGGTGACCGGAACCGCCGACAACGGCATCGATGCCTATACCACGGGTACGGGCCTGACAGTGAACGCCGTGGCAGTCACCGGCGGGACCAATGGTATCCGCGCCTACAACAGCGGCAACGGAGCCACCGGCGTGACGGCGACCGGCATGGTGACCGGAATAGGCACCGACGGCATATACGCCTTCAACGCCGCCACCGCGACGGGCGGCCTGACGATCGACGTCACGGCAGTCAACGGCCACGAAAACGGTATCAATGCCGATAACAGGGGAACCGGTGCCACCACCATCACGGCGACAGGCACGGTCGAAGGCGGCAACGCCGCGATCAAAGCAATATCGTCCGCGGCCCAGGCGATTTCCATCACCACCAGCGGTCTGGTGCGCAACAACGCGCAAACCTCCGCGGCGCTGGCAATCGATGCATCGGGCGGCCCGGTGGCCTTCAACAACAATGGGACCCTGATCGGCACGGTCAAGCTGGGCGCAGCAGTGGGCAATGTCGTCACCAACGGTGGCAATTGGGCCACCGCCGGCGGCAGCAACGCGTTCAGCGGCGGCACGTTGGTCAACAATATCGGCAACAACATTTATGCCGCCAACCTCGGCGCAACCGTCGCCGTGACGACGACGTTCAACGGCTTGGCCAGTTTCACCAACAAGGGCCAGTTGAGCATGATGAATGACGTGGCTGGCGACATCACCGAGCAGACCGGTGGCAATGCGGCCTTCGCCGCCGGCTCGGTGCTGGCCGTCGACGTCAGCGGTGCCAGCGCGGATAAATTCACAACCACGGGAACTGCCGATATCACGGATGCGATTCTAGGGGTGCGTGTCGGCGGCCTTGCCATCGGCACCTACACAGTGCTGACGGCGAATGGCGGGCTGACCGGTACGTTCAATAGTGTGACCGGCGCCACCAGCACTCCATTCCTGTCTGTGACCGACACCTATGATGCCAACAACGCCTATCTCGACGTGACCAAGGTGCGCGACTTCGCCGATGCCGGGCTGACGCCGAACCAGATTGCCACCGGTGAAGGGCTGGACAGCCTGACCGGTGGGGCTGTGTTCAATGCCGTTGCCGGTCTAGCCACCGACGCCGAAGCCCAGGCAGCCTTCGACCAGCTTTCGGGGGAAATCCACGCCTCGGCCAACGGCATGCTGGTCGAGGACAGCCGCTTCGTCCGCGACGCAGCGACCAGCCGCATCCGCGCCGCTTTCGGCGATGTTGGCGCGGCCGCATTGCCGGTCATGGCCTATGGCGAAGGCGGCCCCGAAATGGTCGCCGCCGACACCGACCGTTTTGCCGTCTGGGGCCAGGCTTTTGGTTCCTGGGGCAGCACGGACTCCGACGGCAATGCCGCCGCCTTCGATCGTTCCACCGGGGGCCTCCTCGCGGGCGCCGACACGCTGGTGGGCGGCTGGCGTGTCGGTTTGCTCGGCGGCTACAGCCATTCGAGCTTCGATGCCGACGACCGAAACTCCTCCGGCAAGAGCGACAACTATCACCTTGGCCTCTATGGCGGCACCAACTGGGGCGCTATCGCTTTCCGCACCGGTGCCGCCTACTCCTGGAGCAGTCTTTCGACCAAACGGTCGGTTGCTTTCAACGGGTTCACGGATGGATTGTCGGCCGACTACGATGCCGGCACCGCGCAAATATTCGGCGACCTCGCCTACAGGGCCGATGCCGGACAATTCAAGTTCGAGCCCTTCGCCAACCTGGCCTATGTCAGCGTCCATACCGACGGCTTCACCGAAGACGGTGGCGATGCGGCACTGACCAGCGCCGGCTCGAACACCGATGCCACCTTCACCACGCTGGGCTGCGCGGTTCCTCGGACTTCGCGTTTGGCGGCATGAACGCCACGGTGCGCGGCATGCTCGGCTGGCGTCATGCCTTCGGCGATGTCACGCCAACCTCCAGCTTCGCCTTCGCCGGCGGCGATCACTTCACCATCGCCGGCGTGCCGATCGCCAGGGACAGCGCGGTCGTCGAGGTTGGGCTCGACTTCAACATGTCGGCCAACGCGACGCTGGGCCTGTCCTATACCGGCCAATTCGGCGGCGGCACGGTCGACCAGGGCGCCAAGGTCGATCTCGCCGTGAAGTTCTGACGGCAACAGGTGGCGAGCAGCAAGAAGCGCACCGTCACCACGGTAATGGCAAGAAACTGCTGGAGGTTGCATGGTCAAGTCAAAGGTCGATTTCCACACGAAGCATGAAAGCGGTTTTGCCCCAACACAGGGATGTAAACTGCCATTCGACACGGACCTTCTGGAAGGCGAGGCCAAGGCGCGAGAGAAATTGCTTGGCAAGCAGAACGCTTTCCTTTCCAAGACAAGACGCTCCGCCAAAGACGTCGACCATCTGATCGAAGAGATGGTCGCGTTCGAAAAGATCCGGTCTGGACACTATTGGCGAGACTATCGGGCGGACCTGATTGCGCGGAACGTGCGATCGGCGGTTGGCAAAACAGGATCCTTGCTCGATCTAGGCAGATTGTCGCAACGACCAGCGACCAGCACGGTTATGATACCACGCCTCGATATACCGGACCTGGGGCCCGTTCCTTTTGGCCCGGTCGAACGGGGGGAATTGCAGAGGATCGACCTGAACACGGTCGATCGAGGAACCTACTTCGACAAGTGGTTCAACTATAATGGACGGTGGACGCTCACCCAACTCTACGATCATGCCGTGACCGATCCGGTACCGCTCTCGATGGATTTCGTCAGTGCCAACAATCTGGACCCATACGATTCGGATGGCCTGCGCGCCACGAGCGAGACCGGCATCTGGTTCACCTATGTGCCGGACATGGACGGCTACGTGACGGTTTTCTGGCTATCGGACCGCGTGACCTATCGCCTGTTCAGACAATACTATCCTCGCGATGCCGACGGCTGGGCGAATGGCTGGCTCTCGGTGGAAGGAGTTGTCGGCATCTGGACGAACAATTCATTCGCGGGTCGCGACTACGTCGAAATTTCGAGCAGCAACGGCAATGCGCACGACACGCTACAAGCGAGCGGGGTCCTTTTCATTCACAACAGTACATATCCCGTCCAGGCAGGAAAGCCGGTCCATGTGCTGATCGGAACGCGGTCGAAAGTCTTTAGTGTTTGCGACGGGACGGGCATCAATTTGGGGGCGGGCGTTGTCGCGCGAATTGACCACCCCATTTCCATCTTCACGCGAGCGGAGCTGGAGCCATATTCGCCATTCTACTGAACCTGGATGACAACTGGGCCGCCACCGTTTCGAGACATTCGAACCGGGATAAGGTGGAGCTGTCGGGCCGATAACCGGCAGGCCGGAAAGCCGACGCGCGATTTTTGTGCCGTCCATCGAACAGGGGGCGGCCGCGCTCCGGGCGATCTGGCGGTCTTGGGAGCGCGCAGCGCACGCGGTGCGGTCTTTGCTCCAAAAACGTTGCGAAACGACCCGAGAGCGGTTATACAGACCGCGAATTTCCCATTTTGGTGGCTCTAAACCACCGCCCGCGCGGGAACGCGGGCGAACGAGAAGGATTTGTAAAAATGGCCAATACGCTGCTGATGCCCAAGGCGACCGCCGTCTGGTTGGTCGACAATACCGCACTTTCCTTCGAGCAGATCGCGCAGTTCTGCGGACTGCATCCGCTCGAGGTCAAGGCAATCGCCGATGGCGAAGCGGCGCAAGGCATCAAGGGCATGGACCCGATCATGACCGGACAGCTGACCCGCGACGAGATCGCCCGTGCCGAGAAGGACCCGAACCAGCGCCTGAAGCTTTCGGACCCCAAGGTGCGGGTGCCCGAATCCAAGCGCAAGGGTCCGCGCTACACGCCGCTGTCGAAGCGCCAGGACCGGCCGAACGCGATTCTGTGGCTGGTGCGCAACCACCCCGAGCTCAAGGACGCGCAGATCTCGCGTCTCGTCGGCACCACCAAGTCGACGATCGAACAGATCCGTGAGCGCAAGCACTGGAATTCGGCCAATCTGCAGCCGATGGATCCGGTCACGTTGGGCCTCGCCTCGCAGATCGACCTCGACATGGAAGTCAATCGCGCCTCGCGCGGCCGCGAACAGGCGCAGCCGGTCGGCGACACGCTGCTGCCGGCGGCCCTAACCGAGCGGCTGGTGCCGGCTCCCGAAAAGCCGAAGGACGAGGATGCCGAACTCGACGCCAATGCCGTGTTCGCCAAGCTCTCGGCCTTGAAGTCGAAGAACACGGACAATGACGACGACGAGTGAGGTTGTCTGACATTCCAAGAAAGCCCGCTTCGAGCGGGCTTTTTTTGTAGCTGCGTCAGGTTTCAGCTGCGCGCCGCGCGATCCGGCGCCATGCCATAATCCTCGCTGCGCTCCACCGCCCGGTAGAAGTCGGCAAGCTGCTTGCCACGCTCCGGCTTGAAGATGCGGCCGGCGATGACCACCGAGGCGATGCGATCGATGCGGAAGGCGCGAAAATCGTCGCGCATCTCGCACCAGGCGACCAGCGTCCACACCTTTCCCCAGAACCACAGGCCGAGCGGGCGGATATCGCGGGCGGTGCCGCGGCCGGCCTCGTCGGAATAGTCGATGGTCAGCACCTGGCGCTTTTCGACCGCGCGCTCGATCAGGTCGATGGCCTCGCGGGCAGCGTCGCTGACCACCCACATCGGCGTGTGGATCTCGGTGCGGGCAATGCGGTCCTTTTCGGCATCGGGCAGGACGGCGCCGATCTTGACCAGCGCTTCGTCGGCGGCGCGCGCCATGGCGGCACCGCCAAAGGCACGCACCATGCGGGCGCCGGCGACCAGCGCGACGATTTCGTCACGCGTGAACATCAGCGGCGGAAGGTCGAACCCCTCCCTCATCATGTAGCCAACGCCGGCCTCGCCGTCGATCGGCACTCCGGTCGACTGCAGATCGGCAATGTCGCGATAGATGGTTCGCTCGGAAACCTCGAGCCACGTGCCGAGCTTCTGGGCGGTGACCAGTCGGCCACCGCGCAGATGCTGCACGATCTGGAAGAGCCTGTCGGCGCGGCGCATCGTATGGTCCCTCGGCGTTGTCTCTATGCATGTCGCCCAAAACCGGTCCACCTTTGGGCGGCGTGCATGGTGTTTTCGCACATGCCGTTATCCCAAAACCGCAGAACACTTTTGGGCGGCGTGCCTCATGGTTTCAGCCCTTCGCGCTTGCGCTGCGCGGCGACGAACTCCGCGCCAAAGGACAGTTTCTTCGTCGTCGGCGTTTTCGCATCGAGCACACGCCAGAACGGTGCCACGTCACTCAGCGTCATGCCGCGCTGGAGGTCCTCGTTGGCGGCTTCGGCAACAGTGCGCAAATGATAGCCTATGGTGACCGGGCATGTCACTTCGGCGCCATGCTCGAGGGCAAGTGCTGTCCGCAGCGCACGCACATCCATCTCGACGCCTTCGGGAATCGAGCGGATGAAATCATCGATCTGGCGCGCTGTCGGCACCAACATCGGCTGGCCCTCGACGACATCGGCCATCGTGCGCGGCGTCGGCTTGACGCCGTTGATGCCTGGCGTGTTCAGTCTGTCGTTCCAACTCTTCATCGATCGTCCTTTCGACCGCCGATGCACGGGTGTCTGAGGTTCGCACCATTGCACGCGCCTCCTGACAGCATACTGTCAGGAGGCTTCAGCATACTCCTTGGCGAACAGCGTTCGCATCTGCACGAGGTCGCTGCCTCTTTCGGGGTAGAGCGTCTTCAGAAAGGCGAGTGCGAAGGTGCCTGGTGCCGAACCGGGCGAGGAAACAATTTTGCCGTCGGCCACGGCATGCGGCACATCCTGATAGAGGCTGTCGCCGGCATAGCCGGCCTCATGACCATTGATCCATTCGCGGCCATTGCTGGTATGCTTGGCCTTCTCGAACAGGCCGGCGCGGGCCAGCGCCAGCGTTCCCGCGCAGATACCGCCGACCACGCCGCCGCGCGATGCAACAGCATTGAGCAGATCGGCAACATCCGGCGGTGCCTTGCCGGCCCACTCATCGGAGCCGATGAC
>NZ_RZTT01000126.1 GCF_003996995.1 Mesorhizobium sp. M7A.T.Ca.US.000.02.2.1 | reverse complement strand
ACGCTACGGCGAGGTCGGCAGCGAAGGCGACCAGCACCTGCACCACCACCGCAAGCAGCCCGACCACCGCCAGGCTCGCCAGCAGCATCGCCGCATAGGGCGCGACCCCGACCGCCACCAGCGCCACGGCAGACAGAATCGCCTGCCCGGCAATCAGCTTGCGGCGATCGAACAGGTCGCCCAGCGGCACGATGAAGAACAGGCCGAGCCCATAGCCGATCTGCGTTACCGTCACCACGATGCCAACCGAGGCCGGCGCGATAGCAAAATCATGCGCCATGGCGTCGAGCAGCGGATGGGCGAAATAGACATTGGCAACGCTCAGGCCGCAGGCGATGGCGAAGATCAGCGCGGTCAATCGTGACAATCCCGCAGGCGGCGGCGCCACCCGAGGCGGCCCATCGGATTGCTCGAGGCTTGTTGCGCCGCTGTTCGCCACCTGCATGTTCATGTCTGCTCTCTCCATAAAAGGTTTCAACTTGAAACCTCTTGCTGGATAGGCAGAACAGTTTTATGTTGCAACCGAAAATCGAATGCTGGACCAACGACTGCCATGGTGAAACGAACGAGCCACCACGAAGCGGATTGCCTCATAGCGCGACCACTGGACGCGATCGGCGACTGGTGGTCGCTGCTCATCGTGCGTGACGCGTTCGACGGCTTGCGGCGCTTCGGCGAATTCCAGAAGAGCCTCGGCGTCGCCAAGAACATCCTGTCGTCGCGGCTGCGCAATCTCGTCGCGCATGGCATCCTCGAAACGGTCCCGGCACCCGACGGCAGCGCGCATCATGAATATGTGCTGACGCAAAAGGGACGCGGCCTGTTCTATGTCCTGGTTGCCCTGCGGCAATGGGGCGAGACCTACTTCGCCGGACCGGGCGAACCCTATACCTTCATGGTCGACAATCTCACCGGCCGGCCGATCAAGCGCCTGGAAGTCCATGCCGAGGACGGTCGGCTGCTTGCCCCCGGCGAAACCCGGCTTGCCGACTTTCGCAACCGCGAAACCGGTTAAGAGCTGCTGCCTGCCAACAGGCGTGGCGGAATCGATTTCCGCTCGACCAGACAGGGAATCGGCTATCGTTTCCTGCAGCACAGAGGGTGGAGTGACCGATGAAAGCCGTCGTCTTCGAGAAATTCGGCGAAGCGCCGACGATCCAGACCGTTCCCGATCCGAAGCCGGCAGCCGATGGCGTCGTCATCAAGGTCGAGGCGACCGGTCTGTGCCGCAGCGACTGGCATGGCTGGATGGGTCATGACGACGGCATCACGCTGCCGCATGTGCCGGGCCACGAACTGGCCGGCATCGTCGTCGCCGCCGGCAAGCAGGTCACCCGCTGGAAGGCCGGCGAGCGCGTCACGGTGCCGTTCGCCGTTGGCTGCGGCCGCTGCTTCGAATGCAATTCGGGCAATCACCAGGTCTGTGAGCACCAGACGCAGCCTGGCTTCACCGGCTGGGGCTCGTTTGCCGAATATGTCGCCATCGAGCACGCCGACACCAATCTCGTGCGCTTGCCCGACGAGATGGAATTCGCCACCGCCGCCAGCCTCGGCTGCCGTTTTGTCACCTCGTTTCGAGCCATTGTCGACCAGGGCCGGGTGAAGCCGGGCGAATGGGTCGCGGTGCATGGCTGCGGCGGCGTCGGCCTGTCGGCGATCATGATCGCCAGTTCCATGGGCGCTAATGTCATTGCCATCGATCTCACCGACGAGAAACTGGATTTTGCCAAAAAGATCGGCGCCGTCGCCACCATCAATGCATCTACGACGCCGAACGTGGTCAAGGCGGTCAAGCAGATCACCAATGGCGGCGCGCATATGTCGATGGACGCGCTCGGCCACCCCACCACCTCGTTCAATTCGATATCCAATCTGCGCCGGCGCGGCCGCCATGTGCAGGTCGGCCTGATGCTGGGCGAGCATGCCCGGCCGCAGGTGCCGATGGACAAGGTGATCGCCTTCGAACTCGAAATCCTCGGCAGCCACGGCATGCAGGCCTACCGCTACCAGGCCATGATGGACATGATCCGCAACGGCAAGCTCAAGCCCGAACTGCTGGTCGGCAAGAGGATCAGCCTCGACGAGGCGCCCGCGGCCCTGATGGCGATGGGCGGCTTCGAGGGGATCGGCATCGGCGTGGTGACGAAGTTTTAGGCGAGGACGGCATCGTCGTCAGGCGATCGCGCGTCGTGGCAATTCCTGCTTCGCGAATTGCTTGGCGCCTACGACGCAAAGCACCACGCCGACCGTAACGACGACCATCAGCGGGCTGACCTGCTCGTGCAGCAGCGTCGCTGCCAGTGCCAATCCGAAAAATGGCTGCAGCAGCTGCAACTGCCCGACCGCGGCGATGCCGCCTTGCGCCAGCCCGCGATACCAGAACACGAAGCCGATCAGCATGCTGAACAGCGAAACATAGGCAAGCCCTATCCACGCACTGACGCCGACGCCGTCGAACGAAGGCGGCATGGTCATCAGCGTCAGCACCAGCATGATCGGCAGCGACAGCACCAGCGCCCAGCATATCACTTGCCAGCCGCCGAGCCTGCGAGACAGCGCAGCGCCCTCGGCATAGCCCAGGCCGCAGGCGATGATGGCAGCCAGCATCAGACCATCGCCCACCGGCGAGGCCGTCACGCCCTGCGTCAGGGCAAAACCCGCGACCAGCGCGCTGCCGATGCATGAAAACAGCCAGAACGCCGGGCGCGGACGGTCGCCGCCGCGCAGCACGCCGAAGATCGCGGTCGCCAACGGCAGCAGGCCGACGAAGATGATGGAATGGGCCGTGGTGACGTGCTTGAGCGCCAACGCGGTCAGCAAGGGAAAGCCGACAACCACGCCAAGTGCGACGATCACCAGCGACAGCAGATCGCCGCGCTCCGGGCGTTTCTGCCGGAACAGAAGCAGCAGCGCCAGGCCAAGCAGTCCGGCAATCGCCGCCCGGGCCGACGTCAGGAATGTCGGATCGAAATCCTTCACCGCCACGCGCGTTGCCGGCAGCGAGCCGCTGAAGATCAACACGCCGATGAATCCATTCATCCAGCCGCTCGCGGTCTTGTCCATCGTATGCTCCGTTTGTCGGCTCCGTATCGCGCGGAGCCGGTGGTATCGCCAGAGACAATGCGGTACAATTATGCAAAACTGTCATGCTTGGCAGAGCAGTACGGATGGACAAACAGACCACAGGAAGCGAGAGCAGCGGAACGCTGGTCGAAGGTGTCATGGCGACGATCCGCCAGCGGATCGCGGCGCGCAGCCTGACGCCGGGAGCGCAATTGCCGTCGATCCGCGCCTTTGCCAAATCCATGCGAGTGTCCAAATCCACCGTGGTCGAAGCCTATGAGCGGCTCGCCGCCGAAGGGACGATCCGCTCGCGGCCGGGCTCCGGATTCTATGCCGCCGGATCGCTGGCGCCGCTGTCGCTGGCCGAGATTGGTCCCCGCCTCGACCGCGCGGTCGATCCACTCTGGATCTCACGCCAGTCCCTGGAGGCCGGCGACGACATGCTGAAACCCGGCTGCGGCTGGCTGCCGGCCTCGTGGATGCCGCAGGCAGGTCTGCGCCGGGCACTGCGCACGGTAGCGCGTGCCGACGATGTCGCACTGGCCGATTACGGCACGCCGCTCGGCCTGCCGCCGCTGCGGCAATTGCTGGCGCGGCGTATGGCCGGGCACGGCATCGAGGCCTCTCCCGAGCAGATCATGCTGATGGAATCAGGCACGCAGGCCATCGACCTGTTGTGCCGGTTCCTGATCGAGCCCGGCGACACCGTGCTGGTCGACGACCCCTGCTACTTCAACTTCCATGCTTTGTTGCGCGCCCACCGGGCCAAGGTCGTCAGCGTTCCCTACACGCCGTCGGGGCCGGATATCGATCTGTTCGCGCAGGCGCTGGCCGAGCATCGGCCGCGCCTCTACATCACCAATTCCGCCATCCACAACCCGACCGGCGCGGTGCTGTCGCCAGTCACCGCCCATCGGCTGCTCAAGCTCGCCGACCAGTCGGAATTGACTATCGTCGAGGACGACATCTTCGCCGATTTCGAACATGCGCCCGCCCCCAGGCTGGCGGCGTTCGATGGCCTGAGCCGCGTCGTCCACATCGGCAGCTTCTCCAAGACGCTGTCGGCGTCGGTTCGCTGCGGCTTCATCGCAGCCCCCCGCGACTGGATCGAGCCCCTGACCGACCTGAAGATCGCCACCACCTTTGGCGGCGGCCGGCTTGCGGCCGAACTGGTGCTGACCCTGCTGAAGGACGGCAGCTACCGCAAGCACATGGATTTGCTGCGCGCACGGCTTGCGCGCGCCATGGGCGAGACCAGCGTTCGTCTGAAGGCGATCGGCATCTCACCCTGGATCGACCAGCCGGCCGGCCTGTTCCTGTGGTGCAGTCTGCCGGATGGCGTCGATGCGGCCGAAGTCGCCCGCCGCGCGCTGGCCGACAATATCGTGCTGGCGCCCGGCAACGCATTCAGCCTGTCTGGAACGGCCAGCCGCTTCCTGCGCTTCAACGCCGCCCAATGCGCGGACGAGCGGATTTTCAGGGTGATCGAGGCTGCGATGGCGCGACCAAGCTGATCCTGTTGCCTGGACAACCTCCGGCTGCTAAGGGACGGATCTGCGCGTCGAGAGAATATCCGCGCGATCCGAGATAGCGACTATGGGAACCAGCAAGTCAGCAGACAAGTAGGCCGCAACAGCAGTTCGTTGTTGCGGCGGCCCGTCATTTCCCATCTTCAGTGAGAACGGCAGATCGCCGCCAAATGTAGCCATTTGAGCGGATGTTCAATCATGCCTTGTCCAAAAAACCCGACATGGACCACTTCCCTGCCAGCAGCCATGGTGCTGATGGCGCCCTTCGACATCCTGGCCTCGCTGGCCATGGACATCTACCTCCCGATCGTCCCGGCGATGCCGGAGATCCTCAAGACATCGCCTGATGTCATCCAACTGACGCTGAGCCTCTACATGATCTGTCTTGGGCTCGGCCAAATCGTCTTCGGCCCGATTTCCGACAGGATGGGCAGGCGTCCGGTGCTGATCGGCGGCGCGCTTTTGTTTGCAGGCGCTTCCGTCCTGCTCGCCTGCACCTCGCTGGCCATGGTGTTCGTTGCCTTGCGGGTCGTGCAGGCCATCGGTGCATCCGCCGTTCTCGTTGCGACCTTTGCAACGGTTCGCGACGTCTATGCGCAGAGGCTTGAAAGTGCCGTCATCTACGGCCTGTTCAGTTCGATGCTGGCCTTCGTGCCGGCGTTAGGGCCAATTGCCGGTGCGTTGATCGCCGACAATCTCGGCTGGCGCGCGATCTTCCTGACGCTCGGCGGTCTGGCGGTAGCCGCCACCCTCAATGCATGGCCGAGATGGCATGAAACACGACCATTGAATGGCAACGACAGGCGAATGGCGTTTCGTCCCATTCTCTCCAGCTTCGCCTTCTGGGCGTATACGCTCGGCTTCAGTGCCGCCATGGGCGCCTTCTTCGTGTTCTTTTCGACGGCGCCCCGGGTGCTCATGGACCGCGCCGGCTTTTCACAGCTCGGTTTCAGCCTGGCCTTCGCCACCGCGGCGCTGGTGATGATCGTGACCACCCGCTTCGCCAAAAAGTTCATTGCACGTTGGGGCATTGCGGGCAGTGCTATCAGAGGCATGGCGATGTTGCTGCTCGGCGCGGCTCTGCTGGCGGCCGGGCAACTGTTCGCGGCGCCGTCCTTCGCGACATTCGTCTTACCGATGTGGGTCGTTGCCGCGGGTATCGTCTTCGCTGTCTCAGTCACCGCGAACGGTGCACTCGAGGCGTTCGGCGATGTCGCGGGAACCGCCGTCGCGCTCTACTTCTGCATCCAGAGCCTTGTCGTCGGCATCCTCGGCACGCTGTTCGTCATCCTGCTTGATGGAGACACGGCGTGGCCGCTGGTGGGCTACTGTTCGGTCATGGCGACGCTCACACTAGGCGCACTGAGGCATTTGCAGAAACGCCAAACCGAATAGACGGGACAGATGAGAAGCCTGGGCGGTTGGCGCAGGCTTCTCATCGTTGTCAGCGCGACGCCGCGCAGACCTCCCGCACGCGGTCGCGCAACCAGCGTTGCGCCGGATCGGCATCGAGGCGCGGATGCCAGAGCATGGAGATGGTGACCTCGGCGGTGGCAACCGGCAGGGGAAAACTGTGCATGCCGGTGCGTGCACCCTCGGTATGCCGCTCCGGAACGCTTGCGATCAGGTCTGATGTGCGGGCCATGGCAAGGGCTGCCGAGAACCCGGAAACCATGCACACGACCGTCCGCTGCAGCCCGAGCCGGTTCAAAGCCTCGTCGATCGGCCCTTTCTCGCGGCCACGCCGTGAAACGCTGATGTGCCGGCCTGCGGCATAGCGCTCCGGCGTCACCGCGCCCTCGCTCAACGGATGGCCCATTCGCACGGCGCCGATGAAGCGGTCGCGAAGCAATGCCTGGATGCGCACCTCCGGTCCGGTCTCGCCAGCGACGCCTATGTCCAGGTCGATCGCCGCATCGCGCAGCGACATGACGTCTCTATCGGACTTCGGTGCAAAGCGGAGCCGCACGCCGGGCGCATCGGCCTGGATACGGGCAACGAGACGAGGTGCGAATTCTTCGACGAAGCTCTCATTGGTGCGCAGCGTGAAGACCCTGTCCAGGCTCGGGAGATCGAGCAAGGTGGCAGGGCGCAGCAGGGCCTCCGCATCCTGGACGACACGACCCGCCTGTTGTCGCAGTTCTTCCGCACGCGGCGTCGCCACCAGGCCGCGACCGGCGCGAACCAGCAGCGGATCTCCCGTCGCCTCGCGCAGCCGCGCCAGCGTCCGGCTCATCGCCGAGGGGCTGAGGCGCAGGCGGCTGGCGGCACGCGCCACGCTGCCTTCGGCCAGCAGGACGTCGAGAGCGAACAGTAAGTTGAGATCGGGTGACGTCATCGGCAGATCATGGCATCATATGGCGCCAAACGCACGAATAAGATGCAAATGCGGCGCCTTCCGCCACATTGGCCAAGGAACTAGATCTCCAGCAGTTCCGGTTGTGGGACTGATGGAAGGAGATCGCCGTGGCAATCGCTGAGCAAAATCGGGACGGGCTGACATCGGCGTCACCACGGATGCAATCCGCCGGCTGGGCGTTGGCAAGTCTGTCGCTCGCCACGCTGCTGTCGTCGCTGGGAACCAGCATTGCCAGCGTCGGGCTGCCGTCGCTGATGCAGAATTTCGGCGCGACGTTCCAGTCCGTGCAATGGGTTGTTCTGGCCTATCTGCTCGCCATCACCACACTGATCGTCAGCGCCGGCCGGCTGGCCGACATGTTTGGACGCCGGCCGTTGCTGCTTGGCGGCATCGCGCTGTTCACATCGGCATCGGTGCTCTGCGGCCTGGCGCCGACGCTGTGGCTGCTGATCGCCGCACGCGCCGTGCAGGGACTTGGCGCGGCGCTGATGATGGCGCTGACGCTGGCCTTTGTCGCCGAAACCGTGACCAAAGACAGAATTGGCAGCGCCATGGGCCTGCTCGGCGCCATGTCCGCGATCGGCACGACACTTGGCCCCTCGCTCGGCGGCCTTTTGATCGCCGGCTTTGGCTGGCGCGCGATCTTCCTCGTCAATGTCCCGCTGGGTGTGCTCACCTTCACTCTCGCCTGGCGTGCCTTGCCGGCACGCAATAAAACCGCGCGGCTCGACCGAGGCACGTTCGATGTCATGGGCACTGCCCTGCTGGCCCTGACATTGGCCGCCTATGCGCTGGCCATGACGCTTGGCAGAGGCAATTTCGGACCGCTCAACGTCGGCCTGCTGGTCGCTGCCGGCATCGGTGTTTTTCTTTTCGCCGCCGCGCAGGCGAGTGTGAAAAACCCCTTGATCCAGCTTGCAAGCTTCCGCGACTACCAGCTGAGCGCCAGCCTCGCCATGAGCCTCGTTGTCGCGACGGTAATGATGGCGACTTTGGTGGTTGCCCCGTTCTATCTTTCGCGAGGACTTGGGCTCGATGCCGCAATGGTCGGCCTCGTGCTGTCGACCGGGCCGCTTGTCTCGGCCCTGTCGGCGCTGGTGGCTGGACGCCTGACCGATCGCTTCGGCGCCCACAAGATGATGGTCGCCGGCCTGCTCAGCCTCACGACAGGCACGTTCCTGCTGTCGCTCGCCATGGTGACGCTCGGCATTGCCGGCTATGTCGTTCCGATCACCGTCACCTGCATCGGCTACGCCCTGTTCCAGACATCCAACAATGCAGCCGTCATGGCCGGCATCAGTGCCGGCCAGCGCGGCGTCGTCTCCGGCCTGCTCAACCTTTCGCGCAATCTCGGGCTGATCACCGGCGCCTCGTTGATGGGTGCCATATTCGCCGTCGCATCGGCCGAAAAGCACCAAAGCATTGGTCTTCTGAGTTCCGAGGCCGCCCGGGGGATGCAGGTCACATTTCAGACGGCGACAGTGCTGGCGCTGATCGCGCTGGTCCTCGCGCTGCTCTCTGCCCGCGCCGCAGGCCGCACGGAATCCAGGGGTTCGTGACGCGCCACACCGCTCAGAGAGTAGAATTTCCAAACAGGCTCAGGCGCCTGCCCGCTTGCGGCGTTCATAGAGCATGACCAGCGTTTCAGCCGTCAAGGCAGGCTTTTCCTCGCCTTCAATCTCGACCGTATTGGCTGCCTTCATGAGATACTGGCCGGGACCCCTGTCCTCCATGGACAGCAGCGTGATGCGCAGCCTGATGCGCGCGCCGACCTTGACCGGCGCCAGGAAGCGCACCTTGTCGAAGCCATAATTGAAGGCAGCCTGGGTGTTCTCGGGCACGATGCCCATGCCGAGCGCCAGTGCGCCGATGATCGACAGCGTCAGATAGCCATGCGCAATCGTCGTGCGGAACGGGCTTTGCCGCCGCGCCCTTTCAGGGTCGACATGGATCCATTGGTGGTCGCCGGTGCATTCGGCGAACTGGTCGATGCGGTTCTGGTCGACCGTCGTCCACTCCGATACGCCAAGCTCCTGCCCGGCCATCATCCTCAACTGCTCGTAGGTCGGCGGCGCTTTAGGCCGTATTTCGTTCATTCCTGGTTTCCCGATCGCTTCCAAAGCCTCCGGACCACGAACTGACGGCCTCTGTCAATTCGCTCGGCGCAAATCCGTTCCGCCGGTTTCGGCCGCAATCGTGCCACGCCGCGAGCGCAGTCGCAGGCTAAATCGGGATTTCCAGGCTTCAGGGGCCGCTGGCAGCAACGAGCCAGCCTCGGCCATTTCCGCTACTTCTTCTCGTAGCCGGCGCGGATTTCCTCCATCGCCTCCTTGATGCGCGTGCGCAGGATGTCGACCGATTCGGCGCCGGATTTCTTGACCAGTTCAGCCACTTCGCCCGCATTCTTCAATGCGACTTCGAAAGACTTTCTGCCAAACTCCGTCTGTTTGGTCATCAGTTCCTGCGGATTGCCCGGCGCCCTGTAGCTTTGCGCCATGTCCGTGACCTCGCGCAGCGTGTCCTCCAGCATCTCGCGCTGCCTGGACAACAGCGAGGTCGCGCCGGCGGCACTGGCTCGTGCCGATTTCTCCAGCGCTTCGAGGTTCTTGCGGTGATGGGCGAGGATCGCCTCGACATCGACATTGGGCACCTTCAGGTCGCGGCCGAACCTGCCGAACATGTCCATGAAGGAATCGGATTCCGGTTGTTTCGCCATGCTCGTTTGCTCCCCTTTGCCGCATGATGCGGGCACCCTCGGCGGGAGAATAGCACTCGCATGCCGTGAGTCCATTCGGACACGGAGGAGTGAGCGCCAGTCTGGTCGCGCATCAATTCACGAGGAACAGCCGCTCGGCCACATAGAGCACGACACCGGCGAGCCCGCCGATGATCATGCCGTTGAAGCGGATATACTGCAGGTCCCGACCGATGTTCATCTCGATCAGCCGCGTCAGTTGGGCAAGGTCCCAGCGCTTGACCTGGTCGGCGATGAATGTCGACACGCCGGCCTTCTGGCTCTCCACGAACGACGCCAGAGCCACCACGAACCCTTGGTTCATGTCGGCCCGGATCTGCGCATCCCCGGCAAGATGGCGACCGACCTCGACGAACATGTTGGCAAGATGCGCGCGGACAACCGAATTCGGCGCCTTGGCGTCCTGCTCGATGAACTGGCTGAGGCTTGCCCACATCTCGCCGGCCAACCCCTTGACCTCCGGCCGGGCCAGGAAGTCGCGCTTCAGCTTCTCGGCCCGTTTGGCGTATTGCTTCGATGTTCTCAGCTTCTCGACGAAGCCTTGGGCGAAGCGGTCGAATTCGGCGCGCATCGGGTGGTCGGGATCGGCCCTCACCTCGTCGAGAAGCGACCCGGCCGAGGCGACGATCTTCTTCAGGAGATAGGCGTCGGCGCGGAACAGGTTGAACAGCGACGGCAGTTCCTCGCGGATCTTTTCGCGCATCGTCGCCAGCGCCTGTTCGTCATTGAGGAACCTGCCGATCACCTTGGTGAACTCGTCGAACAGTTTCTGGTGGCGGCGGTCGTCGGTAAGCGCTGACAACAGCTCGGCGGCCAGCGGCGCCAACGGCACCTTTTCGATCTGTTCCAGCATGCGGCTGGTGACGAAGCCGCGCAGGCCGGATTGCTCGACAGCGGCCAGCGTCTGCGGCACCAGCCGCACGACGAAGCGCGACAGGCCGGCGGCGCGCTCCGTATCGGCCAGCCAGTCGGCGACGAGTGCCGAGAAATCGACCTCGGCGAGCTTTTCGCGCACCGGTTCAGGCGCCAGGAAGTTGACCTCGATGAAGCGACCGAGATTGTCGGCGATGCGGTTCTGGTTCTCCGGGATGATGGCGGTGTGCGGGATCGGCAGTCCCAGCGGCCGCCTGAACAGCGCCACCACCGCGTACCAGTCGGCCAACCCGCCGATGGTCGCGGCCTCGGCAAAGGCGGCGACGAAGCCGAGCCATGGATAGGTGCGCTCGAAGGATTTGGCGAGCGCAAACACCAGCACGCAAAGCGCCAGTGCGGCCGCCGCGAGGAATTTCGTCCGCCGCAACGCGGAAAGCTTGGCATCCGCCTCGGCATCGAAACGGACCGGCGCCAGGGGCGAAGCCGATTGTGACATGGGTGAGCCGCTCCTCATCGATCTCAGCCTATTTAGTGTTCCGATGGCCGAAATACCCGCGACAGCGGGTTTCGCCCGGAACTTTCCCCGGCCGCGCACACAAAGTTGAGGAGAAAATTCATCTATCGGGCGAAGCTAGTCTGGAATTATTCCAAGGTATAGGCCATATTCCGCCGAGGCCAATGTGGCGAATCCGGAAATTCGGGTCAAAGCCATATCAGCAAAATTTCCAGATCTGGCGTGGTTGCACCGCACCAGTGCCTTGTGAGGACAAAATGCGGCTTACGCGCCAGACCAACTATGCCATGCGCATCTTGATGTATTGCGCGGCCAATGATGACCGATTGAGCCGCATCCCCGAGATCGCGGCCGCCTATTCGGTGTCGGAGCTTTTCCTGTTCAAGATCCTGCAGCCCCTGGTCGAGCACGGCCTCGTCCAGACCGTGCGCGGTAGGAATGGCGGCGTCAAGCTTGGCCGGGCGGCCGAAGCCATCAGCCTGTTCGATGTCGTGCGCGTGACAGAAGAGAGCTTCGCTATGGCCGAATGCTTCGAGAACGATGCCGCCGAATGCCCGCTCGTCGATAGCTGCGCGCTGAACTCGGCGCTGCGCGAGGCGCTGAACGCGTTCTTCGCCGTGCTGGAGCGCTATACGATCGCCGACCTCGTGGCGGCACGTCCAAATGTGCGCAACCTGCTCGGAATCGACATGCTGGAGCGCCGCGCACCAGCTGCCTGACCCAGCAGGGGCGCGGGCTAGATCTGCAATCAGGCCGCTGACTGAGGCAGCACGAACGGCATATTGCCGGCCGGCAGCACGCCGACCCTGAGCCGGCAGTCGAACACTTTTTCGATCAGGTCATCGCTCAGCACATCCCGCGGCGACCCGGTGGCGGCTAGCCTGCCGCGATGCATGACGAAGATCCGGTCGGCATACATGGCCGTCAGATTGAGGTCGTGCAGGATGGCGACCACGCCGCCGCCCCTTCTGGCGAAGTCGCGGGCAATGTTCATGATGATCAGCTGGTGCTTGATGTCGAGGCTGGAAACCGGCTCGTCGAGGAACAGAAAGCGCGGCTTGCCGTCAAGCACCGGTGCCCAGACCTGGCTCAGCACGCGTGCGAGCTGAACGCGCTGTTGCTCGCCGCCCGAAAGCTCCTGGTAGAAACGGCCGGCAAAGCCGTCGAGATCGACACGCGCCAGCGCCCGTTCCGGCAGCCGCGCATCCTCGCCCGGCAAGACGCCTGAGCGGCCGCCGACAAGGCCGAGCTTGACCACTTCCCGCACGGTGAACGGGAACGACAGCGTCGTCGCCTGCGGCAGCACCGCACGATGGACGGCCACCTCGACCGGCTTCATCGTCGAGAGATCTCGGCCGTTGAGGGCAACGCGCCCGGTGTAGGCGAGTTCGCCGGAAAGCGCTTTGAGGAAGGTCGTCTTGCCCGAACCATTGGGGCCGACGATGGCGGCGATCTCGCCGGGCCGCGCGTGGAAATCGATACCGCTGACGATAGGCTTGCCGGCGATATCAACCGAAACATCCTTGGCCTCGATCATCAAGCCTCACAAATCAACCACGCCGCGCTTGCGCAGCAGGATCCAAAGGAAAAACGGCGCGCCCGCTATCGCGGTGACGATGCCTATCGGCAGTTCGGCCGGCGCAACGATGGTGCGTGCAACCGCGTCGGCCAGAAGCAGCAGCGAGGCACCGAGCAGCGCCGACGCCGGCAGCAGATAGCGATTGTCCGGACCAATCAGCAGGCGCAGCAGATGCGGTACCACGATGCCGACGAAGCCGATGCCGCCGCTGACGGCGACGGATGCGCCGACCGCGGCAGAGACGCCGACGATGGCCGTGTATTTCAGCCGCTGCACCGGAATGCCGAGATGACCGGCGGTCGCCTCGCCAAGCGCCAGCGCGTTGAGGCCGCGTGCCAGGAACGGCATCGCCGCCAGCGCCAGCACGATGATCGGCCCTACCGACGCGATCTTCGCCCAGGTTGCGCCGCCGAGCGATCCGAGTTGCCAGAAGGTCAGGTCGCGCAACTGGCGATCATCGGCCATGAAGATAAGAATGCCGGTCAGCGCCATGGCGAGCGCCGCCAGCGCGATGCCGGCAAGCAGCATTGTGGCAACCGAGGTTTGCCCCCGCCGCGTCGCGACCTGGTAAAGCACCAGCGTGGTGGCGAGCCCGCCACAGAAGGCCGCCAGCGGCAGTGCAAGCGTGCCGAGCAAGGCGGTCACCGGAGCCAATATCGTGGCGCCGAGCACGATGACGGCAACCGCGCCGAGGCTGGAGCCGGCCGAGACGCCGATCAGGCCGGGGTCGGCCAGCGGATTGCGGAACAGTCCCTGCATAACCGCGCCGGAGACCGCGAGCGCCGCGCCGACCAGCATGCCGAGGATGATGCGCGGCAGGCGGATGTCATAGACGATCAGGCTGTCGCGGGCGCTCACCGCGGCGTCATCAGGCACTGTGCCGAACAGCCAGCCCCCGATGACGTTGACGGCCGAAGCGTCCGAAGCCCCCGATGTCAGCGACAGAAAAACGGCAGCCGCCAGCCCCAGGCACAGCAGAAGGATGACGATGCGGGCGCGGCCCGACCTGTCGCCTTCGGATACGCTTGCCATCACCGGGCCGGCGATCGATTGATCGACCATGATCCGCCCGTTCAGTCCGTGACCTGCCCGCCATAAAGCGAGACAGCGAGGTCGTGGATGGCATCGGCCGTGCGTGGCCCGAAGCCGAGCAGATAGGCACCGTCGATGCGGATCAGCTTGCGCGCCTTTCCGGCCGGCGTCGAGGCGATCGACGGATTGCCGAACAGTTCGTCGTCCGAGACCGGAGGCCCGGCATTGCTCATCATCAGGATCACGTCCGGTCTGGCGGTTATGATCGCCTCGTCGGACATTTGCTTGTAGCCGGAAAAGCCCTCGACCGCGTTGACGCCGCCAGCCAGCTTGACCATACCGTCGGCCGCGGTCTCGCTGCCGGCCGCCAGGATCTTGCCGCCCTGTATCGACAGCACGAACAGGATGCGCTTGCGTTCCTTGATCGACGTCGTCTGCTTCTCGGCTGCCGTGAGCTTGGCATCGAGTTCCCTGGCCAGCACCTCGGCCTTGGCGTCGACGCCGAGCGCCTTGCCGACGATACGGACCTTTTCGAGGATGCCTTCGTGGCTATAGTGCTCGGGCACTTCGATGAACGGGACGCTCGTCTTCTTCAAGACGTCGACGGCTTCCTTGGGACCGCTGCCATGCAACGCCAGGATGCCGGTCGGGTTGACCGAGAGCACGCCTTCCGGTGAC
>NZ_RZTT01000125.1 GCF_003996995.1 Mesorhizobium sp. M7A.T.Ca.US.000.02.2.1 | reverse complement strand
TTTCACCGCCATGGCCGGCCGCAGCGTCGAGATCCTGCTGGCCTTGCTGGACGAGGCCGATCCGCCGAAGCAGGGCATGGCGCGCACCGTCAAGCTCGGAGCCACCCTGGTGATGCGTCAGTCAGCCTGAGCGACCGGCGTCAGCTTTTCTCGAACTGGCGCCAGGCAGTCACCGCCTCGGCCACCGCTTGCCGGGCAGCGGGAATATGGCGTCCCATTGAGACAAAGCCGTGAATCTGGCCCGGCCATTGCCGCAGGATGAGCGGAACGCCCGCGGCTTGCAGGCGCGCCGCATAGGCTGCCCCTTCGTCGGCGAGGATGTCGCAGCCGGCAAGCGCTACAAAGGTCGGCGCAACGCGGGCGAGGTCAGGCGCCAGCAAGGGCGAGACGCGCCAGTCCATGATGTCCTCGGGCGTTCGCACATAGTGGTCGCGGAACCATGCCATGGTGGTTGCGGTGAGCCCGAAGCCGTCGCCGAAACGCTGGTAGCTATTCGATGCCTGCCGCGCGTCGGTGTTGGGATAGATCAGGAGTTGCGCCGCAAGCTGAGGCGCAAGCCCATCGCGGGCAAGCAGCGCCAGCACCGTGGCGAGATTGCCGCCGGCGCTGTCGCCGGCAACGCCGATGCGTCTGATGTCGATGCCGAGACCGGCGGCATTCCCCGCTATGAAGCGCAGTGTCGCCAGGCAATCCTCGAGCCCGGCGGGAAATTTGTGCTCTGGCGCCAGGCGATAATCGGGACAGACAATGACGGCGCCGCCGAGATTGGCCATCAGGCGGCAGATCTCGTCATGCGAATCGAGGTTGCCGACGACCCAGCCGCCGCCATGCAGGTAGAGCAGCGCCGGTGCCCCGCTTTGCGGTGCGCCGATGCCGCGATGGATGCGGAGCGCTATAGGCCCATTCGTCCCGTCGATCTGCCGTTCCTGGGTCGCAGCGACCGGCTCGTGCTCACCCTGTAACGTCGGGAACGAGGCGTTGTAGGCAGTTCGCGCCGCCGCCACGCTGCCGGTCTCGAATGGCTCGCCGCCGGCTGCACGACCAATTTCGAGGACGCGCAGCGCATCCGGATCGAGCGTCATGGTCATGTCCTCAGGCCAGCAGGCTGCTCGCCTCTTCCTCGGTCAGCAGGGCCGGCTGCACGACATCGCCCGCGATGGCGACTGATCCCTGTGTTTCACCGGAGCGCAGGATAGCCTCCATGATCTCCAGTACATGCAGCGCGAGGCTGCCGGAGGCCCGTGGGGTGCTGCCGGTTTGAAGCGAGCGCACCAGATCGGCGACGCCGAGCATGCGGTAATTGGCGCGGTCGGGCGCGGCATAAGGCCAGTTGCGGGCGCCGTAGAGATCGCCCTCGCTGGCGAAATCCTGCCAGTCGGTGCCGCGCTCCGACAGCGACACCGTGCCGCCGAACGTGTCGGGGTCGGGCAGGCGCAGCGAACCCTCCGTGCCGTGCAGTTCGATCGGGTGGTTGGAGTGGCGAAAGACATCCCACGAGGCGCCGAAGGTGACGGTCGCGCCGGAGCGGAATTCAAGCAGCGACAAAACGTTGGTTGGCGTGCCGACCTTGAATGTCGTGTTCTTGAATGGCCCATCGGCTGATATCAGCCTTTCTTCCTGGCCGCGTGTCGCCATTGCCATGACGCGCTCGACCGGGCCGAGCAGATTGACCAGCATGGTCAGATAGTACGGACCCATGTCGAACACGGGGCCACCGCCTGGCTGGTAGTAGAATTGCGGGTTGGGGTGCCAGTGCTCCATGCCGCGGCCCATCATGAAGGCGGTGCCGGTCACCGGACGGCCGATGGCGCCGTCATCCATCAACCGGCGCGCACGGCGCCCGGCAGCACCGAGGAACGTGTCGGGCGCCGAGCCGAGCAGCAGGCCGCGCGACCGCGCCTCGTTGACCAGGCGTTGTCCGTCGGCGGCCGAGGTGGCGAGCGGCTTTTCGGTGAAGACGTGCTTGCCGGCCGAAAGCGCGGCAAACGAAATATCGAAATGCGCCGCCGGAATGGTCAGGTTGAGGACAAGATCGATCTCCGGGTCGGCCAGCAGCGCATCGACGCCGAGTGCCTGGATGCCATATTCCTTCGCCCGCACCGCCGCCATGTCGGCCGAAATATCGGCACAGGCGCGCAATTCGATCCCGCCAAAAAGCCCGGCGTTGCGCAGGTAAGTCATCGAGATGTTGCCGCATCCGATGACGCCGATCCCGAGTTTGGTCTTTGATGTCCCGTGCATTTTCGATCCTGCCTCCCAATGCGCTCATGGCCTGCCGGATCCGCCCAGCCGTTAGGCGGATCGCATTCGCAAAAGGCTATACAACATTTTAAATATTGACGCGCGTAAAATTTTTATACAACATGCGAAAATGCTGGTGCGATATCGGGAGGCTGCCAGTCCTGGGAGGAGAAAATGACCGAAAGAACGGCCGCCGATGCGGATCCCGTGGCTCATGCGCGCATCGGATATTTCCGCCGCGGCCAAGACCGCGACGGGGTCAGGCATAGATCACCTTGGCCCCGGTCCTATCAAGCTGGCTGCGTATCGGGTCGGACAGGCCATCGTCGGTGATCACGACATCGACGCTCGACAGCGAAAAGGCCTTGGAGGTCCCGCTGACGCCCCATTTGCTCGAATCCGCAAGGAGGACAACGCGCCGGGCCATGCGCACGAGGTTTCGCTTCGTTCGCGCCATGTCTTCGTTCACGTCGACCACATCCAGTGACGAGTCAATCGCATGCGCTCCAACAAAGACCTGATGCGCTACCAAGCCGCCGAGAGCCGTGTCGGCATCGGTGATCAGTGTGCTCACCGTGTCTGGATAGACCCGGCCGCCGATCATGTGAACGTCGAGCCCGGGCCGATGCATCAGATGCTGCACGATATTCATCGCCGTGGCCGCGACCACGACATTGCTGAGCGGCGGTAACAGCATGGCAACCTGCATCAATGTCGAGCCGCCGTCGAAGATGACCGATTGGTTGTCCTCGAACAGTTCTACCGCTGCCCGGGCAATGCGTTTCTTTGCATCGAGGTTCGTTTGCATCCGCCGGGCGAACGCGGCCGTGGTCGAATCCGTGGTCCGGGTCACCGCGCCTCCGCGGGTTTTGGTCAGCAGTCCCTTACGGTCCAGTATCTCGAGGTCGGAGCGCACCGTGACTTCCGATACGCCAAAATCGTCTGACAGGTCCTTGATGCGGACCTGTCCGCTACGTTGCACTTCACCCAGGATCGATTGGCGTCTCTGCTCTGACAACATTGCCCTGTCCTTGCCTCCATCCGCCAAGCAATCACCCTGGCCTCGGTTCACTCTACCAAAAATATGGGAATTCGAAAGCTTTCGAAAGATTGCATTTGTCTTTTCTTTCGCAAACACTGGGTGCAGGATTTTGAAATCAATCGATTGGAGAATTTTGGACTCATGAGCCTCGGAACCAAGGTGCGCCTGGCGCGCCTCTTCTCACATCCGTCGGGGAATCTTTTTGGCGGCGCGGTCGACCACTTTGTCGGCTATGGCGACGTGCGCAAAGGAGGTCTTGCCGATCTGCCGGGCGCCCTTGCACGCGTCATGGTAGGCAAACCCGACTACGTCAGCATCCAGCCCGGCACCGCGCGCCATCTGTGGCCGCAATACGCGGGCAAGGCTTGCCTGGTGATCCAGGCCGGCTGCTTCACCCCGGACGATCGCATCAGTGAACTGATTGCAACGCCCGAGGATGCGGTGCGCGCTGGCGCCGATGCGTTGGCCGTGGCCATTCCGGTGCGCGGCGCGACCGAGGGCAAATACATACGCTGGCTGACCGATTCGGTGAACGCGGCGGCCCGTTACGGCATGCCGGTGGTGGCGCATATCTACCCTCGCGATTTCACCGACGGGGCAAAAATCGTCTTCACCCCCGACGAGATCGCCTATGCGGCACGCATCGGCTACGAGTCCGGCGTCGATGTGATCAAGATCGGTTACACGGGCGATTTCGAGTCGTTCCGAGAGACCGTTCGGACCTGCCCGGTGCCGGTTGTGATCGCCGGCGGTCCGAAGACCGACACGCTGCTCGGCGCCCTTCAGCAGACGGCGGACGCCATCCGTGCCGGCGCGCGCGGTGCCGTGGTGGGCCGCAATCTCTGGGGGCACGGCAATCCGGAAAAGGCAGCGATCGCCTTTCGGGGCGTCATCCATGACGGCCTTTCGGCGCAAGACGCCCTGGCGAAGGCGGGTGCCTGAACCATGCCCGCCGTCCCTTCAATCCTCGGCTTCGGAGCTATTGCGATCGACCACATCGTCTATGTCGATCAGCCGTTGTCGGCGGGCAAGGGGAAGGTTCTGCAAAGTGCCCGAGCTTTCGGGGGAAATGTCGCGACGGCACTTGCCGCCGTCGCGCGGCTCGGCGGAAGCGCCGGGTTCGTCGGATGGCTGGGCAGTGCCGCCGACGACGCCGTGTTGTGCGATCTCGTTGCGAGCGGCGTTGAAACCGCGTTTGCGCCGCGCCACCCGCACGCGCGCCCGGTGCGCTCGCGGATCACCGTCGGTTCGGATGGGGAGCGATTCATCGCGTATGACGACGAAGCGATGCTGGGCACCGCGCCGGACTTTCCGGACGAGGTTCTCAGCCGCGCGACAGTCCTGATCGTCGACAGTTACGGGATCGGGTCGCTGGATGTCGTGGCTCGGGCTCGCGATCTCGGCCTTGCGATCCTCGGCGATGTCGAATGGAGCCACGGCCCGGCCACCGAGAGACTGATCGGGCTCTGCGACCATCTCATTCTTCCGCTCGGCTTCGCGCGGACCGCCACCGGCCGCCAGTCGCCGGCCGAGATACTCGATGCATTGTGGTTGCCGTCGCGGTCCGCCGTGGTTCTGACGGATGGCGGCAGGGGCGTCTTCTATCGCGGACGCGACGAGACAGGGCTCTGGCACCTGCCTCCGCACCGGGTTGCCGTCGTCGACTCGACCGGCGCCGGTGACTGCTTTCATGGCGCCTATGCCCTTGCATTGACGCGCGGGATCGACACCGCAGGCCGGGTCGCATTCGCGGCCGCGGCGGCGGCCCTTTCGATAACGGGGCGGGGCGGGCGCGAAGCGCTTCCGACCGACGACCAGGTCAAGCAACTCCTGGCATCGACAAACGCGCCGTCGGCAGTCGAACTGAAATATGCGCGGCTCGATACCGGAACATAGCCTAGCTATCCGAGGAAAAATTTCGCAGGTGAACGTAAGCCGAGGACAATCTTAAAAATCAGTGGCTTAGACTTGTGGAGGGAGGAATATGGCAGAAGTCGTTCTTGAGAATATCTGCAAGACATACGGGAACAATTTTCACGCAATCGACCAATTGAACCTGTCGGTTAAGGACGGTGAGTTCTTGATTCTCGTCGGGCCGTCCGGCTGTGGCAAATCCACCGCGTTGCGGATGATCGCGGGATTGGAGGACGTCACCAGCGGCAGCCTTCGGATCGGCGGTGTCGACGTCGTCGACATGCCGCCCAAGGACCGCGACATCGCGATGGTCTTCCAGAGCTACGCCCTCTACCCGCATATGACGGTGTTCGAAAACATCGGCTTTTCGATGCGGCTGGCAGGCAAGCCGAAGGCCGAGCGCAAAAAGCGCGTGGACGAGATCGCCAAAACCCTTCAACTGACGTCTCTGCTGGACAGCAAACCCGCGAACCTTTCAGGCGGGCAGCGTCAAAGGGTTGCCATGGGCCGCGCCATGGTGCGCGAGCCGGCAGCCTTTCTCATGGACGAACCGCTTTCCAATCTGGATGCGAAACTGCGTGTTCAAATGCGCGCCGAAATCACCAGTCTGCAAAAGCAGCTCGGCGTAACGACCATATATGTGACCCACGACCAAACCGAAGCCATGACGATGGGCGACAGGGTCGCGGTGTTGAAAGGCGGCGTGCTGCAGCAGGTCGACACACCCAAGAGACTCTATGAATCGCCGGTGAACGCCTTCGTTGCCGGCTTCATCGGGTCTCCTTCGATGAACCTTTTCGAGGCGACCCTGACGGGCGACGAACTGATGTCCGGCGCCCTGGCCATCCGGCTGCAGGATGCAGCCTTCGTGCGCAGGCCGGGCTTGAAGTCGTATGCGGGGCGCAAGGTCGTGTTCGGCATACGACCGGAGGATCTCTATGACAGCAGCCTCGAATCCGGCCGCAAGTATCAGACGATACCGGCAAAGGTGACCTCGATCGAAGAACTTGGATCCGAACAAATCGTCCATCTCGACATCGACGCGGTCCGGGTGGACTCCGGCGACCCTGACGCGGTGCAGGATTTCGGCCTAGCGTCGAATGCGGTGGCGAAATTCGAACCGACCAGCAAAGTCCGTTCCGGCTCGGAAATCAGGTTGGCCCTGGATGATACCAAGCTCCATTACTTCGACCCGGAGACGCATCTGGCAATCTGAGTATCAGCGAAGACCCGCGGGTGAGGGTGAGGCGCCTGCGTAAGAAGACTTCTGAATAATCAGACGATCGGCCGCATTGTGCGGGCGAATATAAAGAAGGAGGAGAAAATGACGTTTCGTATTAAACCCGCGATGCTGAAAATAGCCGCGGCCGCATGGTTGCTCGGCGCAACCGGCGCCATGGCGGATACGACGCTGGAATTCACCCAATGGTGGGAGCCCGAATTGCCGGCCGGCTCGCTCAGGGCAATCATGGACGACTTCGAGGCCGCAAATCCCGGAATCAAAGTGACGCTGGTCAGCGGCCCCTACGCGACCACGAGAGACCAGATCTCGGTTGGTGCTGCAACCGGAACGCTCAGCGACGTCGTCGGTCTCGACGGTGCCTGGGTGAACAATCTGAATGCGCAGAGCGCACTCGCCGACATGAATCCGATGATGGATGCGAGCGGTTTCGACAAGAGCCAGGTCGCGGACATCGTCAAGGTGGACGGCAAGGCGGTGATGTTTCCCGTGGCTTCTTTCGTCTATCCGGTCTTCGTGAATTTGGACCTCGCCGCCCAGGCAGGCGTGACCAAGCTGCCGTCGACCCGTGCGGAGTTTCTCGAAGCCGCCAAGAAGATGACGATCGCCGACAAGAACCAGTATGGCTGGGTGCTGCCCCTGTCGCTGCAAACGCCATCCGGCGTCCAGAACGACATGATGTCGTGGGTTTGGGCTTCGGGTCAGTCGATGATGGCGAACGGCAAGCCGGACCTTGAGGGCAAACCGGTGGTGGATATGCTCACCTTCGTCAAATCTCTCAACGACGCCGGAACCATCTCGCCCGGCATCGCCACCAAGACCGAGCAGGAAAAGGTCGAGGAGTTCGTCAACAACCGCGTCGGGATGATGATCGACTCGCTCGCGCATGTGAACCTCATCCGCAAGCGCAATCCCAAGCTGAACTTCGACCTCATTCCGGTCCCGGTCGTGGAAAACTATACCGGCAAGCGCGGCCTTCCCTATGCCTCCTGGGGCATCGGCATCTCTGCTGCCTCGAAACATCAGGAAGAGGCCTGGAAACTCGTCCAATATGTGATGAGTGAAAAGGTGAACGCCAAGCTCGTGTCGCTTGCAAACGCCTTCCCAGGCAACGTCAACGCCAAGCCCGATTTCGTGACCTCGGACAAGGCTTTCGGCAAGGCTTTTGAAATCTTCAAGACCGGTTATCTCGCCAATGAGTTCACGGGCCTGCCGGTGGCAGAAGACCTGATGACCCAGTTCGACGTGCAAGCCCAAAAGATGCTCGCCGGCGAGCAGTCTCCGGAACAAGCAGCCGCCGCCGCTCAGAAGGGCTGGATGGCGAAATTCTGATCGGCCTGTTCCCGTTTGCTATCTTCGACCGGGTGGCCTGACTTCGGGCAGGCCACCCGGCAACAACGGATTGGCAATTTGAGTGGACCTGTTTTTGAAGCTTACCTTCTCTTGAAGGCGTATCCCAAGGTTGGCACATGACCCGGCAAAAGCGTTCCCACCATAAGCTCAAACGAGCGGTCGCACCCTACCTCTATCTGTCGCCCTCGCTGCTAATAATCGGGCTTCTGATGCTGCTGCCGATGGTGACGGTGATTGGCTACTCGTTCCAGAACAGCGCGGTGCTGCGTCGCGACCCATCCTTTGCCGGACTGAAACACTACCAGGCGATCTTCGACGACCCCGTGTTCTGGGCTTCGCTGTGGCACACGCTCTACTTCACATGCATGAGTGTCATTTTCCACATGACCATCGGCATGGCCTTCGCGCTCATGCTGAACAGCGACCGCATCAATCCGACGCTGCGCAATATTCTGCGCGTGCTCTATATACTGCCTTGGCTGTTCACCGCGGTGATTATCGCCGTGATCTGGCGCCTGCTGCTTGAGCCGAACGGTGTCGTGAATAGCATTCTCATGCAAATCAGCATCATCGGTTCCAAAGTCGAATGGTTTTCCTCGCCTGAGACCGCGCTGCACGCCGTCACCTTTGCCAATATCTGGGCGGGCTATCCGCTCTTCATGGTCAGCCTGCTCGCGGGTTTGCAGGGCATTCCCAAGGATTTCTACGAGGCTGCCGATATCGACGGGGCGAAAGCCTACCAGAAGCTGATCTTCATCACCATTCCGCAGCTGATGCCGATCATCATCAGCATCTCGCTGCTTGACTTCATCTGGACCATGCAGGTTTTCCCGTTAGTCTGGATAACGACGGGCGGTGGCCCGATCTACTCGACCGAGGTCCTCAGCACCTACACGTACAAGCTGGCGTTTTCGAGCTACAACCTGTCGCAGGCTTCGGCGAGCGCCGTGGTCATCTTGTTGATCTCTCTCGGCCTGACGCTGTTCTATATTCGCTATCAAAAGGCTCGGTAGTCACCATGAGGAAAAGGCATACGCCGAAAGACAGGCTGATCACCGTCGCGCTCCATGTAGCGCTTGCAGCGGGGCTCTTTTTCGCGGCTTTCCCGATCTACTGGATGCTGAGCAGCTCGTTCAAATCGAATACCGAAATCTTTGCCCTGCCACCAACCATCCTGCCAAAGGCCTTCACGCTGGAAGCGTATGCAGCCATCCTTGGCGACCCGGTAAAGCTGCGCTTCTTCTTCAACAGCTATTTCGTGGCGGGAGCGGTGACTGTGCTGACGGTGCTGATCGCCCTGCTGGCGGCCTACGGGTTCAGCCGCTTCAACTTCCGCGGCAAGGGCAGCCTCAACACAATCATCATCAGCACGCAGACGATTCCGCCGATCACACTTTTGATCCCCTTCTTCGGGCTCGTCGTCTCATACGGCATCTTCGACACCTACGTCGCACTGATCCTGACTTATCTGGTGTTTACGCTGCCCTACGCGATCCTGCTGATGACGGGATATCTGAACACCTTGCCCCGCGATCTCGATGAAGCCGTAGCCGTCGATGGCGGCACCAGTTGGACAGCGCTTTGGCGGGTGATCGTCCCGATTTCACTGCCTGGTATCGTGGCGACGTCGGTCTACACCTTCCTGTTGTGCTGGAACGAATTTCTCTTTGCGCTGACACTGACGAAGTCGACGTCCATGCGCACCGTCCCGATCGGCATCCAGCTGTTGATGGGGCAGCATGCCTTCGAATGGAACCAGATGATGGCGATGAGTGTGCTCGGCTCGCTACCGCTCTTGCTCATCTACCTCGTTGCCCAGAGGTACTTCCTCGCCGGCATGACCGCGGGCTCGGTCAAGTAGGATGTCCATCCCACGGCGACGCAGGGTGGCATCAAGCAATAGGCGATATCAAGGAATGAAAGGATGAACGTGAAAGACCTCAAAGTCGGCTGCCAGACCTTTACCTGGGAAATGCTGGGAGACCGGTTTACCGGCGGCCCCGACGATCTGCTGAAGGCGATCGCCGATGGTGGCTATGCCGGCATCGAGATCACCGACACCATGATCGGACATTATGGCGACAAGCCGGAGGAGTTCGCCGCCGCGCTGAAGGCGTCGGGGCTGACGCTGGTTTCCTTCGCCTTTGGCTCGAACAGTGGTTTTACGCTGAAGGAGGAGATCGGCGCCGACCTCGAAACCGCCAAGCGCTGGATCGATTTCGCCGCCGCCTTCCCGAATGCGCTGGTATCGATGGGCTCGGCCACGATGGTGTCCGACGGCCCGCGCGAGGATAAGTTCGCCATCGCCGCCGAGGTTTACAACAAGGCCGGCGAGATCGGACGCAAGGCCGGCCTCCAGGTTGCGGTGCATCCAAGCTCGCACCACAACACGCTGCTGTTCGACCGCGCCGACTACGACACGATCTTTGCCTTGCTCGACCCCGACCTGGTCGGCTGGGTACCGGATACCGGCCATATACTGCGCGGCCACAAGGACATGTCCGATACGCTGCGCACCTACCGCGACCGCATCCGCTACATCCACCTCAAGGACGTCTATGCCAACGGTACCTGGGCCATGCTCGGCAAGGGCGTCTGCGACACGCCTGCGGTCATCGAGATCGCCAACACCGCACCGCGCTTCAACGGCTGGCTGGTGCTGGAGGAAGAATCCGAAACGGCCGCCGCCGATCCTGCCGGCGCGGTCAAGACCAACCGCCAGACTATGCGCAGCTACGGCGCCTGAAGAACGAGACGATGATCAAGAAACAGGACAGACGCCTCAGGGTCGGCGTGCTCGGCTGCGGCCCCATCGCGCAGTTCGCGCATCTGGAATCCTGCGTGAAAGCTGGCAATGCCGACCTTTACGCCATCTGCGATGCGGCACCCGATCTGCTTGCCCGCATGGGCGCGACCTATGAGCCGCAGAAGATGTATTCCGACTATGAGGCAATGCTCGCTGATCCTGAGCTGGAAGCGGTGATCGTCGCCACGTCGGACGCCTATCACGTGCCGATGTCGATCAGGGCGCTCAACGCCGGCAAGCATGTTCTCTGTGAAAAGCCGATCGGCACCTCGGTCGAGGAGGGCGAGGCGCTGGCCGAAGCGGTCAGGCGCTCGGGCAAGATCCTGCAGGTCGGCCACATGAAGCGCTTCGATCCGGCACTGGAGGCCGCGCGCGACTTCGTTCGCGACGAGATCGGCGAAGTGCTGGCGCTGAAGGCCTGGTACTGCGATTCCACCCATCGCTACACCAACACCGATGCCGTGCAGCCGCTGCCCGTCACCAGCAGGCTAGCCAGGAAGCCAGCCGGAAATCCCAAGGCCGATCTCAGGCAATACTTCATGCTGGCCCATGGCTCGCATCTCGTCGACACGGCGCGTTTCCTGTGCGGCGATATCGTCGCCGTGCGCGCCCGCCTCAATGAGAAATTCGGCGCCTATTGCTGGTTCGTCGAAACCGAGTTCGCCAGCGGCGCGCTCGGCCATCTCGACCTGACGGTTGCCGTGCGCATGGACTGGCACGAAGGTTTTCAGCTCTATGGCGAGAACGGCTCCGTTATCGCCAGGACATTCAACCCTTGGTACTTCCGCGCCAGCGAGGTGGAGATATTTCACGAGAAGACCGCCACGGCCCACAAGCCGCTCGGCGCCGATGGCCATTTCTTCCGCCGCCAGCTGGAAGGTCTTGCCGACACAGTCCTGAACGGCACGCCGATGCGTGGCGCCAATGTCGAGGACGGCATCGCCTCGATCCGCGCCATGGTCGCCATCGCGCGTTCGGTGGTATCAGGCGAGCGAGTCGAACTCGCCTCGGTGTCGGGGGCGGTGTGATGCGTCTCGGCATTTTCGCCAAGACCTTTGCCGGCACCGATCCGGCCGCCGTGCTGGCTGCGGTGCGGCAAGCTGGCTATGAGACGACGCAGTTCAATCTGGCCTGTGCCGGCCTGCCGTCGATGCCGGATGCTGTGCCGGCGGACGCCATCGCCTCCGTCCGTGCCGCCGCGCAGTCGAACGGCGTTTCACTCGCAGCACTGTCGGGCACCTACAACATGGCGCATCCCGACAAAGCCGTGCGCGACGACGGCCTCAGGCGCCTCGCCGTTGTCATCGAGGCTGCTGCTGCCCTCGGCATCCCGCTGGTCACGCTCTGCACCGGCTCGCGCAACGCCGCCGATCAGTGGGCCTATCATCCCGACAATGCCGATCCGGCCGCCTGGTCCGACATGGCCGCCGAGATGGCGAAGGCGCTGGCGCTGGCCGAAGGTGCCGGTGTCGATCTCGGCATCGAGCCTGAGCAGGCCAACATCGTCACCTCGGCCAGGGATGCGACCCGGCTGATCGCCGAGATGGGATCGAAGCATCTGAAGATCGTGCTCGATCCGGCAAACCTGTTCGAACACGCCACGCCCGGCGAGGCGCGCGCTATCGTTGCCGCCGCGATCGACGAGGCCGCCGGCCACATCGCCATGGCGCATGCCAAGGACCGTCATGGTGACGGTCGCTTTGCCACATCAGGACAAGGCATTGTCGATTTTCCGGATTTTGTTGCACGGCTAAAGGCAGCGGGCTTCGACGGACCGCTTGTCACCCACGGCCTGTCCGCCGACGAAGCCCCCGATGTCGCCGCCTTTCTGCGAAGGCTCCTCTGATGGGCGCCGCCCCGACGATCCTGCTTCGCGACGATGCAGCGCTTCGTGTCTTCGACACGGGGCAGGGCAGGCTTCCCGTCGTCTTCCAGCATGGCCTCGGCGGTGACGCAGCGCAGGTCGCGCAGAACTTTCCCGATGGTCCTTCATACCGTCGGCTGACCGTCGAATGCCGCGCGCAGGGCGGTTCCGGCGCCGGTAGCAAGCGCCCGTTTTCGATCGCGATGTTCGCCGATGATGTGCTGGCCGCCGCGGATGCGGCCGGCCTCGACCGTTTCATCGCCGGCGGCATCTCGATGGGTGCGGCCATTGCCTTGCAGCTTGCCGCCCGGCACCCGGACCGGGTCGCCGGTCTCGTGCTTGTGCGCCCTGCCTGGGCTTTCGAGGCGGCGCCGCAAAACATGCGCCCTTACGTGGAAGTGGCGGAGCTCATCCGCAGCCGTCCTTTATCGCAGGCGCGAGATATCTTCGCGGCGTCCGCGACGGCCGCCCGCTTTCACACCGAAGCGCCGGACAATCTTGCTTCCCTGCTCGGCTTCTTCGCGCGCGAAAACGCGCCCGTCTTCGCCGAGGTGATGCAGGCGATCGCAGAGGATGGACCTGGCGTGACGCGGGCAGCCGCCGCTGGCCTTGCGTTCCCTACGCTCGTCATCGGCAGCGGCATCGATCTCGTCCATCCGCTGGCCGCCGCCCGCAGCCTCGCCGACGCCATCCCCAATGCGACCTTTGCCGAGGTGATGCCGAAGGCCACCGACAAGGAGTGCCATTTCGCCGAAATTCGCGCCGCCATCGCGGACTTTCTCGACATGAATTTCAACAACCAGGACCAGTCATGATCTCGAAACCTCTCTCAGGCCCGGCCGCCATCGCCGCATTGCCGCGCGACCGGATGATCGCCGAATTCTCGCTCTGGTCGGCCAATCTCGCCAATTTCGAAAACGACTTGAAGCGCATCGAGCCCTATGTCGATCTTCATCATATCGATGTGGCGGACGGTCATTTCGCACCGTCCTTCCTGTTCTTCCCCGATCTCGTCGCCCGCATTGCGGGGCTGACGGCGAAACCCATCCATGTCCACCTGATGGTCGATGAAGCAATCGTCGAGGCGCAGACGCGCCAGTTCATCGAAGCCGGCGCCGACATGATCAGCGTCCATGCCGAGAATGGCGAAGCCGGATTGCGCGCCGTGCGGCTGGCGCGGGAGCTCGGCGCCGAGGCCGGCGTCGTACTCAGGCTGGAGACGCCTGTGGAAGCAGTGACGGCCTTCGTCCCGGAAGTCGCCTTCGTGACGCTTCTTGGAACCGCAATCGGCGTCAAGGGACAGAGCCTGTCGGACAAGGCCTGCGACAGGCTGGGCGCTGCCCGCGCCATCCTGAGAGAGGCCGGCCGCGAGGCGCAAGTGGTTCTGGCGGCCGATGGCGGCATCCGCCACGAGACCGTGCCGTTGCTGCGTGCCGCCGGGGCCGAAACCGTGGTTCTCGGTTCGCTCGCCTTCGGTGACAAGGACCTCGCCGGCCGCATCGGCTGGCTGCACGGCTTGAAGGTCGCGGCATGACATCAGAAGCCGCCCTTGCGATCGATCTTGGCGGGACGGAGCTTCGTGCCGCCCTGGTCGACCGTGAAGGCAAGATCCTGGCATTCGCCGCGGTGCCGACGCAGGCGCAGGCGGGCCCCGACGTGGTGATCGGCCAGATCGAGGCGCTGGCGGCGACCGTCCATGCCGAGGCGCCGGCACTCTCGATCGTCGGCGTCGGCGTCGGTGCGCCGGGGCCGCTCGATCCGCTGGCCGGCATCGCCGTCGGCCCGCCGACACTCGCCGGCTGGCTGGACGTGCCGCTTGCCGACATCCTCGAACGCCGGCTCGGCCTGCCGGTGCGGCTGGAGAACGACGCCAATGCCGCGGCGCTCGGCGAATGGCGCTTCGGCGCCGGCCATGGCGCGCGTTCGCTGGTCTTCGTCACGGTTTCCACCGGTATCGGCGGCGGTGTCGTCGTCGATGGGCGCATCCTGCATGGCCGCCGTGGCCTTGCCGCCGAGATCGGTCACATGACCATCACCAATGA
>NZ_RZTT01000124.1 GCF_003996995.1 Mesorhizobium sp. M7A.T.Ca.US.000.02.2.1 | reverse complement strand
CCTGCGTACCGGCCGAGCCGACAGCATGGTTGAGCCCGGCTGCGTCCAACCCGATCAACCTGCCGACCGCCGCGGCTGCTGCCACTGCGCCAGCCGTGCCGGTGGTGTGGAATATCTCGTAGTGCGAGCGTCCGAGGAATTCTCCGACGCGGATGCCCACTTCATAGCCGGCGATGCAGGCAGTCAGGATGTCGCGGCCGGTCTTCCCCTCAGCCTCCGCAACCGCCAAAACGGCCGGAAAGATCACCGCCGCCGGGTGAAAGACCGAGCCGTTGTGAACGTCGTCCTGTTCCACGACATGGGAGGCCGCCGCATTGACCATCGCTGCGAAGTAGGGGCTTGTGCGCCGCCGCGTCGGGATGATGGTGCTTGGGCCGTCCGCCGGCCCCATGGCACGCGCAAAGCCGTCGATCATCTCGACCTGGTGCGCGCCCTTGCCGGCCAGCGCCGAGCCGAGCCAGTCGATCATCAGTCCTTGCGCGAAATGAACGACGCGCGGCGGGATCTGTTCGAAGTCGAGTTCGGCAATGAAGGCGCAGAGCCTGGCGGTTGGCCAATCGGCGGTGTCCAGGCTCATCCGTTGCTCCTCCCCTGCATGCCCTCTAGACCAAAGCGGCCCGGCGCAGGACCTGCCTTGCGCGCTCGATGACCGGCCGATCCACCATTTCGCCGTTCACCTGGCTAGCTTCGCCGGACGAGGCTGCGCCGACGATGTCTCGTGCCCATGTGATGTCATTATCGCTCGGGCGAAAGCCACTGCGAATTGGCTCGATCTGCCTCGGATGGATGGCCATCTTGCCGCCAAAACCCATCTTCATGGCGTGGCGGGCGTCATCCTCGGTGATTTCGGGACTGTTCAGGTCGGTCGTTACGCCGTCGATCGGCGCGGCACGGCCAGCCGCGCGCGAGCGCCAGACGATTTCGTTGCGGGCCGCAAGCAAGGTCAGCCGATCATGCGCGCAACCGAGATCGAGCGAGAAGTCGACCGAGCCGAAGGCGACGGCAACGACGCCGGGCATGGCCAATATGTCCGGCAAATTGGCGAGGCCGACGGCGCTCTCGACCAGCGCGATGACGCAAACGCTGCGTGCCATGTGCCTGGCCATGCCGGCAATGTCTTCCGCGCGCTCGGCCTTGGGCAGCATGACGGAAACGCCGTCGAGGCGCCGCACTGCATCGATGTCCGCCTTGTGCCAGGGTGTGCCGGCGGCATTGATGCGGACCACGACTGCGGATTTCAGTGTGGCCGCACGAGCAACGATTGCTTCGCGAGCGCGGTCCTTGTCGCCAGGGGCGACGGCATCCTCGAGGTCTAGAACGACTGCGTCCGCGCCGCTGCTGTCGGCTTTGGCAAACCGCTCAGGACGTGAGCCCGGCACGAATAGCGGCACGACAGGCGTGACGTAGCTCACCATTGCGCCGTGGCTTTCACTGTTGCATGGCCGTCGGCCGACCGCACCTCGAGAGCCATGCCGTCCTGGCCTGGGGATGTTGCGCTCAGAAGCAGGCGCTGCGGGCCAGTCGCCGGATGGACGCCGCGGAATGAGAAACGGCGCGGCGACTGACCGACAATGGCGGCGGCGAAGTTCATCAGCAGCGTCGCCTGCAGCGGGCCATGGATGACGAGCCCGGGATAGTGCTCGACCCCCGTGGCATAGGGCGCGTCGTAGTGGATGCGATGCCCGTTGAACGTCAGCGCGGAATATCGAAAGAGCAGCACGGGATCGATGTCGATCGTGCGCTCGTGCGATGCGGCCAGGGGCGAATTGGCTGGCGGGGCAGGGGACGCAGCAGCGGCTTCGGCGCCGCGATAGACGATGATCTGGTCCTCCTCGATGACCGGACCGGAATCGTTGGCGATGTCGTGCCGGACCGTGACGAAGGTGAGCGGGCCGGTGCGGCCCTGCTTCTCCTCGATGGCGGCCAATGTCGAGCGGCGGCGGATGCGGTCGCCAGAGCGGATCGGCGCCATGAAACACACATCGCTGGCAGCCCACATGCGGCGTGGAAGCGACACCGGGGGCAGGAAGCCGCCTTTGGCCGGGTGCCCGTCAGGTCCGAGTTCTCGCATTTCGGCAATATCGGGTGTCAGGCACCAATGCAGTCCGGGCGCGGCCGCGCCCTCGGCAGTCTGCGCCGCGTGGTCCCCAAGCGTGGCGCCAAAGCTGGCCAGCAGGCGCGGGGTCACAACATCCTCGACCTCGTGCGTGCGTCCAACCCATTCCTGCAGTGTGCTTGTGTCCAGGCTCATGAGGGCCTCGTCAGGCGGCGAATTCGGACCGGATCCGGTCCGTATCGGCGCCAAGCGCGGGGACGCTTGGAACCGTTGCAAATCCCTCCGGCCGCCCTGCCGGCTTGGGTACTGCGATGCGCTTGCCGTCCGGCAGTGCCACCTCCGTCCGGCGGAGCGCCTTGTGGTGCGGCAGGTCGCGCATTGCACTCACCCGGCCCCAGGCGATCTGCGCCTCGTCGAGACGGCTTATGGCCTCGTCGCAGTCGATTGCCCCGAAGATCGGTTCGATCTCGGCGTCGAGCGCCGTGCGGTTGGCCACCCGCCAGGTATTGGTGGCGAAGCGTTCGTCGGCGAACAGATCCTGCCTTTGCAGCACGAGCGTGCAGAAGCGCTTCCATTCATTGTTCTGCTGGATGGACACGACCACGCTGCCATCCCGACAGGCATAGGGTCGATAGGGGTAGATCGAAGCGTGCGCCAGGCCATATCTCTGGGTCTCGCGGCCCGCATATTCGTAGTGCAGCAGCGGCACGGTCATCCAGTCGGCCATGGCGTCGAACATGGCAACCTCGACAATGCGGCCGCGCCCGGTCTTCTGGCGCGCCAACAAGGCTTCGAGGATCGCTGCATGGGCATTCATGCCGGTGGCGATGTCGGCGGCGGAAACCCCGATTTTGCTTGGCGTGTCCGGCGTGCCGGTAACGGCGCAGATGCCGCTTTCGGCCTGCACCAGCATGTCGTAGGCGCGCATGGCCGCGTAGGGCGTGTCCTGCCCGTAGCCGACGATGTTGATGGCTATCAGCCGAGGAAACTCTTTCGCAATTGTATCGGCCGAGAGGCCGAGCCTGTCGATGGCGCCCGGCACGAGATTCTGCACGAGGACGTCGGCGCGCGCGACCATCCGGTGCAGGAGAGCCAGGTCGTGCTCACTCTTCAGGTCGAGCACCGCGCTCTCCTTGCCGCGGTTGAGCCAGACGAAGTAAGCCGACATGCCTTCCACTGCGGAATCGTAATGACGCGCGGTTTCGCCTTCCGGACGCTCGATCTTCACGACGCGTGCGCCGGCATCGGCAAGGCGGACCGTGCAGAGCGGAGCGGCGACGGCCTGCTCGATCGAAACGACAAACAGGCCCTCCAGTGGGCGGGCGCCGTCAGACATTGCGCTGCACTCCCGAGCGCGCCAGCACACCAGGCTTCAGCCGCTCGTTCTTGCCGTAGTCCTCGGCGGCGTGGAAGAACAGATGCGGCGTGCCATCAATGTCCTCGAGCCTCTTGCGGTAGGCGTCCAGATAGGCCTTGCGGCCATCGTCGCCGACGCGGCCCGGCATGTAGGCGACGAAGGGCGGCAGCACGTCGAAGCCGGAATAGCGCAGCAGACCATTGTGGATCGGCCATAGCACCGTAAGGATGTCGCCGTCGATGCCATCGGGCGCGTAGGTGTCAGCCGACGTGCCCGTGGTGGCGGCCACCATGGCGAGCTTTCCCCTGAACATGCCGGTGTCGTATTTGCGGCCCGGCAGATAGGCGAAACCGCGCGCGAAGACACGGTCGGCCCAGCCCTTGAGCATTGCAGGCATTCCGAACCACCAGACGGGGAACTGGAACAGCACGAAGTCCGCCCGCTTCACCTTTTCGATCTCGGCGCTGATGTCAGCCGAGAGTGCGCCGGCCTCGTAGGCGGCGGTCTGTTCGCGCGGCAGGCTGAAGAAGTCCGGATCGTTACGCTCGCCCGATACGTCGCCCGGCCCTGCGACAGGATTGAAGCCCATCGCATAGAGGTCGCTGACGACTACATCGTGGCCTGCGCGGGTCAAGGTTTCCACGGCCAGATCCTTCATGGCGCCGTTGAAGGATTTTGCTTCCGGGTGTGCATAGACGATGAGGACGTTCACGGACGACTCCTAGTATGAACGCGGCAGTCCAAGCACGTGCTCGGAAAGGTATGACAGGATGAGGTTGGTCGAGATCGGCGCGACCTGATAGAGACGCGTCTCGCGGAACTTGCGCTCGACATCGTATTCTTCCGCGAAACCGAACCCGCCATAAGTCTGGATGCAGACATTGGCGGCTTCGTTCGAAGCGTCGGCCGCCAGCATCTTGGCCATGTTCGCTTCGGCGCCGGGGTTCTTGCCGGCCTCGTAGAGGCTCAGCGCCTCGCGCACCATCAGTTCGGCCGCGCGCATGTTGGCGTAGGCCCTTGCGATCGGAAACTGGATGCCCTGGTTCTGGCCGATCGCCCGGCCAAACACATGCCGCTCCTTTGCGTAGGTGCTGGCCTTTTCGATGAACCATTTCGCATCGCCGATGCACTCGGCTGATATCAGGATACGCTCGGCGTTCATGCCCGAGAGGATATAGCGGAATCCCTTTCCCTCTTCGCCGATCAGGTTTTCGGCCGGCACGCGCAGATCGTCGAAGAACACTTCGGTGGTGGCATGGTTCATCATGGTGCGGATCGGCCGGATGGTGAGGCCGTTGCCAACGGCTTCGCGCATGTCGACGATGAGGACGGAGAGGCCGTCGGTCTTCTTCATGCCATTCGTGAGCGGCGTGGTCCGCGCCAGCAGCAGCATCAGATCTGAATGCTCGGCACGGCTGGTCCAGATCTTCTGGCCCTTGACCACGAAATGATCGCCGTCGAGGCGAGCGGTAGTCTTGAGCGCGCCGGTGTCAGTGCCGCTGCTCGGTTCGGTGACGCCGAATGCCTGCAGGCGCAATTCTCCCGCGGCGATCTTCGGCAGGTATCGCTGCTTCTGGGCTTCCGAGCCGTGGCGAAGAAGCGTGCCCATCGTATACATCTGGGCATGGCAGGCGCCACCATTGCAGCCGGCGCGCTGGATTTCCTCCAGCACGGCAGCGGCGGCCGAAAGCGGCAGGCCCGAGCCACCATATGCCTCCGGGATCAGGATCGAGAGCCAACCGGCCTGCGTCAGCGCTGCGACGAAGTCACCGGGATAGGCCATGTCCCTGTCGAGTGCGCGCCAGTATTCTCCGGGAAAGCGCGTGCACAGCCTGGCGACGGCATCGCGAATGTCCTGATAGGCTTCCATGAGGTTTGTCCGGGTTTTCGTCTTGCTGCGGGCCTCACTATCGCGCCTCCATGCCCTGTCAGCAATGCAGAGCGGACGTGAGCAGATATAACGGAATTCGAATGCTTATGGTGGAGGGCCGAGAAGTTGGCCGACCCAGACGGCCCGCCCGACAAGATCCTTGGCGATGTCCTCTATCGCTTGTCCGGCAAACCGCGCCAGCCGCGAGGCAGGCCGGTCCGCCGGGTAGGCAAGGATCAGGCGGCGCACGGGCACCGGATCGATCAATGGCGCGGCGGTGAGCAGCCCGGCAGTCACGTCGGCATGGATGGGAGCGAGCGGCAGGATCGTCCAGCCATGGCCGTTGCGCACCAGGTCCTTCAGCGCCGAATAGGAGTCCGCTTCGATGCCGACATCGAGCGTGATGCCGGCATCCGTGGCGCAGCGTTCGACGATGATGCGCAGCCCGTGCTTGATGCTGGGCAGCAGCAGGCGCTTGCCGGCGAGCGAGGCGAACGATACGGCGCGCACGGTTGAAAATCCCGCATCCGGCGGTCCGATCAGGAAGAGATTTTCCAGGAGCAGCGGGCGCGAGCGCAGCGAACGCGCCATGCGCGGGTCATAGAGCACCGCGACGTCCACCTCGCCGCGGTGCATCCAGTCCAGCAGATAGCCGGTGTAGGCGCTGACAAGTCTGAGCTTCGCCTTGGGATGGGCCTTGCCGAAGGCGGCCGCCAGCGGCAGCGAAATAATGTCGGCAACGGTGGGCGGCAGGCCGATGGCCACTTCGCCGGTCAGCGGCGCATCGGCGGGCGTGGCCGTGGCGCGGATCTCGTCGATCTCGGCCATCACGCGCATGGCGTGCGCCAGCACCTCCTTGCCCTGCTCGGACAGCACCATGCCGCGTCCATGGCGCAGGAAAAGGGCAAAGCCCAATTCCTCCTCCAGCATGCGCACCTGCCGGCTGAGCGCCGGCTGCGCAATGTGCAGCCGGTCGGCGGCCTTGCTGAGGCTGCCGAGTTCGGCGACGTGGATGAGGGTGCGTAGCTGCGATAACTCCATGAGCTATCGAATACCATTATATCTGATCACGAGAAAGAGACGAAGATTGCATCGGTCAAGCGCGCTAGTCTAATGCCAGTCCAATATCTCGGAGATGCAAGGTGACGGCGAGCATACAAGCGAAACCTCCGGAAGCAGCAGCGCTTGCCGCCGCTCCGACCGTGTCTGAAAGGCAGTGGCCGGATCAGGTCTATGAGGTGCTCAAGGCTGCCGGCATCAGCCACATGTCCTATGTGCCGGATGCCGGTCATACCACATTGATCCGCCTTTTCAGTGAGGATCCCGAAGTCGTCACCAATGTGCTGACGACGGAGGAGGAGGGCATCGCCATCGCAGCAGGCTCCTGGCTCGGTGGCAAGCGGAGCGTCGTGCTCATGCAATCCTCCGGTGTCGGCAATTGCATCAACATGCTGTCGCTTCCCGTGCAGGCGCGCTTCCCCTTGCTCGTCCTGGTGACGATGCGGGGCGAATGGGCCGAGTTCAACCCGTGGCAGGTGCCGATGGGGCAGGCGACGGAGGCGTCGCTGAAGGCGATCGGGCTCAGGGTGCTGCGCGCCGAAACCGGTCCCGACCTGGTGGAGACGGTGGCGCAGGCAGCCTTGATGGCTTTCGACGCCGACCAGCAGATTGCCGTGCTGATCGGGCAGCGGCTGCTCGGCAAGAAGAAGTGGTGAGCGACATGAATTTGCCGACGATGGACCGCCGGGTTGCGGTGAAGAAGCTGCTTGACGCCCGTGACGGAGCCCTGGTCGTGACCGGTCTCGGCTCGCCGAGCTACGACGTGCATGCCGCCGGCGACCGCAACGACAACTACTATCTCTGGGGCGCGATGGGCGGTGCTGCGCTGATCGGCCTCGGGCTTGCCCAGGCCCAGCCCGACAAGCGGGTCATGGTGATCACCGGAGATGGCGAACAGCTCATGGCGTTCGGTTCGCTGGCGACGATCTCGGTGGCGCGGCCGAAAAATCTCGACCTGATCGTGCTCGACAATCAGCATTTCGGCGAGACCGGCATGCAGTCCAGCCATACCGGCAAGGGCATTGGTTTCGACAAGGTCGCGGCCGCTTGCGGTTTTTCGAAGACCGCCGAGCTGCGTACGCTGGAGGAGGTCGACATGCTCTGTGGAGAACTTCGGCGCCCGGCCGACGGTCCGCGCCTTTTCGTGCTGAAAATCACCGCCGAGAACCTGCCGCGCTCGCTGCCGCCGCGCGACGCGGTCGAGGTCAAGAACCGATTTCGCGCCCATCTGGGCTTTGCCACCTGTTGAGGACCGATATGGCGCTGGTCAGTTTCCAGAACACGGTCGGCGGTCGGTTGCAATCGACAGCCGATACATTCGAGAGCCATGATCCGTTCACCGGCAGGCCCTGGGCGCTGATCCCGCGTGGAGGAGTGAGCCAGGTGGACGCCGCCGTGGCGTCCGCGAAGGCAGCATTCCGGTCGAAGGAATGGGCCGGCATCACGCCGACCGCGCGGGGCAAGCTGCTCGTGCGGCTGGCCGATCTGATCGACGAGAACGCAGATCGTATTGCCGCCATCGAGACGCGCGACAATGGTAAGCTGCTCACCGAAATGACGGCACAGCTGCGCTATATCCCGGAATGGTTCCGCTATTTCGGCGGTCTAGCCGACAAGATCGAAGGGTCGGTGCTGCCGATCGACAAGGCTGGCATGTTCGCTTTCACCCGCCACGAGCCGCTGGGTGTCATTGCAGCGATCATGCCCTGGAATTCGCCGCTTTTACTCCTGACATGGAAGCTCGCGCCGCTGCTGGCGGCAGGCAACACTGTCGTCATCAAACCGTCGGAACACGCCTCGGCCTCGACGCTGGAGTTCGTGAAACTGTTTGCGCGGGCAGGCTTCCCGCCCGGCGTGGTCAACACCGTTACCGGCATGCCGCTTGATGTCGGCGCGCCACTCGTCTCTCATCCCGACGTCGCCAAGATCGCCTTCACCGGTGGTGAGCCTGGCGGGATCGCGGTCTATCGGGCGGCTGCCGAACAGCTAAAGACCGTCACGCTGGAGCTCGGCGGCAAATCGGCCAACATCGTCTTCGACGACGCCGATATCGAGAGCGCGGTCAACGGCGCGATCTCAGGCATCTTCGCGGCCAGCGGCCAGACCTGCATCGCGGGTTCGCGGCTGCTGGTACATCGCAAAATCCACGACCGGTTCGTGGAAGGCGTCATAACGCTGGCGGCCAGCGCTCGATTGGGCAATCCGGCGCTGCAAGAGACGCAGGTCGGGCCGATCACCACGCAAGCCCAGCGCGAGAAGGTGCTGTCCTATCTCGGCATCGCGCGCCGCGAGGGTGCGCTTTGCGTGCTGGGCGGCGGCAAGCCGGCCTCGGGTGAATTGGCCGAGGGCTGGTTCGTCGAGCCCACCATCTTCACCGGCGTGAACAACACCATGCGGATCGCGCGTGAGGAGGTGTTCGGGCCGATCCTGTCCGTCATCCCCTTTGACGACGAGGACGAGGCCTTCGCCATTGCCAATGACAGCCCCTATGGGCTGGCGGCGGGAATATGGACCAGCGACATGGGCAGGGCGCTGCGCGGCGCGGCCGCGATGGAAGCGGGGATGGTCTGGATCAATTCATACCGTGCCGTCTCCTACATGGCGCCCTTCGGCGGCTACAAGAGGAGCGGTATCGGGCGCGAAAGCGGGCAGGATGCCATCAATTCCTATCTGCAGACCAAGACGGTGTGGATAGACACCGCCGGCAAGACCGCCAATCCCTTCGTTATCCGCTAGGCTAGGCTTCGGTGGGAGAATCCCCATTCCTAGCCAAGCTCGGCCCATGCTCCCTGAGACGGTGGCCGACTTACAAATGATCGAAGGATTGGACATGAGACAGGCAGGCAAGGTGGCGGTTGTCACAGGCGCGGCGCGCGGCATCGGACGCGCTTGCGCGGAACGCTTTTTGGCCGAAGGCGCGAAGCTCGTGCTCGGCGACATCGATGCCGTGGAGCTAAAGAAATGTGCCGCTGAAATCGGTACCACCGACAGCGTCCTGGCGGTCGTTACGGATGTCAGCAAGAAGGAACAGGTCGATGGGCTGATTGCAGCGGCGGTGGCGAAGTTCGGCCGTGTCGACATCATGGTCAACAATGCCGGCATCGCTCCGGTCCAGGACTTTCTCGACATCAGCGAGGCGGACTACGACAGGGTTCTCGCCGTCAATCTCAAAGGTGCGTTCATGGGCACCCAGGCCGCAGCCCGCCAGATGATCGCGCAAGGTGGAGGTGGCGTCATCATCAACATGTCGTCGATCAATTCGGGCCTCGCCAACCCACGTGTCGCCACCTACGCGATCTCCAAGGGCGGCATGAACCAGGTCACCAGCACCGCGGCCGTCGCCTTCGCCCCCCACGGCATCCGTGTGGTCGGTGTCGGGCCGGGCACCATCGCCACGGACATGGTCATGGACGGGACATTCATCGACTCGGAAGAAATGCGACGGGCGGTCCTTTCGCGGACACCTCTCGGGCGCCTCGGCACGGCAGCCGAGATCGCCTCGGTCGTGGCATTCCTGGCCAGCGACGACGCTTCCTACATCACCGGCGAGACGATCTACCCCGACGGGGGGCGCCGCGTTCTGAACTATACGGTCCCGATCAAGGAGTGAGAAGAATGGGGAGTGACGACATGGGCAATTTCGACAAGCTGCATCACATCTGTATCGTCGTGCACGATATCGACAAGGCGCAGGCCTATTATGACTCCATCGGCATCGGGCCATGGGAGTCCTATCCGCCGCTGGCCGAATACGAAGAACTCCAGGTCCCAAGCCCCGAGGGTTTCAAGGCGATGCAATACCGGATTTGCAACTTGCCGAACGTTCAGCTGCAACTGTGCGAGCCGAACGGCGATCCTTCACCGCAGCGGATTCATCTCGATAGCAAGGGTGAAGGCGTCTTCCATATCGGCTTTGAGGTTCGCGATGCGGATGCAGCCGAGGCCAAGGCGCAGGACGACGGGCTTCCCGTGCTGATGCGCGGGCGCCGGGAAAACCGCACCGGCTTCACCTATTACGATACGGCCGACAAGGCGGGCGTGATCCTGCTGACGAGGGCGACCAATCTGCCCGGCAAATGATCTTCGCGCGAAGGATTGGGGCTGGACAAGGAGACGGGGCGACTGATCAGCTGCCCCGCAATTCCTCAAGCCGGTCGACCAGGAATTTGCCGCTGGTGATGATATGCATTTCCAAAAGGCCGACGGCGCGCAGCGTATCCTTGGCTTCGCACAGGTCGATGAGCTGCCAGTGATCGCGGTCGGACTGTGCCTGGATCTCGGTGAGCGTCACCATCATGCGCGTGTAGCGTTCCAGCTGCTGGTAGATGCGCCCGACCAGTTCGATCGTCGCCTTGCGGCCGGACGGTGCGTAGAGCGCGGCGTGGAAGTTCCAGTTGAGCTGGTTCGAATACTCGCCGGTCTTGCCCTGCTCCTGGTGCTGCTTTGCACGCTCCCGGGCCAGAGCGAGGTCGGCCTCCGTCATCCTTGGAATGGCTAGGGCCAGTAGCCATGTTTCGATTCGGGCCCGCAATTCGTAGAGCTCGAGGATCTCGTCCAGGGAAATGGAGGTGACGACGGCGCCCTTGTGCGAAACCAGCGTGACGAAGCCTTCCGAATGAAGCTGATGCAGCGCCTCTCGCACCGGAATTCGGCTGACGCCGAACTCGGTGGCCAGATGCTCCTGCCGCAGCTGAAAGTTGGCCTCGTATTCGCCGATCAGGATCTTCTGCCTGATGGCATCGGCGACCTGGGTCGAGATGGTTTTCTTCTGTACGAGCATGAATCAGCCTGAGGCGGCCGCCGTGTTTGTTGACTGGCGCCGTTTTGATTGAAGAAGTGGACGCATAGCACCGTTGTCACTGCGATGCCATGTCGCCCGTTTCGCTTCAGTAGACATGTTCCTCGATAGGTTGATTGCCCGCGATCCGTTCGTAGCGGAAGGCCGACAGGTCGACAGAGCGGTACTCGCCATAGGCAATGAGATCACTGACGCCCGACCCGGTCGCCGCTGCATGCATCATGCCGTGGCCGCTGAAGCCGGTAGCCAGGACAAAGTTCGAAACCTCGGGATGCCGGCCGATGATGCCGCTGTGGTCGAAGGTGTTGTATTCGTAGAGCCCCGCCCAGGCGCGCAGCATCCGCAATTGCTCAAACCCGGGCACACGATGGGCGAGCGCCGGCCAGATCAACTCGTCGAACAGGTCGTAATCCACATCCAGGCCAAAATCGTCCGGCTCGTTCTCGCGCACCGGCGGAATACCGCACAGGAAGAGCTGGCCTTCCGGCCGCAGCCAGAAGCCGCTCGTGTCGAAGACGAAGGGGCAGTTTTCGATCCTTGCCGGCGTTTCGAAGACGAAGACGCAGCGCTTGCTTGGGACAACCGGCAGTTCGGCGCCAGCCATCCTGGCAATGCCCGCGCTCCATGGTCCGGCCGCGTTGATCACCGTGCCGGCGGCAAGCCGGTCGCCATTGTCGAGCACCACTTCGCCGACTTTTTGGGGAGACGCCATGGTCAGTCCGGTCACCGTCGCGGCAAGATAATCCACGCCCTGCGTGCGCGCCTTTCGGCGGAAGGCCTGCATCAGGCCGGGGCCGTCGAACCAGCCTTCGCTGCCAAGGCCGAGCGAGCCAAGGGCGAGATCGTCCGTGTTGAGCCACGGGAAGCGTCGTGCCAGATCGACCTGCTCGATCAGTTCGGCGTCGACGCCCATGCCGCGCTGAACGCGGTTCTTGGCACGTTGCGCGTCTGCCCGCTCGGGCGTCGCCAGCACGAGGTAACCGGGCTCATGCAGGCCGATGTCGGCCAACTCGTCGCCGATGGCAAGCCGCGTCTTTACCTGGCGCAGGAAGTCGATGCTGAACTTCGACATGGCGATGTTCGGCGCCGTGCCGAACTGCTGGCGGATGGCGCTGGTCGACAAGGAAGACGAGGAGGCCGTGTAGTAGGGGTCCCGCTCGATCACCGCAATACTGCCATCGAAATCCGGATTGGCTGACAGGAAATAGGCGATCGAGCTGCCGACAACGCCGCCGCCGACGATCACCACATCATAGTTTGTGCCCATTCCAATCGTGTTCCCTATCTCGAATGTCATACGCGGCGATGAAGGGTTGGATACTTTCCTCTATCGACCCACCACTGGAATGAGACATAACCCGGTCTTCGACGCAGAAAAAGGGGTTTGACGCGAAAATAAGAATACATTATCCAATTTGTACCAGATATAACCTGCCCGGCAACGTCGCGGCAGCCTTGCCGAGGATTTCCCGTGGGCCTCATCGCTCCCCGTCTCGACGTCATCAAGCCAAGCCCCAGCATGGCGGTCACCGCGCGGGCAATCGAAATGCGCTCGGCCGGCATCGACGTCATCAGCCTGAGCGCCGGCGAGCCGGATTTTCCAACGCCTCCGCACATCGTCGAGGCGGCCTACGAGGCGATGCGCAGGGGTGAAACGCGCTATACGGCGGTCGACGGCACCGCCGCGCTGAAGAAGGCGGTGGGCGGGAAATTCAGGCGCGAGAACGGCCTCGACTACAAGCCTTCGCAAATCAGCGTCGCGGGTGGCGCAAAGCAGATCATCTACAACGCCCTGCTGGCAACGCTGGCCCCCGGTGACGAGGTGGTCGTCCCCGCGCCCTATTGGGTTTCCTACACCGACATCGTCCTGCTCGGCGAAGGCAAGCCCGTGGTCGTTCCCTGCACGGAGGCGCAGGGCTTCAAACTGACACCGCAAGCCCTGCGAGCCGCGATCACCGGGCGCACCAAATGGCTGCTGCTCAACACGCCTTCCAATCCGACTGGCGCCGTCTACAGCCCCGACGAACTTGCCGGCCTGGCCGGGGTGTTGCTCGATCACCCGCATGTGCACGTTCTGACCGACGACATCTACGAGCATATCCTGTTCGATGGACGTACCTTCCATACCATCGCCGGCGTCGAGCCGAGGCTGAAGGACCGTACGCTGACAGTGAATGGCGTGTCGAAGGCCTATGCCATGACCGGCTGGCGGATCGGCTATGCCGGCGGGCCGGAACCGCTGATCCGCGCCATGGCGACCGTGCAGAGCCAAAGCACGTCGAACCCGTCATCCATCTCGCAGGCCGCGACCATTGCCGCACTGGAAGGTCCCCAGGACTTTCTTCGCCCTCGGGCGCTCGAATTCCAGGCTCGGCGCGACCGCGCTCTGGAGCTGCTGCGCAAGATTCCCGACCTTACCTGCCAGACGCCCGAGGGCGCCTTCTATCTCTATCCCAATTGCTCGGCCCTGATCGGCCGTCGTCGCCCCGACGGCACTCCCATCGGCAGCGACGACGACTTCTCGCTTTACCTGCTCGATCAGGCGCGGGTCGCGGTGGTGCAGGGCTCAGCCTACGGTCTGTCGCCGCATTTCCGCATTTCCATAGCCACGTCGATGGACCTGATCGAAAAAGCGATCGGGCGTATCGCCGAGGCCGTCGAAGCGCTGCGCTAGTGCCGACGATGGATCTCGACTTCGTCCAGAAGCTGATCGAATTTGTCTCGCGTTCGCCCGTTGCCGAACTGGAGATCGAGCGCGATGGCGTTCGCATCCGCATGTCCAGGCAGATGGCGCCGGCGCAATCCGCGTCGCAAGCGCAATCTGCGTCGCAGTCGGGGCCAGCCACCGAGCCTGCCATCTTCACAAATCCGGCTTCGACATCTCCGCCCATCGCACGCTATTCGATCCGCGCGCCGCTGACGGGCGTGTTCTACCGCTCCGGCACCGAAGGTGAACCGCCGCTCGCTTCGGTTGGCGATGTGGTCGTGGAAGGGCAGAAGGTTGGTGTCCTCGAAGCCATGAAGACGTTCAATGTCGTGGAATCCGATCGCGCTGGGCGGATCGTCCAGATCGCGTTCGACGACCATGCCGCGGTGCAGTCCGGCGATGTGCTGTTCGTTCTCGAAGATTTGGGCTAGCGGCGATGTTCGACACCGTCCTTATCGCCAACCGCGGTGAAATCGCGCTGCGCATCCTGCGCGCCTGCCGCGATCTCGGATTGAAGACGGTGGCGGCGCACTCGGAAGCGGATGCGAGCCTTCGTCATGTTGCGCTGGCGGACAGGGCGATCTGCATCGGGCCGGCTGCCGCGACGGAGAGCTATCTCAATATCGCCGAGATCATCGCGGCCGCGCAACTCACCGGCGCGGGCGCGATCCATCCGGGCTACGGCTTCCTCTCGGAAAACGCCGCCTTCGCCGAGGCTGTCGAGAATGCCGGCCTTGCCTTCATCGGGCCGTCGGCGGCGGCGATCCGCAC
>NZ_RZTT01000123.1 GCF_003996995.1 Mesorhizobium sp. M7A.T.Ca.US.000.02.2.1 | reverse complement strand
GTCTCGACGAGGCCGAAGACGTGCTGGCCGGGCTCGATCCGATGCCGCTTCCACCGGCCTCGCGCGCCGCCCACGAGCTTGCCGTCGCCGGCTTCGTCTTGAGGCGCCGCATCGCGATGCCGGCGCGCAGGGCGTTGGAGTGGGCACGCCACGCCGCCCGCCAGGCCGGCATTGCGGGGCTCATCGCTGAAGTCGACCGCGCATTCCTGGCGCTGGACACGCCTGCGGCGCGGCTGATCGCGGCTGGCGAGCAGCGCCCGTTGCTGCTTGAGGACGTCGAAGCGTTGCAGGCGTCGCCGGCATTGCTGGTCGATAGCTTTCGCTATGTCGTGCGCCAACAGGAGAAAACGGTCTCGCTGGCAACGCGCCCGGTGCTGTTTGCGCTGGCCCGTACGCTCGCCGAAGCGTGGCCAGGCGATGTGTCGAGGGCGAGGCTGATCGCGCAAGCCTTCGGCGGCAGGCACGCCGATGAATCGCACCGGGCGCGGCTGCGGGTCGAGATCGGCCGGCTGCGCGCCGAATTGCGCGGGCTGGCCGACATTGGCGCGACCAGCCAGGGCTTCGCGCTGGCGCCGCGCCAGGCACGCGAGGTGCTGGTGCTGGCGCGGCCGATCGAGGAGCGGCATGCTGCGGTGCTGGCTTTCCTTGCCGACGGTGAATCCTGGGCGAGTTCGGCGTTGGCGCTGGCGCTCGGCACCGGGCAGCGCAGCGTACAGCGGGCGCTGGAACAGCTTGGCGAGGCCGGCAAGGTGCAGTTTTTCGGTCACGGCCGGGCGCGCCGCTGGATGACGCCTCCAGTGGTTGGATTCACGACCACCTTGTTACTCCCGGCCCCGCTGCCGAGCGGTTAGGAAGTGACATCGGATCATCTCAATGAGGACAAGGACATGAAACAGTCTACGGCCGAAATCCTGCGCGAATACGGACCCTTTGCCGACGTGGAGAGGGTGCATGGGGTGAGCTTTGACGGCAGCAATGTCTGGTTCGCCTCGGGCGAGAAGCTGAACGCCTTCGACCCGGAAAACGGCCAAGCGCTGCGCTCGATCGACGTCGCGGCGCATGCCGGCACCGCCTGGGACGGCCAGCACTTCTTCCAGCTTGCCGACGACCTGATACAGAAGATCGACCCTGATACCGGCCAGGTGCTGGCGACCATTCCGGCGCCGGGCGGCGGCGGCGATTCCGGGCTGACCTGGGCCGAAGGGACGCTCTGGGTGGGGCAATATCGCGAACGCAAGATCCACCAGATCGACCCGGAGACAGGGGCGATCCTGCGCACCATCGAATCCAACCGTTTCGTCACCGGGGTGACATGGGTCGAGGGCGAGCTGTGGCACGCCACCTGGGAAGGCGACCAGAGCGACCTGCGCCGCGTCGACCCGCGATCAGGCAAGGTTCTCGAGAAGCTCGACATGCCGGCCGGCATGGGCGTGTCGGGGCTGGAATCCGATGGCGGCGACCGCCTCTATTGCGGCAGCACATCCGCCGGAGTGGTGAGGGCGGTGCGCCGGCCGCGGTGAGGATGCGGCCGACGCCGAAGTCACACTTGCAGGCGCACTTCCCACGGCAATTTGTCCGCTGTCGGCTGGTCGTCGCATCCTGTCGGACTTAGATAGGCTGTGCACCGGGCAGACCGCCCGGACCCGCTTTGCAAAGGATCCCCCATGCCTGAACAGCCCATCATGCCCGAACAGATTGCATTGAACGACGGCTCCGCCATTCCCCAGCTCGGCCTTGGCGTGTGGCAGGTCGACCAGGATATTACCGCCGAGGTGGTGGGTTGGGGCATCGAGGCCGGCTATCGCCTGATCGACACCGCCGAAGGCTACCAGAACGAGGAAGGGGTTGGAGAGGCGATCCGCAGCGCCGGCGTGTCGCGGGCTGAGCTGTTCATCACCTCGAAACTGCGCAACGGCGCACACCAGCGCGATGCGGCGCTACGCGCCTTCGATGACACCATGGCCAAGCTCGGCATTGAGCAGATCGACCTGTTCCTGATCCACTGGCCTGTGCCCAGCCAGGACAAATATGTCGAGGCCTGGAAGACGCTGGTCGAACTCCGGCAGGCCGGCCGCATCAAGTCGATCGGCGTTTCGAACTTCAACCAGGATCATCTGGAGCGGATCATCGCGGAAACCGGCGTGACGCCCGTCGTCAACCAGATCGAGTTGCATCCCCAGTTCCAGCAGCGCGGTGTCAGGGACTTTCACGCCAAGCACGACATCCGTATCGAAAGCTGGAGCCCGTTGGGCAGCGGCCGGCTGCTCGGCGATCCGACCATTTCAGGCATCGCCAAAAAACATGGCAAGTCCGTCGCCCAGGCGATCATCCGCTGGCATCTCCAAGAGGGGCTGATCGTCATTCCAAAGTCGATCCGCAGGGATCGCATCGCCGCCAATTTCGATGTCTTCGATTTTGAACTGGATGCCCAGGACCTGCAGACGATCCGCGGCATGGATTCCCCCGAAGGCCGCAACGGGCCCAACCCCGCCACGGCCGCGTTCCTGTTCTGAGGACTGCCGACCGCGAAGCTGCCGATCTCCCGCACGAGGGGGAGATTGGCCAATCTCCGGCCTCTCCGCGCGCTTAAATCCCGGACCCATCCAGCTGCTGGGCGTCTTCGCCTTCCCAGGGCGCTGGCATGGACGCACGGCTGATGTTTGCCGTCGGCAACGGCATCCAGCACTTCAGTTCCGGGTCGGCATATTCGATGACGCGCCCGGGCGAGGAGTCCGACGCGCGCCAGCCTTCCGAGGCGAACTGGTCAGCACGCGACCAATAGGCAAGGTCTACTTCCGCCGGTCCCTGTTCGGACGGACGCACCGTGACCAGGATGCGGCTGCCATCCTTCGGCGCCGTCGACATGTGGCGCCACCGTTCGGGCTCGTCCATCGCATTCCTCCTCGCACTCGTAGCGTTGGGTGGAGTGTCGCCTCGTGGTCCGAAGGGGTCAACCCAAAGTTTGCGCCAGGCATCGGCTGATGACCCCTCCAGGCGGTGCCTGCACAGTTGTGCGCAACACGCCGCAGGCGGTCATGCACGCTCGACGGGCTGTGACCCAGTTGATAAGCCCGTCTGCGAAAGGAGCGCCTGAGTCGAGATGACCGTTGCGATCGAGATGGGACAGACGACCGCGGGCGCCCCGGCGAAGCTGGATCTTGAGGAACTGCTCGCGACTCGCCTTTTGGTGCAGGGCAATTCAGGCTCCGGCAAGTCGCATCTGCTGCGGCGCCTGCTGGAGCAGAGCGCACCCTGGGTGCAGCAGACCATCATCGATCCCGAGGGCGACTTCGTCTCGCTGGGCGATCGTTACGGCCATCTGGTGATCGATGCCGAGCAGCATACCGAGCGCGGCCTGCAGGCGGCCGGCGAGCGGGCGCGCATGCATCGCGTCTCCACCGTGCTCAATCTCGAAGGACTCGACGCCGAGAACCAGATGCGACGTGCGGCCGCCTTCCTCGGCGGGCTGTTCGAGGTCGCCCGTGACCACTGGTACCCGATGCTGGTGGTGGTGGACGAGGCGCAGCTGTTCGCGCCGGCGGTGGCCGGAGAGGTGTCGGACGAAGCGCGAAAGCTCTCGCTCGGCGCCATGACCAATTTGATGTGTCGTGGCCGCAAGCGCGGGCTGGCCGGCATCATTGCCACCCAGCGGCTGGCCAAGCTCGCCAAGAACGTCGCCGCCGAGGCGTCCAATTTTCTCATGGGCCGCACCTTCCTCGATATCGACATGGCGCGCGCCGCCGATCTTCTGGGCATGGAGCGCCGCCAGGCGGAAGCGTTCCGCGATCTGGAACGCGGGCAGTTCATGGCGCTCGGCCCGGCCCTGTCGCGCCGTCCGCTGGGGCTGCGCATCGGCCCGACCGACACCAGCCCGCGCAACGGCACGCCGCGGCTCATGGCAATGCCGGAATCCGCGCTGGAAGACGCACGCGCGATCATCCTGGCGGCGCCGCCACCCGAGACGGTGCGCACGCCGCGCCGCCCGGCGTCGCCGGACCTGCTCGACCAGCTGATGGCGGCCAAATCGGCGGCACTGGAAATGCGCCCCGAGCCGGCGGAGCCGCAAATCAGCGCCGAGGATCTGGCCGAGCGTCGTGAGCGCGTCGACCGTGTGCTGCGCGCCATCCTGGCGCAGCCCGATGCGGGTTTTCGCGTGATCGGCGTTCTCTATCAGGAATTCGTGGTCCGCTGCCGCATAGAAGGCCTCGCGTCGGTCGTGCCGGACCTGCCGGAGTTCCGCCGCATGCTGACGCGCGCCCGTGCCGGCCTTGGTTCCGAGACGACGCAGGATGACGCGTGGCGGGACGTTTCCGTCCGCGCGTCGCTGCTGCCCGACGACATGCAGGGCGTATTCATGATGATTGCCCGCGCGGCGAAAGAGGGCTGGCCGTGCCCGAGCGACGCCGCGATCGCCCGTGCCTACGGCTCGCACTCGCTGCGCCGCGCCCGGCGCCTCTTGACCTATATCGAGGAGCAGGGGCTCATCGTCTGCCAACTCGACGGGACAGGCCGGCGCACCGTGACGCTGGTCGAATTGGCCTGGGCCACCGCACCGGGAGATCCGAATGCCGAGGAGGTGGAGCAGGGGAGCCTGGCGCTGTGAGGCGGCGCGGGTGCTTTGAGCGAATGGGGCGATAGGCTTTTTCAGTCACCCTCATCGCGACCAACTTCTGACGGCAACGGTGCCGACGCGAAATGCGTCATGCAGGGCGCATGCGTTTCGATGGCGCTCACCGGTTCGCCCCGATCACCCACTGTTCCTGGTCGACGAGCGTGCCGGTTATCGGCCCGGCAGCATCCGAAAGCAGGAAGACGGCGAGGTTGGCGATGTCGCTCGTCGAGAACAGGCGGCCGAAGGGTTGCGAAGCGTTGGCGGCATCGAGCCAGCCCGGCCCGTTGCCCAACGTGTCGGCCTGCATGACACGTTCGGCCGGCGTGTCGGTCCAGCCGACATTGATGCCGTTGACGCGGATGCGATCGAAGCGATGGGCATTGGCGGCGTTTTTGGTCAGCGTGGCCAGCGCGCCCTTGCTGGCGGAATAGACGGCGAGTTCCGGCGAGCCGCAATGGGCGTTGATCGACAGGATGTTGACGATGGCGCCGCCCTGGCCACGCTTCTTCATGTCGGCGATGGCCGCCTGCATGAGGAAGAACGGTGCCCGCGCGTTGACCGCAAACAGCGAGGCCCAGCCGTCGAGATCGGCGTCGAGGAACGAGGCCCGGTCGGTCAGCCCTGCGGCGTTGACCAGCGCATCGATGCGGCCGAAGCGCTCGATGCAGGCTTGCGCCAAAAGGGCAGGGGCCGCCGGGTCGGCGAGGTCCGCGGCGACGAAGACCGCCGGCGTGCCGAGCCGCGAGAGCTCTTCCGCCACGGCATCGCCGCGGGTCTTCTCGCGCCCGGTGACGAGCAGGCCGCCGGCGCCGCAGCGCGCCAGCGTCTCGGCGATGGCGCGGCCGATGCCTTGCGTCGAGCCGGTGACCAGCGCCACCTTGCCGTTGAGCTGAAGCTCCATTCCTCTTCCCCACCTCGCATCTGGTTTTAGGCTAGCGCGGCAGGATCGTTTTACAACATGGAAATTGGAAATCTTGGAGCGGAGATTGTTGGCGCTGCGTGGGGCCGGCAAGAGCCTGCTCCAACGTCGTCGCTCCGGGGGCGAAGCAGGAGCGGAGTCCGTCCCAAAGACCTCTAGTGGACCGTGATGATGCCCTCGACGGCTCGCCATTCCGAAGGCCGGATGAGCCGGTGATGAGCAACGCGGACCGAGTGCAGCGGACCGTCGAGTTCGCGCTCCCAATATTGGAGAAAGCCCTTGAGTTCGGGAAAGGCCGGAGCGAGATCATAGTCTTGCCAGACATAGAGCTGAAGCAGGCTCGGATGATCAGGCAGGTGATAGTGGATTTCGGCCGTCGTCAGGCCATAACCTTCCATTTGCAGGCGGAATTCGCTGCTGACAGTATCGGCCATGTCTTTCTCCTTCTCTCTCCGTTCAGGCGTCCAGCCCGCGACGTCCGTATTGAACTCGCCCGATGCCATGCCGGGACGATCGGTTCCTCTTCAAACAACGTCGCGAGAACGTCGGGGTTCCGAAAATAGCCACGCCAGAACAGTGTGTTGGCGCTCTTTCTGGTCGAATGTAAAAATTTTTTCGCCGGTCTCTTGAAACCGAAAAACGGCAAAACTAGCTCGATATGCGCCGCGATGCCGAAGAAGGGTCGCGGCGTTCCGCACCGGTCCGATATTGCCGGTTCGGTGCGGAGGAACCTCAAAACCTGTTTGTCCACGAGGAGAACGACATGGCGTTCCGTCCATTGCATGACCGCATTCTGGTCCGCCGCCTTGAAGCCGAGGAGAAGACCTCCGGCGGCATCATCATCCCCGATACCGCAAAGGAAAAACCGCAGGAAGGTGAAGTGCTCGCCGTCGGTCCCGGCGCGCGCGACGACAGCGGCAAGCTTGTCGAACTCGATGTCAAGGTCGGCGACCGCATCCTGTTCGGCAAATGGTCCGGCACCGAAATCAAACTCGACGGCGAGGACCTGCTCATCATGAAGGAAAGCGACGTGATGGGTGTCATCGATGAGATCGCCGAAGTGAAGAAGGCCGCCTGACGGCTTCTTCGTATCCATCCAGTCAACGAATGCTGCCTAGGTAAAGGAGTGATCCAATGGCTGCCAAAGAAGTGAAATTCCATACCGAAGCGCGCGAGAAGATGCTGCGCGGCGTCGACATCCTTGCCAATGCGGTGAAGGTGACGCTCGGTCCCAAGGGGCGCAATGTCGTCATTGACAAGTCGTTCGGCGCGCCGCGCATCACCAAGGACGGTGTCACCGTGGCCAAGGAGATCGAACTGGAAGACAAGTTCGAGAATATGGGCGCCCAGATGGTGCGCGAAGTGGCTTCCAAGACCAACGACCTTGCCGGCGACGGCACGACGACCGCAACGGTGCTTGCACAGGCGATCGTCAGGGAAGGGGCCAAGGCGGTTGCCTCGGGCATGAACCCGATGGATTTGAAGCGCGGCATCGACAAGGCGGTCGATGCGGTGGTCGCCGAACTGAAGACCAATGCCCGCAAGGTCACCCGAAACGACGAGATCGCGCAGGTAGGCACCATCTCCGCCAATGGCGATGCCGAGATCGGCCGTTTCCTCGCCGAGGCGATGGAGAAGGTCGGCAATGAAGGTGTCATCACGGTGGAGGAGGCCAAGACCGCCGAGACCGAACTCGAAGTCGTGGAAGGCATGCAGTTCGACCGCGGCTATCTCTCGCCCTATTTCATCACCAACCAGGACAAGATGCGCGTCGAACTCGATGAGCCTTATGTGCTGATCCACGAGAAGAAGCTCTCCAACCTGCAAGCGATGCTGCCCGTGCTTGAAGCCGTGGTGCAGTCGGGCAAGCCGCTCTTGATCATCGCCGAGGATGTGGAAGGCGAGGCGCTGGCGACGCTGGTCGTCAACAAGCTGCGCGGCGGCCTCAAGGTCGCGGCCGTCAAGGCGCCGGGCTTCGGCGACCGCCGCAAGGCCATGCTGGAAGACATCGCCATTCTCACCGGCGGCACCGCGATCTCGGAAGATCTCGGCATCAAGCTGGAAAACGTGACGCTGCAGATGCTGGGCCGGGCCAAGAAAGTGGTGATCGAGAAGGAAAACACCACCATCGTCGACGGTGTCGGCCGCAAGGAAGAGATCCAGGGCCGTGTCGCGCAGATCAAGGCGCAGATCGAGGAGACCACCTCCGACTACGACCGCGAGAAGCTGCAGGAGCGGCTGGCCAAACTCGCCGGCGGCGTTGCGGTGATCCGGGTCGGCGGCTCGACCGAAGTCGAGGTCAAGGAGCGCAAGGACCGCGTCGACGATGCGCTGCATGCGACCCGCGCGGCCGTCGAGGAGGGCGTGCTGCCTGGCGGCGGTGTCGCGCTGTTGCGGGCAGCCAAGGCGCTCGATGCCGTGCAGACCGACAATGCGGACCAGAAGACTGGCGTCGATATCGTGCGCCGTGCCATCGAAACGCCGGTCCGGCAGATCGCCGAGAATGCCGGCGCCGAAGGCTCGATCATCGTCGGCAAGCTGCGCGAGAAAAGCGAATTCGGCTGGGGCTGGAACGCCCAGACCAACGAATTCGGCGATCTCTACGGCCAAGGCGTCATCGACCCGGCCAAGGTGGTGCGCACCGCGCTCCAAGACGCGGCATCGGTCGCCGGCCTGCTGGTGACCACGGAGGCGATGGTGGCCGAGAAGCCGAAGAAGGAAGCCGCCGCCCCGGCAATGCCCGCCGGCGCCGGCATGGACTTCTGAGGTCGAGGCCAATCCGCCCGCTTCCCTGGCGGGGAGCGGGCGTCAGTCGAAGAGAAAGTGGAGGTAAAGATGGACGCAATGGCTGGCCTCGGATCCGTACCGGCTCCTACGCACCAGGCGAAGGAATTCCTGGCCTATGAAACAGAATGCAGGAACATGCTGAAGCCGCTGTTGGCAGGGCTGCTCGAAATGGCTGAAGCCGCCGGCTGGAACCGGCGAACCGCGGCGTCGGCACTGATGTTCCTCGCCGCGCAGCAAGTGTCGGCAACATCCGAGGTATCCGCCGGCAGCGGTTGAACGGGAATCGGCCAGTCCATTCACCTATCCGCGGCGGGCCGCGCTCCCGGTGCTCGGCCCGCTACAGGCACAATCGAGAGGAGGCACAAGCCATGAATCGCGGGCAATTTGAGGAACCGGTCACCCTTCTGGTCGGAATGGGCTTTCCGAGGAAGATCGACAGCGTGATGGAAGCTTACGCACTGCTGCAGGACTGGCCGAGCGCCGGCCGCAACGGCGCCCATGCCGTCGCGCTCAACGCTTGCAAGGCGGGCATCGTCGGCGAGATCGATCCGGAAACGGTGCGGGCCACGCTGGTCAGCTTCGCGCGCCGCCACGACATACTGGTGCCGGAGATGGTTTCGCCGCTCGCGACGGCGGCCGGTGGTGCGCTGCGCACGAGGTGAACTGACGATGACGGCGCTGCAACAGCGCCTGAACATGCTGTTCTTGCGACAGGCCAGGCGCCCACCGGAGACGTCGGAATTCCTGTCTCGGGCGGCAGCATTCTCGTTGGTCAATTGAGCGAACGCGTCAGCAAGACTGACCTGTTCTGCCCGAATAGCGCTTCTGAGCGCCGCCTCCCGGTTAAAAAAGTATCATCCGTTGTCTTGAATCGTGGTGGCGCCTGTTGTCATGAGCCGGTACCTTGGCTCTTGAAATGCAGAGCCGAAACCAATTCGGCCGGTTTAGGGAATTGGGCCGAACGCGGCAGATATCCGTGCCGGCCCGGGAGGAAACGGACATGGAACCGGACCTGGAAGTTGTCCAGATACGACGCGGTGAGTCCTTCAAGGCGTGGTCGCACGGCTATCCCTTCCATACGGTGCGCTGGCACTTCCATCCCGAATATGAACTGCATCAGGTGATCTTCACCAACGGCCGCTATTTCGTCGGCGACTTCATCGGCGAGTTCGAGCCGGGCAATCTGGTGCTGACGGGGCCGAACCTGCCGCACAATTGGGTCAGCGATATCCCCCGGGACAGCTCGATCCCGTTGCGCGGCCGCATCATCCAGTTTTCAGAAAGCTTCATCGGCGATGCCATGCACGTGCTGCCGGAGTTGGCGGGACTTGCGGCTCTGCTCGAGGCTTCGCGGCGCGGCGTGCTGTTTTCCAGCCGCACCAGCAAGGCGCTGGCGCCGCTGATGGAAGAGATGATGCAGGCGCAAGGCGTGCGCCGCATCGAACTGTTCATGATGATCGCCGGCCTGCTCAGCCGCGCCCAGGAATTCCAGCTTTTGGCCAGCGCCAGCTACCGGCCCGATCCCTCCGGCTACATGACCGCCGGCATGAACAAGGCGCTCGCCTATATCAGGGAGAACCTGACGCAGTTGTTCGACGAGGCGGATCTCGCCGCCATCGCCGGCCAGTCGACCGGTGCGTTCTCGCGCTCGTTTCGCCGTCACACCGGCATGTCGCTGGTGCAGTATGTGAAGCGGCTGCGCATCAATCTCGCTTGCCAGATCCTGATGAGCGACGAGCAGGCCTCGATCACCGACATTTGCTACGAGGTCGGCTTCAACAATCTGTCCAATTTCAACCGGCAGTTCCTGGCGGAGAAGGGCATGCCGCCCTCGCGCTTCAGGCGCCTGCTGGCCGACAACATCAACGCGGGAAAAGCCGCTTAACGGAGGAGCCAGGGAGGAACCAAGGGAGGATTTTTTCTTTTGCAGGACGACGTGAGCCGCGTGGAGCGGTTCGCGATGGAAAACGCTTGTCTCGAATTCCTCCGTCGGCGGAGGTTGTCGGCGCGGCTCGAAAGGCCGGCGCCGGGTCCCGGTTCCCAATGCAGTTTGGGCGAGGGCGGATGGGTGTCTTCAGACCAAAGCAGTCAACGACCTTCTTACAACCATATCCAGAAACGGAGAAGACCGAATGACCAAACTCTCATCTTCATTGAAGTCTGCCGGCAAGTCCGCCGGTGTGGCAGCCCTTGCGCTGTCGCTGCTGGCCGGCACCGCCGCGATCGCCAGGGCCGCCGAAGTCACCGACGCGACCGTCGCCTTCCTGATGCCCGACCAGGCCTCGACCCGCTACGAGCAGCATGATTATCCCGGCTTCGCTGCCGAGATGAAGAAGCTGTGCCCGGGCTGCAAGGTGCTCTACCAGAATGCCGATGCCGACGCCTCGCGCCAGCAGCAGCAGTTCAACTCGGTGATCTCGCAGGGCGCCAAGGCGATCGTGCTCGACCCGGTCGACTCGACCGCCGCCGCTTCGCTGGTCAAGCTGGCGCAGAGCCAGGGCATCAAGGTCATCGCCTATGACCGGCCGATCCCGACAGCGCCGGCCGATTTCTATGTGTCGTTCAACAATGAAGGCATCGGCAAGGCCATCGCCGACTCGCTGGTCGAGCACCTGAAGGCGCTGAAGGTCGATCCGGCCAGCGGCGGTGTGCTGCAGATCAACGGCTCGCCGACCGACGCGGCGGCCGGCCTGATCAAGAAGGGCATCCATGCCGGCCTCGACAATAGCGGCTACAAGATCCTGGCCGAATACGACACGCCGGAATGGGCGCCGCCGAAGGCGCAGCAATGGGCCGGCGGCCAGATCACCCGCTTCGGACCAAAAATCCTCGGCGTGGTTGCGGCCAATGACGGCACCGGCGGCGGCGCGATCGCGGCCTTCAAGGCGGCCGGCGTCGATCCGGTGCCGCCGGTGACCGGCAATGACGCCACGATCGCGGCACTTCAGCTGATCATCGCCGGCGACCAGTACAACACCATCTCCAAGCCGAGCGAGATCGTGGCGGCGGCCGCCGCCAACATCGCTATCAAGCTGCTTTCGGGCGAGACGCCGAAGGCCGAGATGACGCTGTACGACACGCCCTCGCAGCTGTTCACGCCAGCCGTGGTGACGCAGGAAAACCTGAAGGCCGAGATCATCGACAAGAAGATCAACACTGCGGCCGAGCTCTGCGTCGATCGTTACGCGGAAGGCTGCAAGAAGCTGGGCATCGGGAACTGACCGCGACCCTTGCCCGCTCCGCTGCCTGGCCACCGCGCGGTGGCCAGGCAGCGCTCATCCGACATTTTTGAACCGGTTTTGAAAGGCTTCCTGGCATGATCGATACCCCGGACGAACCGGTTCCGGCAGGCGAGCTGGTGCTCAGCCTGCGCGGCGTTTCGAAGAATTTCGGCGCCGTTTCGGCGCTCACCGACATCGATCTCGATGTCCATGCCGGCGAGGTGGTGGCGCTGGTCGGCGACAATGGCGCCGGCAAGTCGACCCTGGTCAAGATCCTGGCCGGCGTGCATCAGCCGAGTTCGGGCACCATCAATTATCGCGGCCAACAGGTGACACTTGCAGATCCGAGTGCGGCGCTGACGCTCGGCATAGCCACCGTGTTCCAGGATCTGGCGCTGTGCGAGAACCTCGACATCGTCGCCAACATCTTTCTCGGCCGTGAGCTCAACCCGCTGCGGCTGGACGAGGTGGCGATGGAAGTGCGCGCCTGGACGCTGCTCAACGAGCTATCAGCGCGTATCCCAAGCGTTCGCGAAGTGGTCGCGTCACTGTCGGGCGGCCAGCGCCAGACGGTGGCGATCGCCCGCTCGCTGCTGCTCGAACCCAAGCTCATCCTGCTCGACGAGCCGACGGCCGCACTTGGCGTGGCGCAGACGGCGGAGGTCCTCAACCTGATCGAGCGGGTGCGTGACCGCGGCCTCGGCGTCGTCATCATCAGCCACAATATGGAAGACGTGCGCGCCGTCGCCGACCGCATCGTCGTGCTGCGGCTTGGCCGCAACAACGGCATCTTCTCCCCCGACGCCTCGAACCAGGAACTGGTCAGCGCCATCACCGGCGCATCGAACAATTCGGTGTCGCGCCGCGCCGAGCGGAGACAGGCCAGGCAAGACCAAACCCAGGAGCCACGCCCATGAGCCGCGAAGCCGAACAGGCCGCCCCCGTGCCGCCGCAGCTCGACCGCGCCGATGTGCGCGTCAAGCATGAGGCGGGGATCGGCGGCGCCATCCGCAGGTTCTTCGACCGTGTCCGCTCCGGCGATCTCGGCTCGCTGCCGGTGATCGTCGGCCTGGTCATCATCTGGACGGTGTTCGCCAGCATCAACCCGATCTTCCTGTCATCAAGCAATCTGGTCAATCTGCTGTTCGATTGCTCCACCGTCGGCGTCATCGCGCTGGGCATCGTCTGCGTCTTGATGGTCGGCGAAATCGACCTGTCTGTCGGTTCGATCAGCGGCTTTGCCTCGGCGATGGTCGGCACGCTGTGGGTCAACCAGGGCTGGCCGGTGGCGCTCGCCATTCTGGCCGCTGTCGCTGTCGGCGGCTTTATCGGCGCACTGTACGCGCTGCTGTTCAACCGGCTGGGCATGCCGAGCTTCGTCTCGACGCTGGCCGGTCTGCTGGCGGTGCTTGGCCTGCAGCTCTACATTCTCGGCTCGATCGGCTCGATCAATCTGCCCTACGGCTCGAACCTGGTGAATTTCGGCCAGCTGCTGATGATGCCGAAATTTGTTTCGTTCGCTCTGGCGGCCGTGCCCGGCATCGTCATGCTGGTCACCGGCCTGCGCACCGTTACGCGCCGCCGCGCCGCCAACCTGTCGGCGCCATCGGCCGGCGGCCTGGTTATACGGGCGGTGGTGATCACGGTCATTCTCGAACTCATCGTCTTCTATCTCAACCAGGCGCGCGGCATTCCGTGGATGTTCGGCCTGTTCGTCGGCCTGGTCATATCGATGCATTACGCGCTGACGCGGACCAAATGGGGCCGCTCGATGTCGGCGGTCGGCGGTAACCGCGAGGCGGCAAGGCGCGCCGGCATCAATGTGCGGCTGATCTATTCCAGCGCCTTCGTGCTGTGCTCGATGCTGGCTGCTTTCGGCGGCGTGCTGTCGGCGGCCCGCCTTGCCTCGGCCAGCCAGCAGGCCGGCACCGGCGACGTCAACCTCAACGCCATCGCGGCAGCCGTCATCGGCGGCACCAGCCTGTTCGGCGGTCGCGGCAGTGCGTATTCGGCGCTGCTCGGCATCATCGTCATCCAGTCGATCGCCAGCGGCCTGACGCTGCTCGATCTGTCCTCGTCGCTTCGGTACATGATCACCGGCGCCGTGCTTGCCATCGCTGTCATCGTCGACTCGCTGGCACGTCGCTCGCGTGTCTCCCATGGCCGGGCCTGAACCCATCAACAGGAAGCAAGACATGAGCCAAGAACTGTCCGGAAAAGTTGCCGCCGTCACCGGCGCGGCATCAGGCATCGGCCTCGAATGCGCCAGGCATATGCTGGCGTCCGGCGCCACCGTGGTGCTGGTCGACCGTGCCGAGGCGACCCTGAACAAACTCTGCGCCGAACTCGGCCCCAAGGCGATCCCGCTGGTCATCGACCTGATGCAGCCGGCCAGCGTCGCCACCATGATGCCGCAGATTCTGGAGAGGGCCGGCCAACTCGACATCTTCCATGCCAATGCCGGCGCCTATGTCGGCGGCGAGGTGGCGACCGGCGATCCCGACGCCTGGGACCGGATGCTCAACCTCAACATCAATGCCTGCTTCCGCTCGATCCAGGCGGTGCTGCCGCACATGATCGAGCGCAAGACGGGCGACGTCATCGTCACCAGTTCGATTGCCGGACTGGTTCCGGTGGTCTGGGAGCCGATCTACACGGCCTCCAAGCACGCCGTGCAGGCCTTCGTCCACACGGTGCGCCGGCAGGTCGCCAAGCACGGCCTGCGCGTCGGTGCGGTGGCGCCCGGCCCGGTGGTGACGGCGCTGGTCGACGACTGGCCGAAGGCCAAGCTCGAGGAAGAACTCGCCGCCGGTGGCCTGATGCAGCCGCGCGAAGTGGCCGAAGCGGTGATGTTCATGCTGACCCGCCCGCGCAACGTGACGATCCGCGATCTGGTGATTTTGCCGCAGAGCAATGATCTCTAAGCGAATAGGGAATAGGGAGTAGCGAATAGGGAAGAACCAACGACCTACCTACTCGCTACTCGCTACTCGCTACTCGCTACTCGCCAAACCGAAGGTTTCACATGCCCCATTATCTCGGCATCGACGTCGGCACCGGCAGCGCGCGGGCCGGGGTGTTCGACCACACTGGAAACATGCTCGCCTCTGCCAAGCGCGATAT
>NZ_RZTT01000122.1 GCF_003996995.1 Mesorhizobium sp. M7A.T.Ca.US.000.02.2.1 | reverse complement strand
TTCAGCTGGACCGGCGGACCCAACGGACTGGTCGGCATTCCGGCGCCCAGCCTGTTCGGCCATTCCTTTGCCGATCCGCTGGTGATCTTCGGCTGGAAGCTGCCGAGCCAGGCGAATTTCTATTATCTGTCGGCCGCACTGGTCGTCGTCGCCATCGTCACCGCGCACCGGCTGCACGGCTCGCGCATCGGTCTGGCCTGGAACGCGCTGCGCGCCGACGAGATCGCCGCCAAGGCGCAAGGCATCAATGTGGCGTGGTTCAAAGTGCTGGCCTTCGCCGTCGACGCCTTTCTCGCCGCCTTCGCCGGCACGATCTACGCCTTCTACGTCTCCTACATTTCTCCCGACAATTTCACCTTCCTGGTCTCCGTCACCATCATGACCATGGTCATCGTCGGCGGCATGGACAATATTTTCGGTGTCATCGTTGGTGCGTTCCTGCTGACCATCCTGCCGGAGAAATTGCGCGCGTTCGCCGACTACCGCCTGCTGTTCTTCGGCGTCGTCATCATCGGCTTCCTGATGATCCGGCCGCAAGGTCTGTTCCCGCAACGCATGCGGCGCTACGGAGGCGAGCCGTGAGCGCGCTTCTCAAGGTCGAGAATTTGACGATGCGCTTCGGCGGCCTGGTCGCGCTCAACGATGTCAGCCTGTCGATCGACAAGGGCGCGGTGCTCGCCGTCATCGGGCCGAACGGAGCCGGCAAGTCGACGCTGTTCAATGTCGTGACCGGCGTCTACCGGCCAACCTCCGGTCGCGTGACCTTCGACGGCGCCGAGATCACCGGCCGCCCGTCCTACGAAGTTGTCGACCGCGGCATCGCCCGCACATTCCAGTCGTCGCGTCTGTTCTCCGACCTCAGTGTCCTCGACAACGTCATCATCGGCATGCACACCCGCACCAGGACCGGCGTGCTGACCGCGCTGTTTAGGCCTGGCGCATCGCGCCGCGAGATGGCGGCTTGCGTGGAAAAGGCCGAAACCCTGCTCAAGCACGGCTCCGGCGACCTGTTCGAACAACGCTACCGGCCAGCGGGTACACTGGCCCAAGCCGACAGGCGGCGCCTGGAAATTGCCCGAGCGCTCGCATCGCAGCCCAAGCTCTTGCTGCTCGACGAACCTTCGGTCGGCATGGACGATACGGAAACCGACGCGCTGGTGGCCGACATCACGCGGCTGCGCGTACAAAACCCTGCTCTGTCGGTGGTCCTGATCGAGCACGACATGCGGGTGGTCGAAGCGTTCCCGCAGCATGTCACCTGCATCGACTATGGCAGCAAGATCGCCGAGGGCGACTTCGCGGCGGTGCGAGCCGACCCGCGCGTCCAGGAAGCCTATCTCGGGAAGGCGGTCGCCCATGCTTGAACTCAGGGGTGTCGATACTTCCTATGGCGCGGTGCCGATGCTGCGCGGCGTGGCGATGAGCGTGCGCCCCGGCGAACTGGTCTGCCTGCTGGGGCCGAACGGCGCCGGCAAGACGACAACCTTCATGACAGTCTGCGGCGTCGTGCGGGCGCAGCGTGGCAAGGTCGAGGTGATGGGCAGGGACATGGCGACGCTCGGCACGGAAAACCTGGCGTCGCTCGGCGTCGGGCTCGTTCCCGAAGGGCGCCGGCTGTTCCCCGGCCTGACCGTGATGGAGAATTTGCGCCTGGGCTATGACGCGGTGTCGGGCAGGGGACCCAATTTCGGGGTGCAACTGGACAAGATGTGCAAGCTGTTTCCGCGCATCCAGGAGCGCCTGCGCCAGGTCGCCGGGACTTTGTCGGGCGGCGAACAGGCGATGGTGGCGCTGGCGCGCGCGCTGATCGGCGAACCCAGACTGGTGATCATGGACGAGCCGTCGCTCGGTCTCTCGCCAAAACTCATCGGCGAGTATTTCGAGATCACAAGGGAGATCCATCGCCAAGGCACGACCATCCTGTTGATCGAACAGAATGCCGAAATGGGGCTGGGCATCGCCGATCGCGGCTATGTGCTGGTCAAGGGTAAGGTCGCCCAGGAGGGGCCGGCAAAGGAGTTGCTCTCGTCCAAGGCGGCCAGAAGCCTCTATCTCTGAGCCGTCCGTTTCTTCTGACTCAACAGTGATGATCCACGCCCCGCGCTCCACATCTTCGGCCATGCTTCCCGGCATTTAGGGACAAGCTAACCACTGCCACATGAAATCATAATTTTCGCTGCCCGGTGCCTCCAGTAAACCAACGATCAGATCTCCGCCGCATCCGCAGACACTCCCGGGGAGAGCCAGAAAGGGCCGCTGAAATGCCAGTCGAAACGGTAGACACGCTTGTTGTTGGCGGCGGCCAGGCGGGGCTGGCCATGAGCGAGCATCTGAGCAAGTGCGGGGTGCCGCATCTCGTGCTCGAGCGGAGCCGCATCGCCGAACGCTGGCGTACCGAAAGATGGGACTCGCTGGTTGCCAATGGTCCCGCCTGGCATGATCGTTTTCCCGGCATGGAATTTCCGGACGCCAGTCCCGACGCCTTTGTCGGCAAGGAGAAGGTCGCCGACTATTTTGTCGCTTACGCCGGCATGATCGCTGCCCCCATCCGCTGCGGCGTGGAGGTCAGGAGCGTGGAAAGGCTTGTCGGCCGTCCCGGCTTCCGGGTCGAAACCTCGGATGGCGTGATCGAGGCCAGGAGCGTGGTTGCCGCTACCGGGGCTTTCCAGCATCCGGTCATTCCGGCGGTTGTCCCCGGGGATGCCGGAGCGATGCAGATCCATTCCAGCGCCTATCGCAATCCGGGCCAGTTGCCCGAAGGTGCGGTGCTGGTGGTCGGCTCCGGGTCCTCGGGGGTGCAGATCGCCGACGAACTCCAGCGCGCGGGACGGCGCGTCTACCTCTCGGTCGGGCCGCATGATCGGCCGCCGCGGGCCTATCGCGAGCGTGACTTCTGCTGGTGGCTGGGGGTTTTGGGCAAATGGGACGCCCAAGCGCCGGCGCCTGGCACCGAACACGTCACCATCGCGGTGAGCGGCGCGCGGGGCGGCCAGACGATCGACTTCCGGCGTCTTGCCGCGCAAGGGATGACGCTGGTTGGCCGGACGGAATCCTACAAGGAAGGGGTCATGACCTTCGCTCCGGATCTGGCTAACAATATCGCGCGCGGCGATGCGAACTACATGTCGGTGCTGGACGAGGCCGACGCCTATGTCGCTCGCAACGGCCTCGACCTTCCCGAGGAGCCCGCGGCCCGCGAGATCGGACCGGACCCGCAATGCATGACTGATCCCATTCTCGAGCTGAACCTGGCGGAAGCCGGGATAGGTTCGATCATCTGGGCAACGGGATTCACCGTCGATTACAACTGGCTGAAGGTCGATGTGTTTGACGAAAAGGGCAAGCCGAAGCACCAGCGCGGCGTGTCGACCGAGCCGGGAATCTATTTCCTGGGACTGCCGTGGCAATCGCGGCGGGGGTCGAGCTTCATCTGGGGCGTCTGGCACGACGCCCAGCATGTGGCGGACCATATCTCCACGCAGCGCAAGTACCTGGCCTACCATGCGTCCGCAAAGCGCGAGACCAAAGTGGCATAGAAACGGACGTCCCGACCTCGAGCCGACTGACGGAGACCAAGATGGCCCATATAAGAATTCGCAAGTTCAACACCAAGGAAACCTATCCCGAGCAGAAGCTCGACAATGATCTGTGCCAGGCGGTCGTTACGCGGGGCGGCAGGACCGTCTATCTGCGCGGCCAATGCCCGCAGGACCTCGACACGGCCAAGAATATCGAAAGCCATGATCCGGTCGAACAGACGCACAAGGTCATGCAGAACATCCGCCAGCTGATCGAGGAGTGCGGCGGCACCATCGAGCATTTGGTCAAGGTGGTGGTCTACATTACCGATGTCCGCCATCGCGAGGCGGTCTACCGCACCATGGGCGAGTATATCAAAGGCGTGCATCCCGTCTCGACCGGCCTAGTCGTGCAGGCCCTGGCGCGGCCGGACTGGCTGGTCGAGATCGACGGCACCGCAGTTATCCCGGATTAAAGTCATGACATTCTCCATCGTCGCGCGGTGCAGCCGCACCGGCATGTTCGGGGTCGCGGTGTCCTCCTCGTCGCCTGCTGTGGCGGCGCGCTGCGCCTATGCGCAGGCGGGCGCCGGCGCCATTGCCAGCCAGAACGTCACCGATCCTACGCTGGGACTGCGCGGTCTCGAATTGCTGGCGCGCGGCGCGTCGGCGGCAGAGGCGATTGCCATATTGAAGCGCACCGGTGCCTATCCCGAATACCGGCAGGTGCTGGCTGTCGATGCCGCTGGGACGACCGCTATCCACTCAGGGCCCAAGGCGCTTGGCATCTGGGCGGAGGCGCGTGCGGACAATGTCGCCTGCGGCGGCAACATGCTGGCCCATGACGGCGTTCCGCAAGCCATGGTCGAGGCCTTCCTGGCGTCGGAAGGGCATCTCGGCGACCGCCTCATCGCGACCATGCGCGCCGCGCTGAAAGCGGGCGGCGAGGCCGGCCCGGTCCATTCGGCTGGCATGAAGCTGGTGCGCGAGGTTGCGTGGCCGGTCGCCGACCTGCGCTGCGACTGGACCGACGACTGCCCGATCGAGCAATTGGCGACGCTGTGGGAACTCTACAAGCCACAGCTCGATGCCTATGTGACCCGCGCCATAAACCCATCCGATGCGCCGAGCTACGGCGTGCCGGGCGACGAATAGTCAAGACAGGGGTCACCTGCGATGAGCGAGCTCAGCCACAAGGACTGGATCGGCAAGGCGTCGGCGATCCGTTTTCGCGACAAGGCGTTCATCGACGGCAAGACGGTCGCGGCGCGTTCGGGCCGGACCTTCGCCAGCGTCAATCCGGCAACCGGCGAGGTGCTGGCCGAAGTGGCGTCCTGCGGCGAGGAAGATATCGATCTGGCGGTTGCCGCGGCTCGGCGCAGCTTCAATGCGGGTGTCTGGTCGCGCACCAGTCCGGCGCACCGCAAGGAGGTCTTGCTGCGGCTGGCGCAGCTGCTGCGCGAAAACCTGCATGAACTGGCCCTGCTGGAATCGCTCGACATGGGCAAACTGGTCAGGGATGCGGCCGCGGTCGACGTCCCCGGCTCGGCGGCGATCTTCCAATGGTATGGCGAGGCCATCGACAAGATCTACGGCGAGGTGGCACCGACCGGCGAAGGCGATCTGGTGCTGGTGCGGCGCGAGCCGCTTGGCGTGGTCGGTGCGGTAGTGCCGTGGAATTTCCCGCTCGACATGGCGACCTGGAAATGTGCGCCGGCACTGGCGGCAGGCAATTCGGTGGTGCTGAAACCCGCCGAGCAGTCGCCTTTGTCGGCCCTGCTTCTGGCGGAACTGGCAATGGAAGCGGGCCTGCCTGCAGGCGTGCTCAATGTCGTGCCCGGCCTTGGCGAAACCGCCGGCCAGGCGCTTGGCCGCCACATGGATGTGGATTGCCTTGCCTTCACCGGCTCGACCGCCGTCGGCAAGATGTTCCTGCAGTATTCCGGCCAGTCGAACATGAAGCAGGTCTGGCTGGAGACCGGCGGCAAGAGCCCGAACCTCATCTTTGCCGATTGCGGCGATCTCGACGCGGCAGCCGACATGGCGGCCTTCGGCATCTTCTTCAACCAGGGCGAGGTCTGTTCGGCCAATTCACGCCTGCTCGTCCAGCGCGGCATCAAGGATGCCCTGGTGGAGAAACTGGTGCAGCGTGCGGCGGCCACGCAGCCCGGCGATCCGCTCGATCCAGCTTCGAAAATGGGCGCGATGGTCGATGCCCGCCACGCCGCCAACGTCATGCGCTTCGTTGAAGCCGGCAAGAAAACCGCGCGCCTGGTCGCGGGCGGCGACCTGGTCACGGTTAACGGGCGCGGCAGCTTTGTCCAGCCGACCATCTTCGACAATGTCGCGCCCGCCGATCCGATTGCCCGCGACGAGATCTTCGGGCCGGTGCTTTCGGTCATCGCCTTCGACGACGAGGCCGACGCGATCCGCATCGCCAATGACAGCCCTTATGGGCTGGCCGCATCGCTCTGGACCGACAGCCTGTCGCGCGCGCATCGTATCGCCGGCCGGCTGCATGCCGGCACGGTTTCCGTCAACACGGTCGACGCGCTGAGCCCGATGACGCCGTTCGGCGGTTTCAAGCAATCCGGCTTCGGCCGCGACCTGTCGCTGCATGCGCTCGACAAATACACCGCGCTCAAAACGACATGGATCAAATACTGATGGGCGCCTAAAGCGCATCGCGATTGAACGGATTCAAGCGATGCGCTTTAGGCCTTTGCTCTATGCATGTCATTTGCGCAAAACCGGGGCCACTTTTGCGCGACATGCATTAGGCTTGATCGAAGCCCTCAAACCGGCAACATAGCCAGCCATGCCGCTACGCTTCACGCTCAGACAGCTGGAATATTTCGTCGCCGTGGGCGAAGCCGGTTCCATCGCTAAGGCGGCCGAACAGGTCAATGTGTCGCCGCCGTCGATTTCGGCCTCGATCGCACAACTGGAAACCGAGTTCGGTGTCCAGCTGTTTGTCCGCAAGCATTCGCACGGCCTCTCGCTCACCGCCGGTGGCCGCATCTTCCTCAAGGAAGCCGCCCGGCTGCTCAACGATGCCGACGCCTTGCACGACGTCGCCGGCGACTTTGCCGAGAAGGTGCGCGGCCCGCTGGCGGTGGGATGCCTACTGACCTTTGCGCAAATCGTGCTGCCGGCGCTGCGCATGCGGTTCGAGCGCGCCTATCCCGATGTGCGGGTGCGCCAGTTCGAGCGCAATCAGGGGCAATTGCTCGAGATGCTGCAGCGCGGTGAAATCGACCTTGCCTTGACTTACGATCTCGAACTGTCGCAGGACATGACCTTCGAGCCGCTGATGCTGGTGCCGGCGTACGTCATGCTGCCGGCGGGGCATCGCTTCGCGGCAAAGGCGTCGATCACGACGGAGGAGCTGGCCGACGAGCCGATGGTGCTGCTCGACCTGCCGTTCAGCCGCGAATATTTTCTGTCGGCATTCCACCAGCGCGGAATCCGCCCCAACATTGCCGAGCGTACCGGCGACATCGCCGTCATGCGTTCCATGGTGGCCAACGGCTTCGGCTACGGCATCGCCAATATGCGGCCGCTCAACACGCTGGCGCCGGACGGCAAGCCGCTGGTCTTCGTGCCGCTGGACGGCGATCTGCGGCCGCTGACCATGGGCGTCGCCTTGCCCAGTTCCGAACACCGCACGCAAACCGTCCAGGCGTTCATCGACCACTGCCGGCATTTCGTCGTCGAGCAAGGCGTGTTCGGCGCCGAGCGGGCTGTCGGCCAGGCAGCACTTCCACAGAAGTAGCCCCGGTTAGGCCAACTGCTGGTCGGCAAGCCGCTGCAGCAATTTTTCCAGCATGCCATCGCAACGGCGCATCTGCTCGACGCTGACGAACTCATCCGGCTTGTGTCCCTGCGCCATCGATCCCGGTCCGCACACGACCGTCGGCGTGCCGAGATCGCGGCTGAACAGGCCGCCCTCCGTGCCGTAGGCAACCTTGATGGTGTTGTTGGCGCCGGTCAGCGATTTGATGAAAGCGACGGCTTGCGAACTGGCCGGCGTGTCCAGGCCGGGATAGGTGTTGGTGATGTCGATGTCGATTGCCGCCTCAGGCGCGATGGTCGAGGCTTCGGAAGCAATATGAGCAGCCTCCTTGCGCAGGCGGTCGAGAATCTCATGCGGATCGTCGGCCGCGACATTGCGGATCTCGAAGTCGACCTGGCAGAGGTTCGGAACGATGTTCAGCGCCACGCCGGCGTTGATCTTGCCGACATGGACGGTTGTGTAGGCAATGTCGTAGTCGCCGTCGCGGGCGCCATCGCGCACCAGCCGGTCCTGTTCGCGGCGCAAGGCGGCGACGAAATCGCAGCCGAGATGGATAGCATTGAGCGCCAGCGGAGCCAGCGCCGAATGGCCCTCGCGTCCCTTGCAAAGCGCGCGTGCGGCAAGCTTGCCCTTGTGGCCCGTCGCCACCTGCATGTCGGTGGGCTCGCCCACGATGCACAGCAAGGGCCGATGCGGGGCTGCTTGCAGCATGTCGATCAGGCTGCGCACACCGATGCAGCCGATCTCCTCGTCGTAGGAGAGCGCCAAATGCAGCGGCGTGCGCAGCGTCATTTTCGATGCTTTAAGGCACGCCGCGAGCGCGCAGGCCACAAAACCCTTCATGTCGGCTGTACCACGTCCGTAAAGCTTGCCGTCTCGGTTCGTCATCTCGAAGGGCGGCAGCGTCCAGGCCTGGCCGTCGACGGGGACGACGTCGGTGTGGCCGGACAGCATGATGCCGGAAGCGTCGGCCGGTCCGATGGTGGCAAACAAATTGGCCTTGTGGCCGTCCTCGCTGTGGATGATCCGGCTGTCAATGCCATGCGCGTCCAGCAGCTCCGCCACGTAACCGACGAGGGCGAGGTTCGAATTGCGGCTCACCGTCGGGAACGCGATCAGCTTTTCAAGGATCTGGGTGCTGTCCATGCGTTTATGTCTCGTTGGCCGTGGGCGCTATCTAACATCGCGCAGCGGTGGCCTTGAAGTCGCATTTGGCTCAGCCGGGATTCAGCGGATGCTAATCCATGCAGTGCTGCCGATTAGGCGCGGCCTAATCGGCACAGAAGAAATCTGTTGTTTCCCGGCGCCCGCTGCAACTTATGAATGGTCTCACGGCATCACCCACTGGCCGGCCGGCTTGCGCCACGGCTCGAAACCATGATCGGGCATGCTGCAAGGCGACGCTGGCAGGAAGGCACGTTCCATGCGCGATCCGCGCTACGACATTCTGTTCGAGCCCGTGAAGATCGGTCCGGTGACCGCCAAGAACCGCTTCTATCAGGTTCCGCATTGCAATGGCGGCGGCTATCGCGATCCTTCGGCCGCGGCCGAGATGCGCCGCATCAAGTCGGAAGGCGGCTGGGGCGTCATCTTCACCGAGCAGACTGAGATGCACCACACATCGGAGATCACGCCCTTCATCGAGCTCAGGCTGTGGGACGACGCCGATATCCCGGCGTTGGCGAAGATGGCAGAGGCCATGCACCAGCATGGCGCGCTGGCCGGCATCCAGTTGGCCTATTCAGGCATCAACGGTCCCAACCTCTACACCAAGGAGGTACCGCGCGGACCGTCGGCCCTGCCGATCCGAACCTTCACCAACGATCCGGTCCAAGCGCGCGCCATGGACAAGCAGGATCTTCGCGACCTGCGCCGCTGGCACCGCAATGCATTCAAGCGTGCCAGGCTGGCGGGCTTCGACCTGGTCTGCCTCTACGGCGCGCATGGCTTCGGCATCATCCAGCACTTCCTGTCCACCGCCACCAACCAGCGCAGCGACGAATATGGGGGCTCGCTGGAGAACCGCTCGCGGCTGATGCGTGAGCTGATCGAAGAGGGCAGGGACGCCATCGGCGACACGTGCGGCCTGACGCTGCGGCTGTCGCTGGACGAGATGATCGGTGAGCTCGGCTTTGCCAATTCCGAAGTGCGCGACATGATCGAGATGCATGCCGACCTGCCAGACCTCTGGGACCTGGCGCATGGCGCATGGGAGGATTGCTCGGGGCCGTCGCGGTTCAAGGAGGAGGGCGCGCAGGAGAGCCTGGTGTCCGGCATCAAGACGCTGACCTCGAAGCCGGTCGTCGGCGTCGGGCGGTTCACCTCGCCTGATGTGATGGTGAAGATGATCAGGTCCGGCACGCTGGACTTCATTGGCTGCGCGCGGCCGTCGATTGCCGATCCCTTCCTGCCGAAGAAGGTGGAGGAGGGGCGGATCGAGGACATTCGCGAATGCATCGGCTGCAACATCTGCATCACCGGAGACATGACCATGTCGATCTCTCGCTGCACGCAGAACCCGACCTTCATGGAGGAGTGGCGCAAGGGCTGGCATCCCGAGCGGATGCAGGCCAAGGGCGACAGCGACAGCGTGCTGATCGTCGGAGCCGGCCCCGCCGGGCTGGAAGCCGCCAGGGCACTCGGCCTGCGCGGCTACCAAGTGGCCATCGCCGAAGCCGGCACCGAACTCGGCGGCCGCGTGGCGCGCGAATGCCGCTTGCCCGGTCTCTCGGCATGGGGACCCGTGCGCGACTACCGCCAGTACCAAATCAGCCAGATGTCCAATGTCGACGTCTATTTCGAAAGCCGGTTGTCGGCCGAGGATATTCTCGCCTTCGGCTTCCAGAACATTGCCGTTGCCACCGGCTCGACATGGCGCCGTGACGGCGTGGCGCGCGCGCATGTCGTGCCGATGCCGGTGGACCCGGCCATGCCGGTCTACACGCCGGACGATTTGATGGGCGGCAATGTGCCGACCGGCGGCGTCGTGCTGTTCGACGACGACCACTATTACATGGGCGGTGTCCTGGCCGAGCTGATGGCGCGGCAGGGCGCGAAGGTGACGCTGGTGACGCCGTCGGCCTATGTGTCCGACTGGACCCGCAACACGCTGGAGCAGGGCGCCATCCATCGCCGGCTGGCCGAACTCGGCGTCGAGATCGTGCTGAACCGGGCCGTGACGCGCATCGTGGCGGGCGGGGTTGCCACTGCGTGCGCCTATACGGGCAGCCAACGCGACTTCGCCGCGGACGCCGTCGTGCTCGTGACGTCGCGCCAACAGGACGATGGCGTCTGGTGCGAACTGAAGGCGCGGCGGGATCAATGGGCCGATAGCGGCATCCGCTCGATCAAAGTCATCGGCGATGCCGAGGCGCCTGGCCCGATCGCCTGGGCAACCTACGCCGGCCACCGCTTCGCCCGCGAGCTGGACGAAGCCGACATCGGCGACGCACTGCCCTTCCGCCGCGAGGTCACGGCGCTGGCGGTGGATTAGGCGCCGGTGGCGCGGTCACCGAATATTGGGTTGTTCGACCGTACTGCATTGCACAATTCCTTCGCTTGGTCACAATGCAGGCATGGTTCGAACCGCACTCGCCGTCCTGGTGATCGATGAAAACCGCATCCGCGCCGCGATCATCGAGGCGGGGTTGCGCGAGGCCGGCCATGAGCGGGTCACCGTCATCCATGACGTGACCGGCATTGCGCGGCGGATCGCCGAGATCGAGCCCGATGTCATCGTCATCGATCTCGAGAACCCGAACCGCGACATGCTGGAAAACATGTTCCAGCTGTCGCGCGCCGTGAAACGGCCGATCGCCATGTTCGTCGACCGCTCCGACCAGGCCTCGATCGAGGCGGCGGTCGATGCCGGCGTTTCGGCCTATGTCGTCGACGGTCTGCGGCAAGAGCGCGTCAAGCCGATCCTCGACATGGCGGTCAGCCGTTTCAACGCTTTTTCGCGCATGGCGCGCGAACTGGAAGAGGTTCGCGGCGAGCTCGAGAGCCGCAAGGTGATCGACCGCGCCAAGGGCATCCTGATGAAGTCGCGCGGCCTCTCCGAAGAGGCGGCCTACACGCTGCTGCGCAAGACGGCGATGAACCAGAACCGCAAGATCGGCGACATCGCCCAGAGCCTGGTGACTGCCGCCGGGCTGCTGGGACCGCCGGAGGACGAATGAGCATGACTGCTGCGCACCAGATCACCGCCGGTTTCATGCCGCTTTTCGACAGCGCCGTGCTGGTCGCGGCCGGGGAGCTTGGCTTTGCCGCACGAGAAGGCATCGACCTCACCCTACACCGCGAGACGTCCTGGGCCAACATTCGCGACCGCATCGCCATCGGTCACTTTCATCTCGCGCATATGCTGGGACCGATGCCGCTCGCCTGCAATCTCGGGCTGACGCCACTCGCTTCGGAAACCATCGTGCCGTTCTCGCTCGGGCTCGGCGGCAATTGCGTCACCGTCTCCAACACCGTCTGGGCCGGAATGGTGGCGCACGGCGCCGAAGCCGATCTTGATCCGGCGCGCGCCGGTGCGGCGTTGCGCGCGCTCATTCGCGAGCGCGCTGCGGCCGGTGGCGACCCGCTGCGCTTCGCCGTGGTGCATCCGCATTCCGGGCACAATTACGAATTGCGCTATTGGCTCGCCGCCTGCGGCATCGATCCGGCGCGCGAAATCGAGATCGTCATCGTGCCGCCGCCCTTCATGGCGGATGCGCTGGCCACCGGCCGCATCGACGGGTACTGCGCAGGCGAACCCTGGAACAGTGCTGCGGTTGCCGCCGGCACCGGGCATATCGTCACCGTCAAGGCGCGGATATGGCGTAACAGCCCGGAGAAGGTGATCGGCGTACGCAAGGCGTGGGCAGACGAAAACCCCGAGGCACTGGCGGCGCTGCTGCGTGCGCTGCATCACTCGGCGCGCTGGTGCCAGGATCCGGCCAACCGTGGCGAATTGGCGGCTGTGATGGCGCAGGCCGGCTTTCTCGGTCTGCCGCCGGCCGTGCAGATGCCGATCCTGACCGGTCATCTCCGACTGGGCGGCGGCGCGGAGCGGACCATCGACGACTTCTTCCTCCCGTTCGACAAGGCAGCGAACTTTCCATGGAAGAGCCATGCGCTGTGGTTCTACACGCAGATGGTGCGCTGGGGGCACGTGGCGCACACGCCGGAAAACCTTGCCATCGCCCGCAACTGCTACCGGCCCGACCTCTACCGTTCGGCTCTGAAGCCGCTTGGTGTGGCGCTTCCCGGCGCCAATTCGAAAGTCGAGGGTGCGCTCCAAGTTGCCACCGCGGTCGGCGCGACAGGCGCCGGCCTTGTGCTCGGTCCGGACGGTTTCTTCGACGGCCAGATCTTCGATCCGGACGAGGTCGACGCCTACATTACCGGCCAGAAATCGGCTCGCGCGGAAGCCTGAACATTTCCGCGTCATTCTTGTGCATTGCACAAAAATTGTGCGCGCGATTGCCCGAATGAACAATCTTTGGCCTTCCGGCTATACGACCCGGTGCGTCCGCGATCGGCGCGGGTTGCTGATTTAATTGATCTTTTTCACCTCTCTCAAAACTGGCACGGTTCCTGCTTTGAAATAGACAGGCCCTTCGCGGGTCACGGAACAGGCGTCCAATGACGGGCGCCACAGGCAAAGCTGCCGCTCAGGTTAATGCGCGCTCCCGGTCACCCGGACGCGAAGACCTGGCTGGCGGCTTTTTTGTTTTGATCAACACGCAATCGACGACGCGGATCCCAAGCCGCGCCCAACCGGAGACGACGATGACGAAACGGATCAGGACTGGAACGACCCTCAAGGACATGACGCGCCGCGATTTTCTCGTCAGCAGCGCGATGACGGCCGGCCTGTTCGTGGCGGCCCGCAAGCTCTTCCCTTCCGGCGCCTATGCTGCGACCGCCACTCCGGAGGTCACCGGGGCCAAGCTCGGCTTCATTGCCCTCACCGATGCGGCACCGCTGATGATCGCCAAGGAGAAGGGGCTGTTCGCCAAGTTCGGCATGCCCGATGTCGAGGTGCTCAAGCAGGCCTCCTGGGGTGCGACACGCGACAATCTGATGCTCGGCGGCGCGGCCAACGGCATCGACGGCGCCCATATCCTGACGCCGCTGCCTTACCTCATGCACACGGGCAAGGTGACGCAGAACAACCAGCCGATGCCGATGGCGATCGTGGCGCGGCTCAACTACGACTGCCAAGGCATTTCGGTCGCCCAGGAATATGCCGGCACCGGTGTCGGTCTCGACGCCTCGAAGCTGAAAGACGCTTTTGCCGCCAAGAAAGCGGCTGGCAAGGAGATCAAGGCCGCCATGACCTTCCCGGGCGGCACGCATGATTTGTGGCTGCGCTACTGGCTGGCGGCCGGTGGCATCGATCCCGACAAAGACGTCTCGACCATCGTCGTGCCGCCGCCGCAGATGGTGGCCAACATGAAGGTCGGCAACATGGACGTGTTCTGCGTCGGCGAGCCGTGGAACGAGCAGCTCGTCCATCAGGGCGTCGGTTTCACCGCCGCCACGACGGGCGAATTGTGGAAGGGCCATCCGGAAAAGGCGCTCGGCCTGCGTGCCGAATTCATCGAGAAATACCCGAACGCCACCAAGGCGATCCTGATGGCCGTCATGGAAGCCCAGCAATGGTGCGAGGCCGCTGAGAACAAGGACGAGATGGCCGCCATCATCGGCAAGCGGCAATGGATGAACGTGCCCGTCGCCGACATCATCGGCCGCCTCAAGGGCGACATCAACTACGGCAATGGCCGCGTCGCCAACGGCACCGATCTCTCCATGAAGTTCTGGAAGGGCGGCGTCTCCTATCCTTTCAAGAGCCACGATACGTGGTTCCTCGCCGAGAACATCCGCTGGGGCAAGTTCGCGCCGACCACCGACATCAAGGCGCTGGTCGATCAGGTCAACCGCGAGGATCTGTGGCGCGAGGCGGCCAAGGATCTCGGCGTTGCGGCTGCCGACGTTCCGGCGTCGCCGTCGCGCGGCGTCGAGACCTTCTTCGACGGCAAGATCTTCGATCCGGCCAACCCGTCCGCCTATCTCGATAGCCTGAAGATCAAGGCATCGGCCTGAACCCCTGCGCAAACGGCGCATTGCGCCGTTTGTCGCTCGAATTATCTGCCCCACGGAGTTTTCCCCAGACATGTCGATCCAGACTATCGAGGACACCAAGGTGAAGGCCTTTCCTGCCAAGCCGGCGGAGGTCATCGCCTTCACTGCCAAAGCAAGGCGTCGCTTCGATCCGCTCGCCATCGCCGGCAAAGTGGCGAGCGCGCTGGTGCCGCCCATCATCGTGATCGCGCTGATGCTGGTCGTCTGGCAGATCGCCTGTTCGTCGCCGACATCAAG
>NZ_RZTT01000121.1 GCF_003996995.1 Mesorhizobium sp. M7A.T.Ca.US.000.02.2.1 | reverse complement strand
GACTGAGAGAACGCGCGGCAGATCCTTCTGCGCCCATTTGGCGCTGTCGACGATCGCCGTCCAGCAATCCTTGACGTAATTGTCGACCTGATCGTAAGGCGATTTGCGGAAGTTCGGGATGTGGCCGTTGATGAAATCCTCCCAGAATTTGGCCATCTGCTCGGGCGGCATCGGCTCGGACAGGTTCACCGGATGCGCCTCGAAACCGTAGCCCTTGTAGACATCGACAAAGCCGGGGTCGGACAGGAAAACGGCTTTGTGGCCGCGCGCCTCGACCGCCTGGGCGATGCCGACGGAATTGAGCGCCGGGCCGTAGGCCGCTTCTGGAAAAAACGCGATCGTCTTCTGCGCCATCAGGCTTCTCCTTTATTCTGCGAAAACTCTGACATCGGCGGCGTCCCAGCCGAGTTCGACCTGATCTCCCGACGCGACCGGCCGGCGGTCGGCGGCATCAGCGGTGACGCGCACCAGGAACGGCTTTGGCGACAGGGGGGTGCGGACATGCAGCTGCAGGTCGAGCCCCTGATAGGCCAGCGCCTCGACCGTGCCGGTGGTGCGGTTGGCGGTCTGAGCCTCCGGGAACAGCCGGATGCGCTCCGGCCGCACCGAAGCGACAGCGGATGCGCCGGGCGAGAGCGTTGCTGGAACCTTGCCGGATATTCGCGCGCCATTCGCGGCGACAACCCCATCGGTGGCGGCCTTGCCCGGCACGAAATTCATCACGCCGATGAAGTCGGCGACGAAACGGTCGGCCGGATGCTCATAGATCGCGTGCGGCGTGTCGCACTGCAGCAGTCTGCCGTCTTTGAGCACCGCCATGCGGTCGGCCATCACAAGCGACTCCTCCTGGTCATGGGTGACGATGACGAAGGTAATGCCGACCTCGTGCTGCAGGCGCTTCAGTTCCAGCTGCATGGCGCCGCGTAGTTTCTTGTCGAGCGCGCCAAGCGGCTCGTCGAGCAGCAGCAGACGCGGCCGCTTGACCAGCGCGCGGGCGAGCGCGACGCGCTGCTTCTGGCCGCCCGACAGTTGCTCCGGCTTGCGGTCGGCGAAGGGGACCAGCTCGGTTGTCGCCAGAATGGCGTCGACGCGGGAGCGGATTTCAGCTGCCGGCAAACGTTCCATCTCCAGGCCGTAGGAGACATTGGCGCGGACGCTCATATGAGGAAACAGCGCATAGGATTGGAACATCAGATTGACTGGCCGCTTGTTGGGCGGGGTTTTGGCAATGTCGCGGCCGTCGAGCAGGATGCGCCCGTCATTGGGCGTCTCGAAGCCGGCCAGCATGCGCAGCAGCGTGGTCTTGCCGCAGCCTGACGGCCCGAGCAGCGCGAAGAACTCATTCTCTCTGATATCGAGCGAGATGCCGTCGACAGCCGTCACCCGGCCGAAATTCTTCGATACATGATCGATGGCCAGCAGCGTGCGCGGTTCGCTCATTGGCCTATGATCCCACGGTTGAGCCGCTGCGACAGGGTCAGCGCGGTGATCGAGACCGCCATGACGATGGTCGCCAGCGCGTTGATCTCCGGCGTGATGCCGAAGCGGATCATCGCGTAGATCTGCATCGGCAACGTCGTCGAGGCACGGCCGGCACCGGCGGTGAAGAAGGCGATGATGAATTCGTCGACCGAGAGCGTGAAGGCGAGCAGCGCGCCGGCGATCACCGCCGGCGCGATGACCGGCAATGTCACCCGCCGGAAGGTGGTGAGCGCGGAGGCGCCGAGATCGGCCGAGGCCTCGACGATCGACCAGTCGAAACTCTTCAGCCGGGCACGCACCACCGAGCAGACAAAGGCGAGGTTGAAGACGACATGGGCGAGGATGATCGTGTGCAGGCCCATGGTCAGGTTGAGCATGGAGAAGAACGACAGCAGCGCGATCGCCAGCACGATGTCGGGAATGATCATCGGCGCGAAGATCAGCGCTTCGAGGCCCTTACCGTACTGCCGGCGCATCTCGATGCCGATCGCCAGCAGCGTGCCGAGCAATGTTGCGATTGCGGTCGACACCAGTGCCACGATCAGCGTGTTGAGCGCGGCGGAGAGGATCGCCGAATTGCCGGCCAGCGAGGCATACCATTTCAGCGAAAAGCCCGACCATGCCGTTGGAAGCCCGCCTTCGTTGAAGGACAGCGCCACCAGCACGGCGATCGGGATGTAGAGGAAAGCGAAGACCAGGCTCAGCACGAGCCAGAGCGTGCGCCGCGTGGCGGGGGAGCGCTCAGCCATCGGTGTCTCCGCCGACTTGCGCGGCGTGGCCCGAGGCGCGATTGGCGGCTAGCGCCTGCGCCATCAGCACCAGAAGCATGATGGCGATCAGCGCCATCGCGAGCGCGGCGCCGAACGGCCAGTCGTTTGCGGTCAGGAACTGGTCGTAGACGAGGTTGCCGATCATCTGGAAGCGGCCGCCGCCAAGCAGCGCGGGCGTGACGAAATTGCCGATCGACAGAACGAAGACAAACACTGCGCCAGCGGCGATGCCGGGCACGGTCAGCGGCAGGATGACACGGCGGAATGTGGTGGCGGCGGAGGCGCCGAGGTCACGCGAGGCTTCGGCGAGTTCCGGGTTGAGGCGCGACAGCGGCGCGTAGCAGGCGAGGATGACGAAGGGCAAATAGTTGTAGACGAGGCCGGCGATGACCGCGCCTTCGGTGTAGAGCATCGAAGGCGGTTCGCCAGTGTAGCCGAACCAGCGCAACAACTGCGTGATCAGGCCTTCGCGGTTGAGCAGCACGATCCAGGCATAGGTGCGGATCAGGTAGTTGGACCAGAACGGCAGCACGGCGAAGAACAGGAACACCGGCTGCCACCGGCGCGGGGCGGCTGCGATGGCGTAGGCGGCGGCATAGCCGATCACCACCGCGATCAGGGTGGCGGTGCCGGCGATGCGCGCCGAGTTGAGGAAGATGCCGGCATAGAGCGGATCGAAGACCAGCCCGAAATTCTCCAGCGTGAAGGTGTATTCGATGCCGCCATAGATGCCGCGCCGGAAGAAGGCGAGCGCCAGCACCAATGCGCACGGCACCACCATCAAGGCCGCGAGCCAGGCCAGTGCCGGGGCCATCAGCAGGGAGGAGCGGGAGGGGAGGTGCTTCACGAAGTACCCCCCTCTGCCCTGCCGGGCATCTCAGCGACCAAAGACCCCCTCACCCGGATTGCCATCCGAATTGCGAAGGGCAATTCGGGGCAATCCGACCTCTCCCCGAGGGGAGAGGAGGTCGCTGGCGCCGGCGCTTTCCTCTTCTCCCCAGCGGGGAGAAGGTGGCCGCGAAGCGGCCGGATGAGGGGGCGCTGCGCTGGAGATTGGCGACAGGCCACAACCCAGCCAATCTCCCCCCTTGAGGGGGAGATGGCCGGCAGGCCAGAGGGGGGCGCGAAGGAACGCAAGCTTGATTCCAGCTACCGAAGTGGCGCGCCGCCTACTGCGCCGCCTTGATCTCGCTGACGATCTTCGAATAGTCGCGCTGGGCGTCGCCGACGTCGCGCAACTGCTCGAACTTGACGAGGTCGGCCACCGGCATCGCCATGTTGGGGAATTTGGCCAGGAAATCGGCCGGCAGGCTTTCCATGGCTGGCTTGTTCGGCACCTTGTAGTCGATGTTCTGCGCCGCCCAGGCGTGGTTCTTGGCGTCGAGCATGAAGTTGATGAACTGGAAGGCGGCATCCTTGTTGGCGGAGGCCTTCATCACCACCATCGTGTCAACCCAGAGGTCGGAGCCTTCCTTGGGAATGACGTATTTGATCTCGGACTTTTCGGCGATGCCGTAATTGCACCAGCCGTCCCATGCCTGAACCATCAGCGCCTCGCCGGACACCAGCTTGGAATAGAAGGTGGTGTCGTCATAGGCGAGCAGGGTCTTCTTGGCCGAGATCAGCAGATCCTTGACCTCAGCCATCTTGGCCGGGTCGGTTTCGTTGACCGAATAGCCCTTGTCGAGTTGGCCGGCGGCCAGCAGCCAGCGGTCGGTCGCCAGCATGGTGGTCTTGCCCTTCAATTCGTCGGAAGGCGCGAGCAGGTCGCTCCAGCTGGTCGGTGCGACCTTCATCAGGTCCGAGCGATAGCAGAGGCCGGTGGTGCCCCAGGTGTATGGCACCGAGAATGCATTGCCGGCATCGTGCGGCAGCTTGGTTGCCTCGGGATAGAGATTGGCGAGGTTCGGGATCTTGGCGTGGTCGATCGGCTCGGTCAGGCCGAGCTTGTTCAGCACCTCGGCGAAGGGCGAAGAAACGAAGACCACGTCATAGCCCTTGCCGCCGGCGGCGATGAGCTTGCCCATGATCTCTTCATTGGTGGCGTGCACCACCACTTCGCCCGAGACGCCGGTCGCGGTCTTGAAGGCGGCCATGGCGTCGGGTGCCATGTAGCCGTCCCAGTTGGAAATGACGAGGTCGGCAGCCGTCGCCGGCGCGGACAGCGCCAAGGCCAGGCCAAGTGCGATCGAAGATGTTTTCAGCGCACTGCGCCGCAGGCTGGTAGCGGTCATGACAGACTCCCATTTCGGTTGATCGTCGAATTGCATTCGCCGGACCAACGCTTGCGACCCTTGCCGCTGCCTCGATCCCGTTCCCTCGGTCTTTTTCTCGCCGATTGCCCTGACAGTACTATTGCAGAAAAAAGTACGTCAATCCATAATTTGCTAAGCGATCGTGGAATCTGGCCGATTGCGTCCGTGCGGGCGATCGGTCAGATCAATGCGGTCATGTCGTTTTCCACGAGACCAGTCATGCAAGCCGCAGCCCGACGACCTCGCACCAACCACCTCGATCTGGCGCAGCGCATCCTGGATGTGGCGCGGCAGCGCGGTTTTGAGCCCGGCGCACGCTTGCCGGAGCAGCAGATCGCTTCGTTGTGCAATGTCTCGCGCACGCCGGTGCGGGCGGCTCTCGGCCTGCTCGCTGAACGGGGTGTCGTGCGCTGGGAGGCAGATTCCGGTTATCACCTGGCCATCGACCTCACCGCGCAGGCTTCAGTCGCCACGGAACTGCCCGCCGCCGAGGAGGACGAGTTGGCCGAGGCGATCCTGCGCGACCGGTCGGCGCGTCGGCTGGACCAGACGGTGACCGTCGCGGGGCTGATACGGCGCTACAGCGCCGAGCGCAAGACGGTACTAAAAGCACTCAACAAACTGACCGAAGAGAATTTGTTGGACCGAGCGCCTGGCCAGTCCTGGCTGTTTCGGCGCACGCCCGACGATCCAGAGGCGCAAGGCGACAGCTATGAGTTCCGCTTGCTGCTGGAACCCGCGGCCATCCTGACGCCGGGCTTCCGGCTGGATGGCGCGCGGGCGGCGGCGTTGCGCCAGGGCATGGAAGCGCTGGTGGCGTTGCCGGATGCGGCCTTCGACACACGCGAGTTCCAGCGGCTGGACATCGATTTTCACGGCATGCTCGCCGAAGGCTGCGCCAACCGCTTCGTTGCCGATGCGCTGGCCGATCATCTCAGGCTACGCCGGCTACCGGGCATCTATGCCGGCGTCAACGTCTTCCGCTTGCGGCAATCGCTGCGCGAACACCTTGTTATACTCGACCATCTTGAAAGCCTGCAGTATGAGGTGGCTGCCGATCTGCTTCGCATCCACCTGCGGCTCTCCCGCAACCAGCGACCGCAAGCGGCCAGTCGCGGGGCGCCCGCCCTGTTCGGCATGATCAGCCGGCCGGAATGACGAGGAATAATTGACGCGTAAAGCCAGCCCGACCATCGCGCTGTTTCCCGAAGCCAGTTTCGGCGCGGCGTTGAATTGCGTCGGCATCGCGCAGGCATTGCGTGCCAAGGGAGCCCGGCCCGTCTTCATTTGCCATGCCGGCTTTTCCGGCGTCTTTGCCGACTATGGTTTCCAGGAATACCAGCTGCCGACCGACGAGCCGCTGAGCGACAGCGAACGCCAGAGCTACTGGCAGGCTTTCGTGCGCCGGCACCTGCCGCATTTCCGGCTGAGCCCGATCGACCAGCTGGAAACCTATGTCGCGCCGACCTGGCAGGCCATCGTCGACACTGCGGTCAATGCCGAGGCGCCGCTGCGCCAATTGCTGGCGCGGCTGAAGCCGGACGCGGTGGTGCTCGACAATGTCATCATGTTCCCGGCGATCGCCGCCGCCGGCTGTCCCTGGGTGCGTGTCGTCTCCTGCGCCGAGACCGAGCTGCCGGATGCCAATGTGCCTCCCTATCTGTCGGGGCTTGGCGCCGACGACCCGCAACGCGCGGCTTTCGAGGCAAGGTATCTGGCGGCTTGCGCGCCCGCACATGACCGCTTCAATCGCTTTCGCATGGATGCCGGCCTGGCGTCGCTGCCGAAGGGCCTGTTCCTCGAGGCGTCGCCCGACCTCAATTTGCTGCTGACGCCTTCGATCGTGCGTCGTGAGCGGGCCGAGCCGCTCGATCCGGAGCGCTTCGTGTATCTCGAAGGCTGCGTGCGCTCGGAAGGGCCATTCGAGGTCCCCGTGTTCCCACGCAATGGCGGGCCGCTGGTCTATGTCAGCTTCGGCAGCCTCGGCGCCATGGATGTCGGCCTGATCGAGCGCATGCTTGCCGTCTTCGACAGGCTGCCGGCGCGCTTTATTGTCAATGTTGGCGGCCTGCGCGACGCCTATCGCGCGGTGCCCGACAACGTCTATCTCGATGCCTGGTTTCCCCAGCCCTCGGTGGTGGCGAAGTCGGACCTGTTCATCCATCACGGCGGCAACAACAGCTTTTGCGAAGCGCTGCGCTTCGGCGTGCCGTCACTGATCATGCCCTATTGCTGGGACGGACACGACAATGCGCGCCGCGCCGGAGAAACCGGCGTCGGTGACCATATCGGCCGCGACGCCTGGACCGAAGGAGTGTTGGAGAGAGCCATTCTCGGCCTGTTGGCCGACGATGCCATGCGCGCCCGCCTCAAGGACAATGCAGCCCAAATGGCGCTGAAACCTGGAACGGATGTGGCCGCGCAAGCCATACTCTCTCTGATACGGACGTGAACGAAATGCCTGACAACAACGCGAATATCTCGCTCTTCAGCGGCAATGACGCCAAGGCCTGGCTGACCCGGCATGGGATCAACGAAGTCGAGTGCCTGGTGCCCGACATGAACGGCGTCCTGCGCGGCAAGGCCTTGCCGACGGCCAAATTCCTCCAGGCGCTGGAAGATCGCGCGCTCTATCTGCCGAGCAGCGCTTTCCTGGTCAGCATCGACGGCCGCTACTCCGGCTCGATCGACGAGGGTTTTGCCTATTCGGACCCGGACATGCGCATGGTGCCCGATGTCTCGACGCTGTGCCTGGCGCCGGGTGCCGCTCCCGGCAAGGCCTATGTCTTCGCCGATGCCTTCCATATGGACGACCGGCCCTGGATGGCCTCGCCGCGCCATGTGCTGCGCGCCGTGCTCGACCTCTACGCCAGGCGCGGCTGGCGGGCGGTGGTGGCGCCGGAGCTCGAATTCTATCTGACCGCGCCCAATCCCGATCCGGACCAGCCGCTGACCGCTCCGATCGGCGCCAATGGCCGTGCCGAGGGTGTGCAGCATCCCTATGACATGGCCGCGCTCGAGGAGTTCGAGCCGGTGATCCGCCGCGTCTACGACTACGCCGCGGCGGCCGGCCTGCCGCTCGACACGCTGATCCATGAATCGGGTACGGCGCAGCTTGAGATCAACTTCCTGCATGGCGATGCGCTGCCGCTGGCCGACAAGGTGCTGCTGTTCAAGCGGCTGACGCGCCAGGCCGCGCAGCAAAGCGGAATGCATGCGACCTTCATGGCCAAGCCGATCGCCGCGCAGGCGGGAAGCTCGATGCATCTGCACATGTCGGTCATCGACGAGGCTGGCAGGACGCTGTTTGCCGGCAGCGACGATGCCGACACCGCAATGTTCGGCCACTTCATCGGCGGCCTGCAGAAATATGTCCCGGAAATCATGCCGCTGTTCGCGCCCAATGTGAATTCGTACCGTCGCATAAGGCCGAACCACAGCGCGCCGGCCAACATCGAATGGTCGCATGACAACCGTTCCTGCGGCCTGCGCGTGCCGGCCGGGGGCCGCGCGGCGCGGCGGGTGGAGAACCGGCTTCCGGGTGCGGATTCCAATCCTTACCTGGCGATCGCCGGCTCGCTGCTTGCCGGCTATCTTGGCGTCGAACAGAAACTGGCGCGCTCGGCCGAAGCGTCGGGCAATGCCTACAAGATCAAGAGCACGCTGCCGAAAACGATGGAGGAGGCGCTCGATCGTTTCGAGGCATGTGAGCCGGTGCGGGAACTGCTCGGCGAGGATTTCTTCCAGACCTATCTGCGCGTCAAGAGCGTCGAGCTCGATCTGTTCCAGGGCGTGGTGACGAGCTGGGAACGCGACCACCTTCTGCTGAAGGTGTGATCATGGCTTCCAGTTCAACGGGTTTCAATTCGGGCCTCGACATCGCCAAATCCTATTATGTCGCCACCGCCAATCCGGCGCCGGACCATCCGGCGCTTGTCGGCGATGTCGAAGCCGACCTGGTGGTCGTCGGTGGCGGCTGCACCGGCCTGTCAGCCGCCCTTCACGCCGCCGAGCGCGGCGTGAAAGTGGTGCTGCTCGAAGGCGGCAAGATCGGCTGGGGGGCATCGGGCCGCAATGGCGGCCAGATGATCCCAGGTCTGCGCAAGGGCGCCAAGGGCCTGGTCAAACTCTACGGGCCGGAGCGGGCAAAGGTGCTGTTCGATCTTGCCTTCGAGGCACGCGGGCTGGTGCTCGATATTATTGAGCGCCACGCCATCGATTGCGATCTCAGGCTGACCGGCCATCTGGTCGGCGCGGTCAACGGCTCCGACCTCAGGGATCTCGAGGAAGAGGCCGAGTGTCTGGCCACGGTGATGAAATTTCCGCATGCCGAGATCCTGTCGGCGGCGGAAGCCCGCGCCAAGGTCGACACGTCATATCATGGCGCGATGTACGAGCCGCTCGGCGGCCACATGCATCCGCTGAACTACACGCTCGGCCTTGCCCGTGCGGCAGTTGCGGCCGGCGTCATCATCCACGAGAATTCGGTGGCGGTGAAACTGGAGCGCGAGCCTTCGATCCGGGTCTCGACGGCAAAGGGATCGGTTCGGGCCAGACATGTCGTGCTGGCGGGGGACGCGCTGCTCAATGGGCTGGAGCCGCGCGTCAACAGCCGCATCATGCCGGTCGGCAACTACATCGTCGCCACCGAGCCGCTGGAGGGCAAACGCAATGTCATCCCGGCCAATGTCGCGGTGTCCGACACCCGCTTCGTCGTCAATTACTACCGCATGTCGGCGGATGGACGCCTGCTGTTCGGTGGCGGCGAACGCTACACGCCATCACCGCCGGCCGATATCGCCGGCTTCGTGCGGCCGCATATGGAAAAGACCTTTCCGCAGCTCAAGGGCTGCCGCATCGATCACGCCTGGGGTGGGCTGGTGTCGGTGACGACATCACGGCTGCCGCACGTCGGGCACTATGGCGAGGTGTATTTCGCGCATGGCTATTCCGGCAAGGGCGTCATCCTGTCGACGCTGTCCGGCAAGCTGCTGGCCGAAGCGATCACCGGTGATGCCTCGCGGCTGGATTTGTTCTCGACGCTGAGCCCGATGCCGTTCCCCGGCGGCACGGCGTTGCGTGGGCCGCTCTATGTGCTGGGCATGCTGTGGTACGCGATGCGGGATCGTATCAAGCATTGATCAGAGGCAATTGTCGACGTTAGCACTGCCCCTCACCTGCCTGCCGGCATCCTCTCCCGTCAACGGGGCGAGGGACGCTGTTGTCGCCGGTATCGCCAATGTTGCAGGAAAGGCGATGGCGTTGCGCCAGCTACTTTCTCCCCGTCACTATACGGGGAGAAATGCCCGGCAGGGCAATGAGGGGCGGCGCTGGCGTTTGAAGAGGTTTCGGGCGATTGATTAGACGACAAAAAAATCCTCGATGCGCTGCCTGGCCTCAACCAGCACCGGCAGTATCTCCCGCTCCATCTCCGCCACCGAAAAACGCGCCGACTGAGTCGAGACGTTGATGGCCGCGACCGTGCGCTCCGCGCGGTCGCGGATCGGCACCGCGATCGAGCGCAGGCCGAGCTCCAGTTCCTCGTCGACGATGGCAAAGCCGTCCGCTTTCGCCTTGCCGATGGCGCCGGCCAGCAGCCTGATATCGGTGATCGTCTTCGGTGTCCGTCTCTCGATGGTCGCCTGACCGAGGAATGCGTCCAATTCCCCTGATGTCAGGCCGGCAAGCAGGATGCGTCCCATCGAGGTGCAGTAGGCCGGCAGCCTGGTGCCGACGTCGAGCGACACGCTGAGGATGCGGCGGCCGGGAATGCGGGCGACATAGACGACATCCTCACCCGACAGGATGGCCGCCGAGCAGGCCTCGTTCAGTTGTGCTGCCACAGAGCGCATGATGGGCGCGGCGAAGGCCCATAGCGAGGCGCCGCCGAGCCAGGTGCGGGCAACCGTCAGCAGGCGCGGCGACAGCGAGAACACGCGGCCGGCCTGTGTTGCATAGCCGGTGGCGGTGAGTGTCAGCAGGAAGCGGCGGGCGCCGGCGCGGGTGAGGCCCGCTTCCTCCGCCATTTCTGTCAGCGTCATGCCCGAGGGATGGCGGGCCAGGATCTCCATGACGGCGAGGCCGCGCTCGAGCGAGCCGACATGATCACGGGAAACAGCCGCTTCGTCCATCTTGTCTCCGCGGAACGGCATCGGCGTCAGGATTGACTCCTCGCCCTCGCTCAGGGTAGAAAGTATCGCATACAAAACATATGTTCGCAATACGAACTTTCTGATAACCCGGAGCCGATGCGATGGTCAAGTTCCTGCCACTCAAACAGGCCGTGGCCGAGAATTTGAAAGATGGCGACTCCGTCGCCTTCGAGGGCTTCACCCATCTGATCCCGACGGCGGCGGCGCATGAGGCGATCCGCCAGGGTTTTCGCGACCTGACCCTGATCCGCATGACGCCGGACCTGATCTACGACCAGATGATCGGCATGGGCATGGCGAAGAAGATCGTCTTCTCCTATGTCGGCAATCCCGGCGTCGGCCTACTGCGGCGCGCCCGCGATGCCATCGAGAACGGCTTTCCGCGCTCACTCGAAATCGAGGAGCACAGCCATGCCGGCATGGCCAATGCCTATGAAGCGGGTGCTGCCGGCCTGCCCTGCGCGGTGTTTCGCGGCTATCGCGGTGCTGGCCTCGCGGCGGTCAACCCGAACATCAAGTCGGTGACCTGTCCGTTCACCGGCGAGGTGCTGGCCGCTGTCCCTTCGATCCGGCCTGACGTCACCTTCATCCATGCCCAGAAGGCCGACAGGAAAGGCAATGTGCTGGTCGAGGGCATCATCGGCATTCAGAAGGAAGCGGTGCTGGCGGCCAAACGCGCTGTGGTGACCGTCGAGGAAGTCGTCGACAATTTCGACGATCTGCACCCCAATCTGACCGTGCTGCCGCGCTGGACGATCGCGGCGATATCGGTCGTGCCCGGCGGCTCGCATCCGTCCTACGCGCACGGCTACTATGCGCGCGACAATGCGGCCTATCTCGAATGGGACGAGATCGCCGCCGACCGTGACAAATTCCTGGCGTGGATGCAGGCCAATGTCATCGAGAAGAGCGCCGATGATTTCGAGTCCAGGGTCGAGCATCTGAGGAAAGCGGCATGAACGAAAATCCCGACTTCACCCCCAACGAGATGATGACCATCGCCGCCAGCCGCGCGCTGCGCAACGACGATGTCTGCTTCGTCGGCATCGGCGCGCCATCGGCCGCCTGCAATGTGGCGCGGCTGACGCATGCGCCTGACATCACCCTGATCTACGAGAGCGGCACGATCGGCACCGCGCCTGACGTGCTGCCGCTGTCGATCGGCGACGGCGAATTGTGCGAGACCGCTATCACCACCGTCGCGGTGCCTGAGATGTTCCGCTACTGGCTGCAGGGCGGCCGCATCTCGATCGGCTTCCTCGGTGCGGCGCAGCTCGACAAATTCGGCAACATCAACACCACGGTTATCGGCGACTATTTCCATCCCAAGACCCGGCTGCCGGGCGGCGGCGGCGCGCCGGAGATCGCGACGTCGTCGAAGGAGATCTACATCACCATGGCGCAGACCAAGCGCGGCATGGTCGAGAAGATCGACTTCTTCACCTCCTTCGGCCATGGCGAGGGTGGTGACCATCGAAAACGGCTTGGCATCGACACCGCCGGCCCGACGCTGCTGATCACCGATCTCGCCATCTGGAAGCCGGATCCGGTGAGCAAGGAATTCACGGTCGTGTCGCTGCATCCCGGCGTCACGCGCCAGCAGGTGAAGGACACCTGTGGCTGGGCGGTTAAGTTCGCGGAGGCGCTTGACGAAACACCGGCGCCAAGCGAACTCGAACTCAAGACATTGCGCGACCTGCAGGCCCGCACCAAGGCGGCGCATGAGGGAACCGGAAAAGCAAAGGCTGCATGACATGGCCGAGGCCTATATCTGCGACTACATCCGCACACCGATCGGCCGCTTCGGCGGTTCGCTGTCTTCGGTACGATCAGACGATCTTGGCGCGATACCGCTGAGGGCATTGGTCGAGCGTAATCCCGGCATCGACTGGCAGGCTATCGACGACGTCGTCTATGGCTGTGCCAACCAGGCCGGCGAGGACAACCGCAACGTGGCGCGCATGGCGCTGCTGCTGGCAGGCTTGCCGAAGGAGATTCCGGGCTCGACTGTCAACCGCCTGTGCGGCTCGGGCATGGATGCGCTGACCATTGCCGCGCGCGCCATCAAGGCCGGCGAGGCGGAATTGATGATCGCGGGCGGTGTCGAATCGATGAGCCGGGCGCCCTTCGTCATGCCCAAGGCCGACACGGCGTTCTCGCGCAATGCCGAGATTTACGACACCACCATCGGCTGGCGCTTCGTCAACCCGCTGATGAAGAAGCAGTATGGCGTCGATTCGATGCCGGAAACCGGCGAGAACGTCGCCGAGGATTTTTCGGTGTCACGCGCCGACCAGGACGCCTTTGCCGTACGCAGCCAGGACAAGGCGGTCGCCGCGCAAGCCAATGGAAGGCTGGCGAAGGAAATCACAGAGGTGACGATCCCGCAGCGCAAGGGCGATCCGGTTGTCGTCTCGAAGGATGAGCATCCGCGAGCGGGCTCAACGGTCGAGGCGCTGGCCAAGCTGCCGACGCCGTTCCGCCAGGGCGGCACAGTCACGGCCGGCAATGCCTCCGGCGTCAATGACGGGGCGGCGGCGCTGATCGTCGCTTCCGAGGCGGCGGTGAAGACATATGGCCTGATCCCGATCGCCCGCATTCTCGGCGGGGCCGCCGTAGGTGTGGCGCCGCGCATCATGGGCATCGGCCCGGCGCCGGCGACGCAAAAACTCTGCGCGCGGCTTGGGCTGACCCCGCAACAGTTCGATGTCATCGAGCTCAACGAAGCCTTTGCCTCGCAAGGCATAGCCGTGCTGCGCCAGCTTGGCATTGCCGAGGATGCGGAACACGTCAACCCGAATGGCGGCGCCATCGCGCTTGGCCATCCCCTGGGCATGTCGGGTGCCCGCATCTCCGGCACGGCGGCGCTGGAGCTGCGCGAACGTGGCGGCCGTTATGCGCTTGCCACGATGTGCATCGGTGTAGGCCAGGGCATCGCGATCGCGCTGGAACGGGTTTGATCGGCGGCCCTTGCTTGGCCGGCTAAGATCAAGAATCCGGTGCGCGGTTCAAATTTGACCACGTGGACAAAAGTCTAGCGTCGTTCCATACTTCCGCGTCTGACATTTTCACGAACAGCCGGCTCGACACGGCTGTCGAACAGAGGGGAATGCAATGGAAAACCGGAACAATAAATCGCAGATAAAACGCGAAGGGCTTTCGCGACGCAATGTGCTGGAGCTGGGCGCGCTCGGTTTGGCGGCAGCGATATTGCCAGGCGCAGCCTTCGCGGCGGACAAGAAGCTGAAGGTGGCGGCGATCTTCGCCACGCCGATCGAGGAGCCGTGGGACAACCAGATCCATGTCGCCTTGCAGAGGGCCGAGAAGGAACTCGGCATCGAGTACAAATGGTCCGAGAAGGTGCAGACCGCCGATTTCAGCCGCGTCATGCGCGAATATGCGCAAGGCGGCTATGAGCTGGTGCTGGGCGATGCCTTCGCCGCCGAGCGTGAATCGCGCCGCACCGCCAAGCAATTCCCGAAGACCGCCTGGCTGTTCGGCTCCGGCGCCGGCCCGGCGGAACCCAATTTCGGCGTCTTCGACAACTGGATCCACGAGCCGGCCTATCTCTCCGGATTGATCGCCGGCAAGATGTCGAAGTCGGGCACGATCGGCGCCGTCGCGGCGATGGGCATTCCGGAAGTCAACCGGCTGGTAAACGCCTTCTTCGCCGGCGCCAGGGAGGTCAATCCCAACATCAAGAAGAAGGTCGCCTTTATCGGCTCGTTCTTCGATCCGCCCAAGGCCAAGGAAGCGGCTGTCGCGCAGATCGACGCCGGTGTCGACGTCATCTATGCCGAGCGCTTCGGCGTCATCGAAGCGGCGGTGGACAAGAAGATACTTGCGATCTCCAACATGTCCGACCAGTCGAGCCTCGGCCCCAACACGGTCATCACCGGCCCGGTCTGGGACATGTATCCGACGGTCGAGCAGGCGATCAAGCTGGTCAGGGCCGGCGTCTTCACCGCGCAGGACTATGGCGACTTCTCGCGCATGGCCAAGGGTGGCTCGCATCTGGCGCCCTACCACAAGTTCGACAAGACGCTGCCGGCG
>NZ_RZTT01000120.1 GCF_003996995.1 Mesorhizobium sp. M7A.T.Ca.US.000.02.2.1 | reverse complement strand
GCCGAGTTCCGCACCGATCCTCATTTCGGTTTCGAGGTGCCGGTGGCTGTCCCTGGCGTCGACAGCGCCATTCTCGACCCGCGCTCCACCTGGGCCGACAAGGCCGGCTATGACCGGCAGGCGACACGGCTGGTCGGCATGTTCGCCGTCAATTTCGAGAAATTCGAAAGCCATGTCGACGCCGTGGTGCTGGGCGCGGCGCCGCGCATGCAGGAAGCGGCAGAGTAATCGCGCCACAGGGGTCAGCTTTCGTTGAAAGGCCCGGTTCGATCGGGCCTTTTCTTTTTCGATCCGCCGCGCCATGACTGCGGCATGGCGAGCGACGACAACATCATCATATCAGGCGATGCGGTGATCCATCCGGGCGACCTGCACGAGGATTTCATCCGCTCGTCCGGTCCCGGCGGCCAGAACGTCAACAAGGTGGCGACGGCGGTGCAACTGCGCTTCGACGCGGCCAACGCAACGGGTCTGTCGGAGCGCGTGCGCGAGCGGACGATCAAGCTTGCCGGCCAGCGTGCCACCAAGGACGGTGTCATCGTCATCGAAGCAGGCCGCTTCCGCACCCAGGAACAGAACCGGGCGGATGCGCGGGCACGGCTGACGGCATTGGTCGCCAAGGCCGCCGAACCGCCACCGCCGCCGCGCAAGAAGACACGGCCGTCAAAGGGTGCCGTGGAACGGCGGCTGAAGAGCAAGGCCGGGCGCGGCACGATCAAGAAGCTGCGCGGCCGGGTGGAGAACGATTAAGCACCACACCAATCACGCGCAAAACGACTTCCCATTTTGGACCGCAGATGCAAAGTTCAACCATTGCCATTAGCAAGGGAGACCCAAGGATGGGCATGTTCGATTTCGTCAAGAGCGTCGGCAAGAAACTGGGCATCGGCGGTGACGACGAAGCCGCACCCACGGCCGACACACTCAAGAAGGAGCTCGATTCGCACAAGCTCGGCACCGATGGCGTCGAGGTCGTCGTCACGGGCGACACGGCGGTGCTGAAGGGTGTGGTCAAGGACCAGTCGATCTTCGAGAAGGCGGTCATCGCCGTCGGCAACACGCTCGGCGTCTCCAAAGTGCAGGCCGACGAATTGCAGGTCGCGCCAGCACCTGGCACGGCCGCCGCCCCCGCCAAGGAGCCCACCTTCTACACCGTGAAGAAGGGCGACAATCTCTGGAAGATCGCCGAGAAAAGCTACGGCAAGGGCCAAGGCGTCAAGAACACGGTCATATTCGAGGCCAACAAGCCAATGCTGACCCATCCCGACAAGATCTATCCGGGCCAGGTGCTGCGCATTCCCGACCTCGCCTGATCGGCGGCTGCCAATTCGACAAGAGCGGCGGCTTTCGGGTCGCCGTTTTCATTTGATCGTGACATTTTACGGTTCCGAACCATCCAAGAGGTAATCGAATCCGTGCTCGTCCTGCCCAAAGGCGTCCGCCACATGCCGGCCTACCTGTCGCGCAGCGCGCAGGAAGAGCTGGTCGACGAGGTGAGACGGATCGTGCAGCAGGCGCCGCTGTTCGTGCCGGCCATGCCGCGCACCGGCAAGGAGATGAGCGTGCGTATGACCAATTGCGGGCCGCTCGGCTGGGTCACCGACAAGGAGCACGGCTATCGTTACCAGCCGGCGCATCCGGTAACCGGGGCGCCTTGGCCGCCAATTCCGGATGCGCTGCTCGACCTGTGGCGCGAGGTCTCGGGCTATCCGCACCCGCCGGAAGCATGCCTCATCAATTTCTACACGCTGGACGCAAAAATGGGCCTACATCAGGACCGCGACGAGACCGATCTTTCGGCGCCGGTCGTCTCCGTCTCGCTCGGCGACGACTGCCTGTTCCGAGTCGGCCAGACCACGCGTGATGGCGCCACCAAGTCGTTCAGGCTGCAAAGCGGTGACGTCGTGGTGCTCGGCGGCGAGGGGCGGCTGTGCTTTCACGGCGTCGATCGGATCTATCCCTCGACCTCGGCACTGCTGAAAAACGGTGGGCGGATCAATCTGACATTGCGACGGGTGACGGGGCCGGCCGTCACAGCTTCCTGAGCGCCACTTCCTCGATCAGGTGATCGGCGCCCTTGCGCAGGATCAAGTCGGCGCGGGCCCGCGTCGGCAGGATGTTCTCGCGCAGATTCTTCAAATTGATGTTGGTCCACAGGCCTTCGGCGATGGCGCGCGCGGAACTCTCCGACAGCTGCGAATAGCGGTGAAAGAAGGAGTCCGGGTTGCGGAAGGCGGTCTCACGCAGCCGCATGAAGCGGGAAATATACCAGTTGTGGATCAGCTTCTCGTCGGCATCGATGTAGATGGCGAAGTCGAAGAAGTCCGACAGGAAAGGGACGATCTTGCCGTCCTGCGGCAGCTTGCCGGGCTGCAGGACATTGATGCCTTCGAAGATCAATATGTCGGGCCGGTCGATGGTGACGAACTCGCCGGGAATGACGTCATAGGTCAGGTGCGAATAGACCGGCGCGCGGACATCGGGCAGCGCCGACTTGATGCCCGACAGGAAGCGCAGCAGCGCGCCCACATCGTAGCTGTCGGGGAAACCCTTGCGCTCCATCAGGTTCTCGCGGCGCAGGACCTCGTTGGGCAGCAGGAAGCCGTCGGTGGTGATGAGATCGACCTTGGGGCTCGACGGCCAGCGCGCCAAAAGTTCCTTCAGCACGCGTGCGGTGGTCGATTTGCCGACGGCGACCGAACCGGCGATGCCGATGATGAACGGTGTCTTGACCACGTCAACCGCGTTGAAGAAGGCCTGGCGTTGCCGAAACAGCAGTTGGCTCGCTTCGACATGCGCCGACAACAGCCGCGACAGCGACAGATAGATGCGCGTGACCTCTTCGAGATCGACCGGGTCGTTGAGCGAGCGCAGGCGGCGGAATTCGTCCGCGCTCAGCGTCAGCGGCGTGTCGGCGCGGAATTGCGACCATTGATCGGCGGAGAAGAAACGAAAGGGAGAATATTTCTCGGTTGGCGCGAGCTGATCCATCGAGATACCTGCCCTTCCTCGCGGTCAGCCCTTGGGCCGTGACGCCTTCTCGGCGATGCCCGAACGCCGGGTGCGGCCTTCGAGTTCCCTAAGCACGTCGCTCAGCGGTACCCCGGAGAGGCCGAGAACGACGAGCCAATGATATATAAGATCGGCGCTTTCTGAAACGATGGCCGGTTTGTCGCCCCTGACGGCGGCAATCACCGTCTCGACGGCCTCCTCGCCGAGCTTCTGCGCCGCCTTGTCGATGCCGCGCGCGAACAATTTTGCCGTCCATGAATCCGGATCTCCGGAATGGGCGCGTTCCCCAACGATTTTTTCCAGATCGGAAAGCGAAAACTCGGTCATGGCGTCATCTATCTGCTTGTTTAAGCATGATCTTTTCCGAAAACCGGTTCCCACTTTTCGGGATCATGCTTTAGGGCCGATTATTCACAGAGTCCAGCCGCATCGGCAGGCCGGCGGCGGCCATATGCGCCTTGGCCTGCGCTATCGTGTAGGTGCCGAAATGGAAAATGGACGCGGCCAGCACCGCGCCGGCATGGCCGTCGCGAATGCCTTCGACCATGTGGTCGAGCGTGCCGACGCCGCCGGAGGCGATCACCGGCGCACGCACGGCGTCTGATATCGCGCGGGTCAGCGCGATGTCGTAGCCGGCCTTGGTGCCGTCCCGATCCATCGAGGTCAGCAGGATCTCGCCGGCGCCGCGATCGACCATTTTCCGGGCGAACTCGACCGCATCGATGCCGGTCTTTTCGCGCCCGCCATGGGTGAAGATCTCCCAGCGATCGGCCTCATTGGTTCCCGACACTTTCTTGGCGTCGATGGCGACGACGATGCATTGGTTGCCGAACTTGTCGGCGGCCTCGGCGACGAAATCCGGGTTCTTCACCGCGGCCGTGTTGATCGACACCTTGTCGGCGCCGGCCAACAGCAGCTTCCTGATATCGGCGACCTGGCGCACGCCGCCGCCAACGGTCAGCGGCATGAAGCATTGTTCGGCGGTACGTGCGATGACGTCGAAGATGGTCTCGCGGTTGTCCGACGAAGCGGTGATGTCGAGGAAGCAGAGTTCGTCGGCGCCGGCCGCGTCATAGGCCTTGGCCGCCTCGACTGGATCGCCGGCGTCGACGAGATCGACGAAGTTGACGCCCTTGACGACACGGCCGTTCTTGACGTCGAGACAGGGGATGACACGGGCTTTCAGCATCAGCGGCCCTCTATCGTGGCGATGAGATCGTTCAGCAACTGGCCAACCAGCGGCGGAACATCGGCCTGGGCGTCGAAGGCCGGGTCGTAGGCGGAGACGGTGATGCCGACGATCGGCACCGCCAGCGCCATGGCGCACGTGGCATCGCGCAACTGTTCCGGGCTCGGCCCGCCCGAAGTGATATAGCGGTTGGCCTGCAGCTCCCGGGGATCGTGCACGTCCATATCGAGATGCATGTGCACGCGTCTGGCGCCGGCGACCATCAGTCTTTCGGCCGCCTGGGCCACCCCGGAGCATTCCGTCCGCACGATCGGCAATCTCTCGAGAAGCTGTTTTTCCGCCGGATCGAGATCGCGCGCGTTGACGAGCACGCAGCGTGACGGATCGATCGGCTTGAAGCCCGGAATGGCCGACGCCATCGGTCGCCAGCACAGGCCGAGCACGGTCGCCAGCGCCATGCCGTCGAGAAAGCCGTATGTGGATGTCTCGGGCGTGTTGAGGTCGCCATGCTGGTCGGCCCAGATGATCGCATCGGCGTCTTCGCCGCCGACCGCGCCGGCACTGGTCAGGCAGTTTCCCGCAAGGACGATGGGAAACCGACCGGCGTCACGGGCAAGGCGAACCTCGGTCGCAACCGCGTTGCAGACGGCAAAGCCGGTGGCGATTTCGCGCTCCTGGATGTCTCCGACCCTGCCGATGTCTTCCACCGTAACGTCATGGCCGGCCATGGTCAGGGCGTCGACGAGCCCGCCTGATATCAGCGCGTCCGGACCCTGGCCCATGCCGCCATGGTAATGGCCGCTGTCATAGGAGGCCAGGATGATGGAGATTTTCACGTCCGCGTCTCCGCCCTGCCTTGCAGGATCGCCAGGGCCTCGGCCGGATCGATGCGGCCGTCATAGAGCGCGCGGCCGGAGATCGCGCCTTCGAGCTTTTGCGCATCGGGCATGGTCATGCGCACGATGTCGGCGATCGAAGCGAGGCCGCCCGACGCGATGACCGGGATCGACACGGCATCGGCGAGGTCGATGGTGGCGTCCCAGTTGATGCCGGTCAAAACGCCGTCGCGGTCGATATCGGTGTAGATGATGGCGGCGACGCCGGCGCCCTCGAATTTCCTGGCCAGTTCGATGACGCCGAGGCTCGACGCCTCGGCCCAGCCCTCGACGGCGACCTTGCCGCCCTTGGCGTCGATGCCGACGGCGACCTTGTCCGGAAACGCCTTGCAGGCCTGTTTGACAAGGTCCGGATCGCGCACCGCCACAGTGCCGAGGATGACGCGGGCAAGCCCTCGATCGAGCCAGTCCTCGATCTGCGCCAGAGTGCGGATGCCGCCGCCGAGCTGGACCGGGTTCTTCGTCGCCTTGAGGATGGCGCCGACCGCCGCGCTGTTGACGCTCTGGCCCTGGAAGGCGCCGTTGAGGTCGACGACATGCAGCCATTCGAAGCCCTGTTGCTCGAAGGCCCGCGCCTGCGCGGCAGGATCATCGTTGTAGATGGTCGCGGTCGCCATGTCGCCATGCCTGAGGCGCACGCACTGGCCGTCCTTGAGATCTATCGCCGGGAAAAGGATCATCCGTTCAGGCGCCTTCCACAATGGCGAAATGGGACGTCGAATAGAGGCGTCTGAATTTCAGCGCCGCCTGGTATTCGGGCGAATGGAAGCAGGCGAGTGCGACCGCATAGCTCTCGAACTCGATGATGACATGGCGATTGCCCGATGGCCCTTCCGGGCTCGACGACTGACCGCCGCGGGTCAGGAACTTTGCGCCATATTTGTCGAAAGCCGCTTTGTTGGCGGCAATGTATAGCGGATAGTTTTCCGGATCGGTCACCTCGACCATCGCCATCCAGTAGCCCTTCTTGCTCATGGTCTATCCCTCTGCTCGAGCATGATCTCCGGACAAACGGGAACCGTTTGTCCGAGAAAGCCGGGGTCCACTTTTCGGGATCATGCTCTAGGGCCTCCAGCGCAGGAAATTGGTGATCAGCGCGAGGCCGAGCGCCTGGCTCTTTTCCGGGTGGAACTGCGTGCCGACAAGATTGTCGCGGGCGACGGCCGCCGTCACCGGGCCGCCATAGTCGGCAACCGCCAGAACCTCGTCCGCCTTGCCCGCATCGAGATGATAGGAATGCACGAAATAGGCATGCAGCCCGCTTGCGCCAGTCGGTATGCCGGCAAACAGCGGATGCTGGCGCTTGAGCTCGATCGTGTTCCAGCCGATCTGCGGGATCTTCAGCGCCGGATCGGAAGGCATGATCTCCTTCACGTCGCCCGATATCCAGCCGAAGCCCTTGGTAATCGTCTTTTCGAGGCCGCGCTGCGACATCAGCTGCATGCCGACGCAGATGCCGAGGAACGGCCGGCCCTTGACGATCGCAACCTCCTCGACGGCTTCCCACATGCCTTCGACGGCCTGCAGGCCGGAGGCGCAGTCGGCATAGGCGCCGACGCCGGGCAGGACGATGCGATCGGCCGTGCGCACCCGCTCAGCATCTGCGGTCAGGTCGATATCGGCCGATATGCCGGCTTCGCGCGCGGCGCGCTCGAAAGCCTTGGTGGCCGAGCGCAAATTGCCCGAGCCGTAGTCGATGATCGCAACCCGCATGTCAGCTTCTTCCCGGAATGTGGGTCAGCCCCAGCGCCATGCCCGGCTGCGCTGGCCGCGCGAGGGCAGCATCGGGGACCATGCGCGGCGCCGGCACAACCTCATCGGCAAGCGCTTCCGCTTCCAGCGCATAGCGTGTGTCGGCGTCGTCGAGCCAACCGGCTTCGACCGCGCCCCATTCGTGCCAACCGCGCCGGCGAAGTGCCGCGATGCGCAGGCCTTGCCCTTCCAGTCCGACATAGAGCGAAACCAACAGTGACAGCAGCGAGCCGGCCAGACCAAGGCCGAGCTTCTGGCCCAGCATCGAAAGCAGGCCCATGACGACGAAGGCAAGCGCTGCCTCGATCCACAGCCGATGCCAGGCGAACCATAGCGGCGGCACCAGGAGGCCCAGCCAGGTGAAGCCATCGCGGACAAAGGCCGTGGCATCGGCCTTCTCGCTGCGGCCTGGCGGTTCCATCACGACATAGGTGGCCATGGCCTTATCCCTTCAACGATCCCTTGGTGGAGGGAACCGCATCCGGCTGGCGCGGATCGCGTTCGAGAGCCGCGCGCAGCGCGCGCGCCACCGCCTTGAAGCAGGTCTCGGCGATGTGATGGTTGTTGGCGCCATAGTGATTGGTGACATGCAGCGTGATGCCGGCATTCTGCGCCAAAGCCTGGAAGAATTCGCGCACCAGCTCGGTGTCGAAGGTGCCGATCTTCGGCGACGAGAAGGAAACGTTCCAGACCAGGAACGGTCGGCCGGACACGTCGATCGCAGCGCGCGTCAGCGTCTCGTCCATGGCAAGGTCGATCGAGGCATAGCGCATGATGCCGCGCCGCTCGCCCAGTGCCTTGGCCAGCGCCTGGCCAAGCGCGATGCCGGTGTCCTCGACGGTGTGATGATCGTCGATATGCAGGTCGCCCTTGGCCCTGACCGTCATGTCGATCAGGGAATGGCGCGCCAGCTGGTCCAGCATATGGTCAAAGAAGCCGACGCCCGTCGAAATGTCCGATTTTCCGGTGCCGTCGATATGGACCGAGACGGCAATCTCGGTTTCCTTGGTCTTGCGGCTGACTTCGGCGGCGCGGGGCGGCATCACTCTATCCTTGTCCCAGAGGTTCACATCGTGACCAGCTCAGAGGTTCAAGCGCTCGCAGGCTTGAAAACGAAAGCCTTCTAGCAGCATGATCCGGCGATTGCCAGTTGCGAACCCGGCCGCTATCCAGCGGTTTGCAATCATCGGTCCCATGCATACATATGGCCGATCAAGTCACTCGTACCGCGCCGATCGCCTTATCGGGATGGCGCTGCTCGGAGCCAGGAAATGTCCGATAATCTGACCATGCACGCCACGACCATCGTGACGGTGCGCAAGGGCAACAAGGTGGTGATCGCCGGCGACGGCCAGGTCAGCCTTGGCCAGACCATCATGAAGGGCAACGCCAAGAAGGTGCGCCGCATCGGCAAGGGCGGCAATGTGATCGCCGGGTTCGCCGGCGCCACCGCCGACGCCTTCACGCTGCTGGAGCGACTCGAAGCCAAGCTCGAACAATATCCAGACCAGCTGACGCGCGCCTGCGTCGAACTCGCCAAGGACTGGCGCACCGACCGCTATCTGCGCCGGCTGGAAGCGATGATGCTGGTGGCCGACAAGTCGGTATCGCTGGCGCTGACCGGCACCGGCGACGTGCTCGAACCCGAATTCGGCGTCATGGCCATCGGTTCGGGCGGCAATTACGCACTGGCCGCGGCGCGCGCGCTGATGGACAGCGACAAGGATGCCGAGGAGATCGCCCGCAAGGCGATGCAGATCGCATCCGATATCTGCGTCTACACCAACAACAATTTCGTCGTCGAAACGCTTGATGTCGGCTGAAAAGCCGGCCATGACCCCGAAAAGTGGAAACCGGTTTTCTCGGACGAACGGTTCCGTTCGTCCAGAGATCATGGCCGAACAAGAAGATAGCTACGATTTTCGGCCGGTGACGGAAAAAGACCTGCCGATGATCGCCGGCTGGCTCGCCGAGCCGCATGTTGCAGAGTGGTGGGACGATCCGGAGACGGAAATCGCCGGCATTCGCGAGCACATCGACTCGATTTCGGTCGAGCCGCTGATCGTCGAGCTCGACGGCAAGCCGATTGCCTATCTGCAGAGCTACGACCCGCATCTGGAAGACGACCATCCCTATGCCGACCAGCCGTTCGGCACGCTCGGCATCGACGTGTCGATCGGCGTGCCGGAGCTGCTCGGGCGCGGCCATGGCTCGGCAATCGTGCGCCAGTTCGTCGAACAGCTTTTCGAGGAAGGTGTTCCGCGCGTCATCATCGATCCGGATCCCGCCAATGTCAGGGCGATCCGTGCTTATGAAAAGGCAGGCTTTGTTGCCTTTGACACCAGAACATCGGAGTACGGGCCGGCCTTGATGATGGCGCGCGACGCGACGCAGGAGCCCAATTGATCAGCGCCGAAACCCTCGACAAGGCAGTCGCGAAAGGTTTGATCTCGCAGACCCTGCGCGATCAGTTGGAGGCCATGGAACGTGCGGTCGCTCTCGCCCCCGAGGCCAGGCGCGCCGATGACGAGGGTGACGAGGAAAACCTGCGGCTGGTAGGCGGCGGCAACGATCTGTTTGTCACTGTCGGAACCGTTCTGCTCAGCGCCGGCTTCTTCTTTGTCCTGACCACCTTGCTTCCAGGCCAGACATTCTGGATCGCAGGCATCCTCGCGGTTTTCGCCTGGGGGCTCGCCGAAATCGTCACGCGTCAGCACCGGATGAAATTATCGTCGTCCGTGCTTGCCCTGATTTTCATGGCCGCCATTCTGGCCGCTCTGGCGCTACAGGTGGAGGCCAGCTTCGGCATACGCAAGCCGGAGACTATCTGGCAGCTATTGGCGTTGCGCCAGACGGCGTCCCAGGCCGGATATCTGTTCCTGGGCGGAGGAATAATCGCGGCGGCGATCTATTTCTGGCGTTTTCGCGTCCCCATCATTGCCGGGGCTATCGCCATCGCCTTTACACTGCTTGCCTTCCTGCAAACGGCGATAATCCTGTATGACAGCGTGACAGCGGGTGCGATTGCGCCACCGCGTATGGAGGATGTTCCCGAATTGCTCCGCGCGGCACTTTACATGCCGCTGATCTGCGGCCTGATCGTGTTCGCAACGGGTGTAGCTTTTGACATTTACGATAGGGATCGACGCAAGATCTGGTCCGATTGCGCTTTCTGGCTGCATGTCGTCTCGGCGCCCATGCTGGTGCATCCGCTCTTCATCATGGCAACCGGCCAGAACGTCGTATTCGGACATATCGCGCCGGATACCAATGCAACCCTCATGCTGGCGATTCTGATCCTTGGCTTCCTCTATGTCGCGCTTGCCATCGACCGCCGTTCGCTTCTGGTTCCGACATTGGCTTACTTCGGCTCGCTGGGCATCTATTATCTGGTGAATTCCGCCTCCGATTCGACGGGCATCCCGCCTTTTGCCTTGATCCTGGTCGTTGTTGGCGCGCTGATCATTCTGTTCGGGGCTGGCTGGCAGCGTATCCGGCGGATTGTGGTCAAACCCACCTTGCCGGCGGCCGTGATCCGCCGGCTACCGCCGCTGAAGGCGTGACAAGGCTTTGTGATGATCGAGACGGCGACGCGAAACGAGGGGGAATGAACCGATGACGACACCGGCCGCGGAGAACAGCTATTCGGCCTATGAAGACAGCTGGCGAATGGGGCTTCTGCTCGTCCTCGCGCTGATCATCTTCCAGGCCGGGGCGCTCTACGGCATGGGGCGAACGCCGATCTGCACCTGCGGCTACGTCAAGCTCTGGCAAGGCGTCGTGCAGAGTTCGGAGAATTCCCAGCACATTTCGGACTGGTATACGTTCTCGCACATCATCCACGGCTTCCTGTTCTATGCGCTGGCAAGATTCCTGTTCCCGCGTTCGCCGATCGGCTTGAGACTGGCGTTCGCCGTCTTCATCGAAGGCGGTTGGGAGCTGCTCGAAAACAGCCCATTCATCATCGAGCGCTACCGCGCCGGCACCATCTCGCTCGACTATTACGGCGACAGCATCATCAATTCGGTGTCCGACACACTGGCCATGGTGCTGGGATTTGTGATGGCGCGAAGGCTACCTATATGGGTGATCGTCAGCCTCGCCATCATCTTCGAACTCGGTACCGGCTATCTCATCCGGGACAATCTGACACTCAACGTGATCATGCTGCTGCATCCGTTCGAGGCCATCAAGCAGTGGCAAAGTGGAATCTAGTGATATGAGCACATTTTCTCCCCGCGAAATCGTTTCGGAACTCGACCGTTTCATCATCGGCCAGAAGGACGCCAAGCGCGCCGTGGCCATTGCCTTGCGCAACCGCTGGCGCCGCCAGCAGCTGGAAGGCCAGATGCGCGAAGAGGTGATGCCGAAGAACATCCTGATGATCGGGCCGACCGGCGTCGGCAAGACCGAGATCTCGCGCCGCCTGGCGCGTCTTGCCGGTGCGCCTTTCGTCAAGGTCGAGGCGACCAAGTTCACCGAGGTCGGCTATGTCGGCCGCGATGTCGAGCAGATCATCCGCGATCTGGTCGAGATCGCCATCGGCCTGGTGCGCGAGAAGATGCGCGAAGACGTCAAGGCGCGCGCCCACGTCAACGCCGAGGAACGCGTGCTGGAAGCGCTGGTCGGCAAGACGGCGAGCCCGGCCACCCGCGATAGTTTCCGCAAGAAGCTGCGCGACGGCGAACTCGACGACAAGGAGATCGAGGTCGAGGTTGCCGACACCGGCAGCGGCGGCATGCCCGGCTTCGAGATTCCCGGCATGCCGGGCGCCAATATCGGTGTGCTCAACATCAACGACATGCTGTCGAAGGCGATGGGCGGCAAGAAGACCAAGACGCGCAAGACGACGGTCAAGGAGTCCTACGACCTGCTGGTCAATGACGAGTCCGACAAGCTGCTCGATCAGGACGAAGTTGTGCGCAGGGCGCTCGATGCGACGGAGAATGACGGCATCGTCTTCCTCGACGAGATCGACAAGATCGCGTCGCGCGAAGGCGGCATGGGCGCCGGCGTTTCCCGCGAAGGCGTGCAGCGCGACCTGCTGCCGCTGATCGAGGGCACCACGGTGGCCACCAAATACGGACCGCTGAAGACCGACCACATCCTGTTCATCGCCTCCGGCGCCTTCCACGTCTCGAAGCCGTCAGACCTGTTGCCGGAATTGCAGGGCCGCCTGCCGATCCGGGTCGAGCTGCGGGCGCTGGAGAAGGACGATTTCGTCCGCATCCTGACCGAGACCGAGGCGAGCCTGATCAAGCAGTATATCGCTCTGATGAAGACCGAAGGCGTCGAGCTGACCTTCACCGACGACGCTATCGACTCGCTGGCCGGCATCGCCGTCGACCTCAACGCCAGCGTCGAGAACATCGGCGCAAGGCGGTTGCAGACGGTGATGGAGCGGGTGCTGGACGAAATCTCCTACGATGCGCCCGACCGCAACGGCACATCAGTCACCATCGATGCCGCCTATGTGGAGAAGCATGTCGGCGACCTGTCCAGGAATACCGACCTGTCGCGGTTCATCCTTTAAACGACGGCGCCGGAACGTTCCGGCACCGGTCCGGGGGCAACATTTTCCGGCAAGCAAAATCATGTGTGGCCAGATGGTACCATCTGGCCACCTTTCGTAGTGCCGGGTGAAGGGGCGCTCTCGACTCGACCAAGAGCTTTACCTAGTTTGCGCGGCAATTCTCGATCTCTTGGTTTGACGCAATTCCGGGAAACCGTTTCACACTTTTCCTGGAATTGCTTGGGCGGCGGGTGCATGAAAAAACTGATCCTGGTCATTCTCGGCTTGACGCTGGCGGCGACGCTGTTCGCCGCCGAGGCAGCGACATCGGTGCCGCCGGGAAATCGCAATGCCGTGCAGCCCGACATTCCGGGTGCCTCCAGCCGGCGCACGCAGGCGACCAACACCAGCTTCCAGGCGAAGTATCGCAAGGTCTACGCTCTGCTGCAGAACGACGCCGATCTGCGCGGCAAGATCAAGAAGGCAGCAGCCACCTACGGCATCGATCCCCTGCACATCGTCGGCGCCATCGTCGGCGAGCACACCTACAATGTCGATGCCTATGACCGGCTGCAGACCTACTACGTCAAGGCAATCTCCTATCTCTCCAGCAAGCTTTCCTTCGCCTATGACGGCGAGGACATCACCGATTTCGTGCAGCGGCCGGAGTTCAAGAAATGCGCCGGGATGTCCGACAGCTACGACCTGTGGGAATGCCGCGAACAGGTGTGGAACCGTTCGTTTCGCGGCAAGGGCGTCGGCGGGACCAGCTTTCCCGACGACCGTTTCGGCGCCACCTTCTTCCAGCCTTACTATGCCGGCCAGACCTTCGGCCTCGGCCAGCTCAATCCGCTGACCGCCTTGCAGATGAGCGATCTCGTGCACAAGGTTTCCGGCCTGCCGAAGCTCGACGTCGGCGATCCCAATTCGGTCTACAAGACCATCATGGATCCCGACCTGACGCTGCCCTACGTCGCCGCGACGATCCGGAAATCGATCGATGCCTACAAAAGCATTGCCGGCTTCGACATTTCGGGCAATCCGGGGGTCACCGCCACGCTCTACAATGTCGGCAATCCGGAGCAGCGCGCCGACGCGCTGAAGGCGGAGAACGACAGGCGCCGCGCCGCCGGCCAAGCCGAAAAGCTGCCGGAAGAGAATTACTATGGTTGGCTGGTGAATGACAAATTGGCGGAGCTGAAGGCGCTGTTTTAGGCTGGGGTTCAGGCGCGCTGACGTTAATTTGCCGACGCCTGCGCCGCCCCTCATTGTCCTGCCGGACATTTCTCCCCGTATAGTGACGGGGAGAAAGGGGCTGGCCGCAACCTCGGCGCCCTTCTTGCGATGCTGGTGATTGGCGAAACCGGCGATGATAGCGCCCTTCTCCCCGTCACTATACGGGGAGAAGATGCCGGCAGGCAGATGAGGGGCGGCGCAGACGTCGGCAATTGGCGTGACGGCTCACGCCGCCAGCAGCGACTTCAGCTTGACCGCCTGTGATCCCAGCGCTTCCGGCGCCGGTTTCGCGTGCTTGCCGATCAGCATTTCGGCCAGCCTGATATCGCGGGCGACCGCGTTGCCGGGGCCGATGCCGCTGGCCGCCACCAGCCTGCCGTCTTGCGCCAAATGGAAGAGAATGAAGGCGCCATCGCCGAGGTCGCGGCGCACGGTGCTGCTGCCTTCGTCGGACAGCCCGGCGATCTGCAGGGACAGACCATATTGATCCGACCAGAACCACGGCACCGCCGCATGCGCCTCGCCGGCACCGAGCATGTTCCTGGCCGCCAGCGCGCCCTGTTCCTGGGCGTTGCGCCAAGCTTCCAGCCGCACCCGACGGCCGCCATAGACGGCGAGCGGAAACGAGCAGCAATCGCCGGCGGCAAAGATGTCGGGATCGCTGCTGCGCAGCTCGGCATCGACTGCAATGCCGTTGTCGATCGCCAGGCCGGCTTCGGCCGCAAGCCCGGTCACCGGCACGGCGCCGATGCCAATGATCGCGAGGTCGGCGACGATTTCCCGGCCGCCGGCAAGCGCTATGCGCACCTTGTTGCCGTCGTCGGCGATGGACGCGATGCCATCCCCGCACAGGATATCAACGCCCTCGGCGACATGCGCGTCATGGATGATTTCGGCAATCTCCGCCGGCACGCCGCGCATCAGGATGCGCGGCTGCGCCTCGATAACGGTGACCGCAGCGCCTAGCTTGCGTGCCGCGGCGGCGAGTTCGAGGCCGATGAAACCGCCGCCGATGATGGCGATACGGTTGCCGGGGGTAAGATGCGCGCGAATGGCGAGCGCGTCGGCGAAGGTCCTGAGATAGACGCAGTGCGCGCCAAGGCCGGGCATCGGCAGCTTGCGCGGGATCGAGCCGGTTGCCAGCAGGAGCTTGTCGTAAGGCAGGACCGATCCGTCCGAAAGGCGCACCGCATGCGCCGCCCGATCGATCGCCACGGCCTGGACGGAATGGATATGCCGGATCGATTTCTCGGCCAGAATGGCGTCGCTGGCGATCGCCTTGATCTCGGGCGCATCGCTGGCCATCGCCTCCTTGGACAGAGGCGGGCGCTCATAGGGCAGATGCGGCTCATCGCCGACCAGCGTCACCG
>NZ_RZTT01000011.1 GCF_003996995.1 Mesorhizobium sp. M7A.T.Ca.US.000.02.2.1 | reverse complement strand
AGAGTGGGAATGCTCAAGTCACTCCAATCGGCCTCAGTGAGTTCAGCGGTGTCCATTTCGCGAGCGTAACTCATGGTAACGAATGACGATGTGATCACCAGCCGTTTAACCTTCGCTTCATGTGCTGCTCGCAACACTCGTAGTGTGCCAGATCTGGCGATGCCGATGGTGTCAATATTGCCATCCTTTTGTCCAACGGAAAATGGAGAGGCGACATGTAGCACGTAGGAGCTACCGGCGGCGGCATCATCCCAACCGGGATCGGCACTCAAATCTGCCTCGATGAAGGAAAGAGAAGCGCCAATTGATGATGCGCCCATCTGCTCGAGTGTACGACGAACTTCTGGTTCGCGTGTCAGCGAGCGTACAGTGCATCTAACCCGATATCCAAGATCGAGCAGCCGCAAAATACAGTACATACCGAGGAAGCCGGAACCTCCCGTAACCAGCACTTGTTGGGATTGCGTAGAACGTTTGAGAGGTCTGATCATCGGCATCTGAAGTTGCGGGATCTCCATTTGAGCACTGATTCGATAGCCGACCACGCCCTTTCCCGATACGCACCGCGGGTATTCTCCAAACGCTCGCTTAGAAGCAGGGCCAAAGATTTGTTGCCCTTCGCCGCTCGAATATTAGCAACCTCTTGACGATCGCCAGCCGCGCTCCAGAATCCCTCACATGGTGCGGGAACAGACTGGCATCGACTTTGGCCACGAGGTGACGATAGGCGTCACCCATCTGGAACTGCTCGACGACCGTCGGGCCAGCGTCGGCGTTGCGACCTACAACTTCCTCTTCTCGATCGACACGCCGAAGAAGGCAACGGCGCCGGACAAGTTGAACCCCATCGGACACGCCCCGCCGGTTGACAATGAAGATGGCAAGGCCACGGTCGGCGGTTTGGTCACGGCGGAATTTGGCCCCCATCAGAGGATGGAAACGTGCCGCGCCGGTGCTCTGCTATGAGAAAATCCGGGACTGAGAATCTCGTCACGGCCATCAAGAGCCCCCGCCATGCACCCTCGAAAGACCACCCAGAGCAGTTCGAGATTTTCCCCGACTACGGCTCGACGATCAACAAGCGCCACATGGTAGCGGCAGCGGTCGTGACAGTCCCGCTCCTGTTCGGTGTCGCCGGACTTGCTATTCGTTATGCCGCTGTTGCTTCAACGTTGGCGGAACCAGGCTTCGAGTCTTATGCTCGTGCGCTCTGCCGATGGGATTGCCACTGGTATCTGGATATTTCCGAACGCGGCTACGAGCGCTTTCCCATCCCAAACCAAAGCAACGTCGGACGATGGGGCTTCTTTCCATTCTATCCGATGCTGGTAGCGGTGATCCGGGCGATTTTCCCCTTCGCCACGATACTGGTCGCGACGATCACTTCGATTGCATGCAGCTACGCCGCGTGTCTGGTGGCATGGCCGCTGTTGGAGAAGAACATGCGGGCCTATGTACTGTACTGCGCTTTTCTGCTTAGCGGCCCGTTCTCCTTCCACTACACAACTTTCCTTTCCGAACCTCTTTTCGTGCTCCTGACCTCGATTGTCTTCCTGGCACTCAAACGCTCCAGCTATCCCGTCGCTGGCGTCTCGTCAGCGCTCCTCTCGGCAACGAGGCTCGTTGGGGTCCTTGTCGTCTTTGCGACCGTCATTCAAATGTTCCAGCAGCATCGCGAACGGGGCGGCTCACCACTCTCCTTTCCGCGTTGGGTGCTCGGTCGATCGGATCAGCTCGTCGCTATCTTTATCTCGCCTGCCGGCTTGTTTGCCTACATCCTGTTTTTGTATGTCACTGTCGGCGACGGCTTTGCGTTTCTGCACGTCCAACGCGCCTTTGGACGAGTGGCTGGGAACCCGCTCCTGTTTCTATGGGACGGACTCTCAGCATTTCCCAAGACCGGTTGGCTGCCCACGGCGCCGCAATGGAGTGCGCTCGCAGCGATCGTCGGGCTGGCGCTATCAGTCGTGCTGGTGGCTCGCAAGCAATATGGCGCTGGGGTCTTCTGCGCGATCTGCATTCTCGTGCCATTGATAACGAATCTGGCCTCCATGGTCAGATACGTCATTGGGCTGGCGCCTCTGATAATGTTGATGGCCGTCCTGTTGTCGGCGTCGAAACTGACCTGGCTCGCCGCTTTGGTTCTCTTCCTGGTCGCCTGCTATTTCATGACGGTGGCATGGATTGGGGGCTACCTTGCTTTGGTCTGACACCCTCAACCCCCATGGACGCGCTATCTCGCTTGGCGCTTACGCGCTCGCCGCGGTTCTGGCCGTGTCCGAACTCGCCATCCTTGCGCTGGCTCTCCATCCGAATGTCCACGCCGACTATCGTGCCTATTACATCGACCGCACGACGACATGCCTCAACCGCGATGCCATTGGCAGCTACTCACTCGGCCAGACAGTGTCCTTCCGGTCCGATGGCGCCAAACGGGTTGCCGGCATGAAAGTTTGTGGCTGGTCGGGGCCGGCAGCCGACGGCACGCATTCGCTGGGCGAGACCTCGCGGCTTCGCCTGCAGATACCGCCGCTTCGCGACGGTCTCAAGGCAACGCTACAAATGGCCGCTGTCATTCGTCCGCCACAGATGACGCAGAGGGTAATAATCTCGGTGCATGGCGTGTCCGTGCATAAGGTCACACTGTCGGGCAAGCAACCGATAACCGTCTCGTTCGTCATTCCGCACGCAGCTTTTTCGGACGCCAGCACGTTCGAAATGACCTTTGACTATCTCGACGGGATCCCGCCCAGCCAGGCCGCCAGCGACATTTACAAGCGCTCCATCAAATTGGTGTCGTTTCGACTGGACGCCATTTAGAGCATTATTGCCTCTGGCGGGAGCGATTGCCGTGCCGACCGGGAATGCGTCCGGCAAAAACCCACCGGTCAAGCACGAAGAAATTGATGCCGGGGACAAGCAAGCACGTAATCAGCACGGGAATGATGAGCGGCAAGCCCAGCTTTACCGTCAGCAACGCCGGCGCCCCATAGGCAATGGCCAAGCCTGTTGCCCCCAGCAGGAGAAAACGCGGAGCTTCAGTTCGATGCGATCGGCCCGACACGAACGTCAGGGATTTGTGAGCTAGATACGAAAACAGGGTGGCTGCGGCATATGCCCCAAGCGAGGCATGGATGGGCGTTAAACCGAGCCATTCGGATTTGGAAAAAGCAGCAACCAAAGCGGCATACAGAAGTGTGGCAGCGATGCCGACCAGGCCGAAGCGTGCCAGTAGCTTCAGGGAGTCGTCGCCGGCAGGCCGATGCTCATGCATGCGCACTACACGCATACTGTGCCCCCAGCGGCAGGGGGGCGAGCGCGCGCTCGACTTTTCGGGCCAAGGACCTGCCCGACGGCAGCAGCAGGAAGTGCTCGGATCGGATGTTGCTGAAGCCTGCTTCTTGAAGGAGGGACGCTGTTTTGGCTGCGCTGAGCAGCACCGCGTCATGGTCGAAGGGACACCGGAACACAGCCAGACGCGTCAGCGGGTTATAGGGATTGTGCTCGATGATGCAGGCGACACCGCCCGGGCGCACGACGCGCCGCATCTCGCGCATGAACCCGAGCCAGGAAGCTGGCGGTACATGATGGACGACGCAGCTGCCGAAGGCCAGATCAAAGACCCCATTGTCGTATGGCAGGTTCAGGCTGGTGCAGGCCCTGTATGTGACGCTCGGATTTTCCTGCCTCGCACGCAGGATCGATTCCTGCGAGATGTCGCAGCCGTCCAGGGACTCGAAGACGCCTTTGAGATAGGGATGGAGCGCACCTACGCCGCAGCCGACATCAAGCGCCCGCACATCCGAGCCGGCATGACGAAGCACCCGCTCGACCACAACGCGTCGCAGCAACTCGGCCTTCGCCATGAGAAAGAAGTCGTGCTTAAGCCCTGAAAAGCGGATCGATCCCTGGACCGTCTCACCATAATTGAATCTATAGCTGTCGAAGGGTTCGGACATTGGCCGGGACTCCAATCCGGGATTTTCGAGGCGGGCGGCGGCTCTTGCCGGGGACGGCAGACATGGCCCGGTCGAAGCCGGTGAGGCGATCGATCACGTAAAGCGGGCGCCGTTTTACTTCGGCGTGGATGCTGCCGACATACAATCCGACCACGCCGGTCATGAAGAGGTTGATGCCGCACAGGAGCGACACGATCATCACGGTGGATGTCCAGCCGGCAACAATGCCGGTTTCAAAGGCCCAGGCGTAGATGGCGTAGGCACCAAAGGCTATGGCCAGCGCAGAAATGGCCAAGCCACCCCAGAGCGCCAGGCGCAGCGGCTGCTCCGAGAAGCTGACGATGGCGTGCACAGCAAGATGCACCATCTTCCAGAATGGGTATTTGGTCTGGCCATGGGCTCGTGCCGGGCGCTCGAAAGGCACCGACGCCTGCTTGAATCCCATCCAGCCAAACATGCCCCTGACGAAGCGATCCTGTTCGGGCATCTGCCTGAAAGTTCTCAGCGCTTTGGGACCGACCAACCGGAAATCTCCAACGTCGCGCGGAATGTCAACGGTCGTCATCCTTTCCAGCAAGCGATAGAAGAGACTTGCCGTGAAGCGCTTGAACCAGGATTCGCCCTCGCGTTTGACGCGCCGGGCATAGACAATTTCGAAACCTTCCTTCCACTTCGCCACCAGATCGAGAACCACCTCGGGTGGGTCTTGGAGATCGGCATCCATGACGATGACGGCATCCCCCTGGGCGGCGTCCATACCGGCTGTGATTGCTATCTGGTGCCCAAAATTGCGGGAAAGCTCGATTAGCCGAAAACGAGGCTCGGCGGCGACCACACGCCGAAGGTAAGTGACGCTGCCATCGCTGCTTCCGTCATCGACGAAAATAGCCTCTGTCTCACCGTCCAGCTGGTGGATTAGCAACCTGATCCGCTCGATCAGACGAGGCAGCACTTGTTCCTCGTTGTATATCGGCAGAACCAGCGAGTAGCGCAGCGACACGTTCGCTCTCATCCCGGCACTTTGGATTACAGAGGCCTCCATGCCGATCAAATGAAACGCCAGCCTCAAAGTTCCATAAGGCATTACTAATTTAATTAGTTGTTGCAGGCGGGTGGCGAGCTGTTCGTTCTGAACGGCTTCGGTCTGATTTGGGATGAGATATCGTTTCGCGCGCCGGCGGAGCAATGCGCTGTTTCGCAATCATTGTCGGGCAAGTGGCCGCCTTGCCAGCTCTTGTCAGCGCGTCGGCGCGCGATAATTTTTGAGGGGAAGGGACTTCGACCAAAGGAGCCGACGATGGAACACCAAACTTTAAGCCAACTGCAGACAATTGCAGAAGTAGAACCCCTGTCGACATACCCGATCATGACCCGGCAACAGCGCATTGAGCGCTGGGCAGAGTTGCTGGAACAACATCCCGAGCGACGCCTGACAGCGCTTACCGGCACTGAGTATCTGAAGCGGGAAGCTCGCGACGCAGCGCGCGGTGAGGGCTCGCCAATTACTGTGGCCTTCGAGGACCCGCTACTGCGTGCGTTAGGCCTGAAGGATGACACCTATGGGGCAGCAAAGCGCTTCTTCGAACTGTCTGACGGGGAGTTGCATGACATCCTCTGCAGTTGCCATGTCGGAACCACGTTCAGAGGGCAGTGGGCTGCCGCTAGAGTCCGCCGGGCAATCGGAGGGAACAGGTTTCTTAAGTGGCTTAGAGAGAGAATGTGGCACTGAGGTCGCCAAGGACGGCGATTGAAGCTCGTTTCAAGCGAGGTGGATTAACGATTGGGGCGCCAGTGGAGCGCCGTGTTGACGACGGGGGTCGGCGCCTGTCCCACGGGGCTGCGCAGACGGGTGGGGCGCTCCTCGGTCCCAGTTTACTCGCGGTGCGTTCCAGCATGGCTGCAATACTCCAGGGGCAGGATTCTGGAATCCTGTTTGCGGCTAGCATCACCACGTGAAGACATCGATCGTTCGCCATCTGCTGCGCTAACCTCAATCTCGGCGGCGCCTGGCCTGTATGGCAGCAAAGGTGACTGGGCGAAAATCCCAGGCGTCGACGCCGACGTCGTGCTGGCGCGTCATTGGCTTCAGCCGGCCATGAGAATGGCCGTGCAGGTTTATCGATTTCTTGCCGATCTTGTTCCAGGTGCGGAACGGGTAGTGGCAAAGAACCAAGAAACTGCCCTCGACAGTTAGCTCCTTGTAGTGTTGCACGCTAGCCCAAGCCGAAGCGCGGAGCGTTACCACGCCGTCGTTGTTGCCGATGATCAGGTGTTTGGTGCCGTGGAGGCAGGACAGCAGCGAAGACACTGTCTCGGCCGATCCCTTGGCGAAGTCGCCGAGGTGCCAAACCTCGTCATTTGGAGCGACAGTCTCGTTCCAAAGTTCAGTCAGTGCCTGGTCGTGGGCCACCAATGAACTGAAGGGGCGGGGGTCGAGCCGCAGAATGCGGGGATCGTTGAAATGCGTGTCGGAGGTGAAGAAGATCATGCGCCGCCGCTGGCTGAGATGAGCGCTCGACGATCGCTTCTAAGTTCGGTTGCCGGAGCGGCTTTGGGGTCCATCATCGATCCTGATTTGGGCTTCCCTGAGCATCTTGAGTGCCTCTTCCTTGGTGAGGCCGCACTTGCGCGCAAAGTAGAGAGCTTCGACCGCCTTTTCACGATCTGTGGCTTCTGTGTGCTGTTTAGGCTTTTTACCCATCGTTCTCTATCACCTTTGATGCCACCGAACCATCACGGTGCCGGGTTGTTCCCGCGATCACCTCGTGCGCCCCACGGTAGTAGGACAGCGAGAAGCCTTGCCTCTGCCTTTGCAAGGTTGCCATGGCGATCCGGAACCTCGAGGCATGTGGAGAGTTGTCCAGCAGCCCAGCGGAGATCCAAGCCATGGCGCCACCAGATGCCAATCCCGGCGCCGCCGCGCAGCCGAAACGCTCTAGCAAGCCGGCAACCCCATCACCGGCACGGCACAAGGCCTCCGGAGCAGGATTATCTATCGACGGGCTCCCAATGGTATGAAGGACAATGGCCCATGAACGTCGCCAACCTGCAATTGGAAGGTTTGCTTATGGCGGTCGCGGCCGTCAATAACGCCTTGGTCCGCAGAGGCCTTCTCTCGGTCGATGATATCGACACGGCGTTGAAAAACGCGGAAGCCTCGTTCACGGTTGATGAGCGCCTCTTCGAGGATATGTCGCCGGCTAACCGCGACGCAGTGTGTTTCCCTTTGCGGCTTTTGCGGCTGGCTAACACCAAGCAGTTCGAAGCGAGTGTGCCACCGTTTTCCGAGCTGGCCAGGCAGGTGGGGATCACCAAGGAGCCTAATAACGACCAGATGTGAGGGAGGAAGGTCGACCTGCGCGGGTGGCCTCGAAAGACGTGATGAACGATGACCCTGTAGATTCGCTCGCCAACGCAATTCGGCATCGCAGCGCAATTCTGTTTGTTGGGGCAGGGGTTTCGATCAGCGTTGGATTACCCTCCTGGGAGAAGCTGATAGAGCGAATGGCAAAGGAGCTCGGCGTCGACGACGAATTTTCCACGCGACGCGATCGTTTTCAAACCCTGGCCGAGTACTATCGCATCAAGCATGGCAGCATCGGGCCACTTCGCAGTTGGATGGACAGAAACTGGTCCGTCCCCAAGGACCGGATCGAGAATTCCGAGTTGCATCGTCTCATCGTGAGGCTCGACTTCCCTGTCATCTACACAACCAACTATGATCGGAATCTGGAACTGGCTTATGAGATATACGGTCGGGACTACGTGAAAGTGGCCAATGCACGCGATGTGGCGCAGGCCCGCCAAGGCATTACCCACATCGTCAAGTTCCATGGTGATTTCGACGAGGATTCGTCCCTCGTCCTCACCGAAACGGACTACCTCGATCGTCTCTCCTTCAATTCTCCGCTGGACGTGCGTTTTCGCTCGGATGCGCTCGGCAGCACGATCCTCTTCATTGGCTATAGCCTTTCCGACCCAAACATTCGGTTGTTGCTGCACCGTCTCTGGCAGACGTGGCATCGGTCCGGCTATGAGAAAGATCGCCCGCCCTCGTTCATCTTCATGACCAGCCGAAACCCTGTGGAGGAGGCCGTGCTTGGACGTTGGGGCATTTCGGTCGTGGTCGGCGAAATCGACGAGCCGCAAGCTGCTTTGGTGGACTTCCTCAGCCGGCTGGCGGAGATGGTTGGGGATGGGGAACTGTCGCCAAAAAGTGGGCGATAGCAACATCCGTATGATGGGCAGGTCGGCGGGCTCTCAAGGAGCGGCACATGGCAGAGAATTCCGTCCGGAATTTCAAGTTCAATTGGCGTCAAGGTACTATCGCGGCACGGAGAGCTAATCGGAAACTTACTCACGCGCACTGCCTACTTTGAAGTGCCTTTCAGCGGTAACGGCTCAACCTCGATGCGCCTTGCGCCGAGCTTCGGCGCAAGGGGCGAGCCTGTTTAGCGATACGCTACCGGCTGATCAACGCTTGGCGTTTTCACTCTCCGAGTCGGCCCGCGCCAGGAACTGCTCGGTTGTCGTTGGAATATGGCTTTTCAACCAGTCCGCCATTGCGACTTCCTCACGCAGGTTCTCTTCGCAGACCTGGGCGACCTCTGCTTCACCCAGCGATTTGGCAGCGGCGATAAGGATTGTGTAGGAGGCGATTTCCATGTGCTCGAACGTGTAGCTTGCAAGCGATCCTTTCATCACTTCGTCACCGGCGAAGACACCGCTGAGCGACTGCGCCATTGCCGTCAGCTTGCCGCCGGCATCCTTCAGTGTGGAAGATCCTTGTCCGATGCGGTCGAGACAGGTTTCCAGCCGAGCAGCCTGCTGCCTGGTCTCCTGGACGTGCTGGCGAATCCGTTCGCTGAGCTCAGGATAGTTCTCAATTCGGTTCAACTGCCCATTCAACATGGTCTCGGCCTGCTCTTCCATGGCGTGAGCATCCCTGAGCCATTGGACAAGCCATTCGCGCGATTCTGACATTTCATATCTCCTTCATGGGTCGGCCAGAACTTTCAAAGGGAGATATTGTTCCTCATAGTTTGACCTGCGGAGTCAGCCTGTGTCGCAGGCTTTTCCCAGTCGGCGCTGCAATCAGGCTCTCGGCACCAGGAGAGAATAGCGCGGTACGCGCACTGCCGCTGTGTCCAAGCTGGCAAACGCATTTCTGCAGAAATGACCGAACCTGCTGCCTGTCGCGGGTTCGGCGACGGATGGACCTCTGTTTCGCGTCGGCTCGTATTCTGATACCCGCGCTGCCATGTAGGGCTAAGCTGTATCTCGCCGGAGCGGCTTCGCATTTTACCGTTCGCTTGCGAAATCAACCCCTACCTGATGCGCGTCCAGGGACGAGGCATGTTCACCTGCGGAGATCTTATCTCACGAAGGGATCGCAATGGAACGTCAGGGCATTTCGGAGGTTGGTAAGGAAGTTTCGCAGCTAAGGAAACGAGCCATGACTTCTTCAGACAATTCTTCAGCTGGCATATCACCACGCCCCGAAAAATCGGGCGGCAGGACCTCGTCTAAGCCGGCGACACCGTCACCGGCCGCAGAGAAAGTCTCCGGAGCAGGCCCTGCGATGGCCGAGCATTCGAAAGACGCCAAGGCGCCCAGAGGCGGTCGTCAGCCTGGGGCTTATGTCAAGGATTAGACGGCCGAGCTGGGTTGAGTTTCGGCTGCCCGCTGCAGTCGAAGGAGGTTCTTATGCAGATCATGGGAATTGTCGTCAGCCGAGACCAGGCTCCGATCGTGGAATTCCGCGGAGAGGGAGGCGAGTGTATTACAGTCACCCTGCAGGCCGGGCATACTCTTCCCGACGACCAACTCATTGCAAAGGCCAAGGCTATGATGATTCAGGTCGCTCAGTTCGGGATGGACCAGACCAACAGTGCAGCGATGTCTGACCGGTTGTCGGCCGATGAGGTGATACAATCCGGAATGTCGGGATAGAATAGCGGGAAGGCGAACAACCACCGCCGGGGCAGCCTTGGGCAACGGAGCGGGCAATAGTTCCATGCAGACCGATCGAAGATGGGAGCATGCGGATCGACGAGCGCTCGGTGGGCGTGAACTCATCCGGCGGCCTTGCTCCCGGTACGGAGCCAGCACCGCGCAGACGAATTTTCGGGATTATCAGCCAAGCCCACCATGAGCATATCCCCTTGCTGATTGGGAAAGTGACGGCATTGCGGAACTTCGGATCGCCGCCGCGCTTAATCCGGCGAAGGAGTGATCCGATGAACGCGACCAAAGAGTTTTTTGAAACCTGGCTGCAGGAGAATGTCGGCACTCTTGCTGGCAAAGAGGAAGTGAGCTTCGCCGTGCTGGTCCAGCAATTTGAGCAGGATGCCGAAGCGGCCGGTTATGGTCGCGAGGTGCGTGAGGACGAGCTCGGAAACATTGAAGATGCGATCGAGCAAGCGCTAAAGAACGCCCGAACTGGCGTGCATGGTGACGCCGATGGCGAACCCACCGACGTGGCAGCCCTCATGGATGCGCTGGAGGTCGAAGATGCCAAAAGCGGGCCGTAGGCCTTACCAGATTAGCTCTATTCGTTTGTCGAAGTTGCCGGGGTAGCCCTATGGAGCAGTTTCGCAAGACATGGCCGCCTTGGCAGAGCCAGCTTTCTGGGTGACGATAGGCTTGCTTCTGGTTCCGTATGCGCTTGGAACCGTGCTCCTCCTTTGGACCTGCGGCTGTCTGTAAGTTTGCTACTGACACACCCGTAGCGGTTCAACGGCCCTAACGCCCGAATTCCCTACAATACCGAGCTGACGTCGCTTGCGGGGGCCCTGTGCTGCAGCAAAGTCTGAACGATCTCGTCGCGAGAAAAGTTCTCGTCGACACCAGGCTTCTTTGCTCCCGGTAACAATATCGCGCTGACAGCTTTTTGCGAGAGGGGGGAAGGCCGCCGTTCATGTTCAGGCGACCACGCTATCTGCGCTCTCATAGTTCCAGCTACGGCCCTCCAACACAATGCTCCGATCACGCGCCTGAGCATCCGCGCGTGCCCCTACATCGAAAATAGCCCTGCAGTTTGCGAGTTGCCTTGGAACACTTGTGTCATATCGAAGTTCGGCCCCCTAGGAGAACCAAGATGGCCATTACACAAGCTGCCAACGACAACCACCAGCCGGGCGAGAAACCGGAACATGCAACCGAAACCTCACTCAAAGCGGCGATAGACCAGTTTAGGGCGGGACGCAGGTGCAAAATGGCACTACGGGCAACAAGAATCGGGGCGAGGCACTGAGATGCCGCGGATCAATCATGACGGTCGCAACGAGAATACCACATTAGCTGCAGCACTCATTATCGACAAGGAACGTGCTGAGCGCGCCGCCAAGACGGCGCGGTTGAAGGAGGCTCGCCTCGCACAAGCCATCACGCCCGGTCCCAGCCAACGCAAGCCGCGTGTCACCAAAAAGGTTCGCAGGATTTTTGTTGCTGGCTAGGAGGTGTCCGTGACTCGCAATCACGACAAGGAAAGATACGACCGCGCCAAACGTATCAGCCAAGAGATGCTGGACGCTGAACGAGCCGAACGCGCCGAGAAGACGGCGCGGCTGAGACAAGCAAGGCTTGCACAGCATCCGGTGAAGTCACCGCCGGCGCAGCCGCGAATGCATCGCAAACCCATCCCGGCTCTCAAAAAGAGGAGCCGTAAGGTGATTGAATTCTTTTAGGCTCTCTCGCTCGCCTACAGCACCATGCAGGAACACCGTCGGGACTTAACAGGCCTGGCGGCAGGGGCTTTCACGACTTGCTGCAGCTCGATCCGTGCACATGCTGCCCTTTGTTGGTTCATCCCCTGCAGTTGGTGAATCCGGCACCATGTTCAACTTGCATAGGTTAATGACCTCTTCCCAGAAACGAGTCATGCATGGGCTTGCCGCCCAGCATCTGCGGCCTTGATTTAAGTCGAGTCAAAGGGGCGTACATGACCTACGACACCGCCGGTGATCAACCTATCTATCCTGAAGGGTTGAGATTGCTGGAATCGGTCCTCAAGAAGCTTTGCGAGGAAGCGGAGATTCAACTGATCTCTTACAACGCCGAGCAGATTGCGGCCGAGCTTATAAAATTATTCCAGAGTGGCATGAAAGACGAAACGGTTCTGCTTGTCATCATGCGGGCGCGGCTGCGAAAGAGGCCGGTCTTGGCGGTCGGCTAGTCCTTCTTACCGTCAGTCCACGATCCACGGCGCGGCGTTCAACGGCGACTTGCGAGCGTCTTCAGCGTACGATGCCGCACGATCTCGCGGAGACTTCTGCATCTCCGCCACCTCGCCATCGTCAGAGCTGCGAGCGTAGCGTGCTGGCAAAGTAGCACGAGTGGGAGATGGGAGGCAGCAACGCTGCCTGAGGTTTGATGGTCACGCGCACACCCGCTGCATCCTTTTCGACACCGCCGCGTTGAGGTCAAACCTGCCAGAAATGTTTGATCCGCTGGCACAATGACTGGAGCGGCTAATGCCGAAATTTCGCTTCGAGTTTATCGAGGGCATGTCGCAGCCTGCAATCTTTGCCGATATGGCTGATCGAGATGAGGCTGTCAGAGAGGCGAAGCGCACTGCCAAGGAGGCCATGCTCGACGGAATTGTCGATGGCGTGGACCCGACCAGTTGGGTGACGAAGGTTTATGATGAGGCAGGCTATCTCGTCGCTACTCTCGGATTCCACGATCTGGTCGCCGCGCCCAAGGATACGGAAGAGCTCAAGGAAACAGAGGAGCCTGGCGTCTTGCGATCGGGTTGAAGCCTGGTTTCTACGCTGTTGCCATCGAGCAGATGTCCCGAAGACCGCCCTTTGAACATTGCACGAACCAAATCGTTCGCCGGTGATGCGCCGCACCATGCACGACAGCCACGTCAGCCGACCGACCGCCGAGACCGAAGATGTTCTGATCGTCGGAGGCGGGCCGGCGGGATTGACCGCCGCTCAATATCTCGCCCGTTTTCGCCATCGCGTGCTGGTGATCGATGCCGGCGATCCTCGTGCCGCCTTGATCCCAACGAGCCATAACTGTCCTGGCTTTCCCGAAGGGATAAGTGGAGCCGATATTCTGGATCGCCTTCGACGTCACGCCACCTTGTATGGAGCCACTCTGGTTGGAGGGAAGGTCCATTCCCTCGCCGCTGCCTATCGGGGGTTCGTCGCTGAGACCTCGATCGGCGCAATCCGGACACGCAAGGTGTTTGTGGCGACAGGGATCATCGATACGACACCTGTCATTCCGCGTCTACGCGAGGCAATTGCCGCAGGTGTCGTTCGACTCTGCCCCGTATGCGACGGGTATGAGGCGATCGACCAGAAGATTGCGGTCGTCGGGCACGACGAGAGAGCCTTTAAAGAGGCCATTTTCCTCAGTCGGTTTACACCGCTCATAACGATGCTTGGGAGCAACGCATCCGACTTTTCGCCCAGCACTCGTGGTGCGGCGAGGGCAAGAGGCATAGTCATCGGTGACGCTCTCGATACGCTCTGCCCGACAGCAGACGGTTGCGAGGCGATTTTAAAAGATGGGACGTCATCCCGCTTCGATGCCATTTATCTGGCACTGGGGTGCAAGGTACGTTCTCAACTCGCCGAGGCGGTAGGCGCAAGATGTTGTGAAGAGGGCTATGTCACAGTCGACGAGCATCAGCAGACTTCCATCCAAGGCATGTACGCCATTGGTGACGTTGTCAAAGCGTTGAACCAGATAGCCGTCGCTTTTGGACAGGCTGCCATTGCCGCGTCGCATGCCCATAGAGAGCTTGAGAGCGCCGAGCGGACTGGATTTGCAGATCAGCCTTCTCAACGGACATGAAGATCACGCGGCTGATCGAGCTCTTGGCTGCCTTGATGGCGCGTATCAACGTCTCGACCCGGCCGACAAGGAGTTGCCGTAACTGGCCGAGAATGTCGATCCCCGAAAGATCATGATACTCCCAGCGACAGTTTACAGCCGCGGAACATTCACTGCGGTACGAGGTTTGGCTGCAGGCCTACAATCCTCCCTCATTGTCTGGGCCTTGAGGCTGTCGAAGCAGCTTCGGCCCGTCTCGGCTTTGTCCGGGGCGGGCTTTCGTGGCTGTAGCAACTCGGCTCGCCAAGCCATTCTTTCTGTCCAAGATCATAACTGCCATTTCTCAACTTTAAACGCACAGCAAGCCCAGAAATTCCCGTCAAGGAAGAGGCTTTCCGGATATAGTTGAAGGAGATCACACGTAAAAGGCCGTTGCTGGCTCGGCCCGGACGAGCTTCTTTGTTTAGCGTCCGAAACACGCGCGGAACATACTTTCTTGTCCAGCGTTAGCGCGCGCCGGACTGCCCGTTCTGCGATCTCTTGTTGGCCGGCGTCAGAGGCTGCAATCAAGCTTCAGCGCGCCTCGGCCCCTCTAGAGACGGTGACGCACGGGAGTTGAGATGCGATGCATAGAGACGCCTTCACCCCATCAGAACTTGCCCTGCTCAGTCGCGTCTTTGCACGCAGCAAAATTAAAAACGAAACCGCAACCGAGAGGGAACGGCGCGCATCACGTATTCTGGCTTACTACCAGGCGGGAATCACGGATGAGGATGAGCTGGAACAGCTTTCTCGCCAACCGCTGGGAAGGTGACGACTAGTCTTCCTTCTTCAGAGCTTCCGCCTCGTCTTTGAGCTTCGGCCAATCGGCTCCATGCTTGCGAAGCAGCGTTCGGGCCTGCCTGGGGTCAATTTCCGTGACCTCGACAAGATGTTCGACCTCAAGCTCCTGGCCTTTCGCAACCCGGCTTGCATTCGCTTTTCTTTGCACGTCGACACCCACTGCTGAGACAATATGAACGAGCGCTGAGAGTGCGCGTTCCAGAACTTCATACAAAAATACGCGACACCGATTAAAAATCGGTCGGATGGGCCATGTATGAGACGGGCCATGACCTGCTGCTGTTGTGAATTGCCGATTTCTTCGTGTGGGAGAACCGAACTTGTTCGTCGGTCGAAATGGCGGCGTCTTGGCGCGATAGTCCGATCACGCGGCGTTCCTCGCCGCTCATGCCATTCGATGTGCCGGCACTCGGCAGCTTTCTGACGCAGCAAGTCAGGCACGTTATCTCATCAACTTGATCTGAAGCGAGATGCTCAGCCTCAGAATCCTGTCGCCGTTTTCGTTCCGCACTTCAACAAATACTTGCTGCCCGTCCACCTCGGTAAGTACATCTCTCGTAAGGTCGATGAGGCCCTCGAAGCCCGCGCGGCGCACCTCCTCCAGACCGGCACATTCGATGCCGATTTCGTCCTCGATGACCATATCGTGATCGCCACTATCAAAGAAAAATCGTGCCATCCGAGAGCTTCCGTCACCACTAAGCTGCGGGGTTCCTTTGGTGCAGGTAGGTTGTGTCGAAATCACCTGCACGAGTGAGGCCGGGCCAATCAAGAGCATGCACTCTTGACCCCGTCGTGGCGATGAGGCCCCTACGTCGAAGTTCCTGAAGCATTCGGTTGACGTGGACTGTAGACAAGCCCAATGCATCGCCAAGTGCTGCCTGGGTAATGGGAAGATCCGCGACGTGATCCTGGATGCGTCCAACCGAGCGCAAGCGAAAGATCAGTTCGCACAAGATGTGAGCCATGCGCGTGTATGCCTCGCGTCTTCCCACATTCGTTACCCATTCTCTGTAAACCGCTGCATCGATCAGCGTCGACCGCCAAAAAGCCGTCGCGATTCGAGGATGCTGTTCGCAAATGGTGCGAAGAGCGTCATGTCGCATGAAGCCCAGTCTGGCTGCTGTCAGGGTCGTAAAATTGCAATCCATGACCGACAGATGCAGTCCGTGCAGATCGGGAATATCCCCAGCCACAAAGAAGGATGTAATCTGCCGTTTGCCGTCGCCGGTAAGTTTGGTGGAACCGAGCAGGCCATCCAAAACCACGAACGAATTGACAGGGCGGTCACCCTCACGCACCAGGTCGTAGTTGGCCAAAAAATCCTTCTCCTGAATTTGGATGCCTTTCAAAACCTCGATATCGGCCTCTCGGAGATCCGAGATGCTCTGGAGCTTGCGAATAAGGACATCCAAGGATGAGGTGGGTGACAAATTGGCTACCTAGCTGATGTTGATTATCGAACTTGCATTCGCTTCAAAAGTTCCGGGTAGCCGTAAAGAGGCGCCGGACTGATGGGTCGGCAGTTGGGAAAGACGCGAACGCACCCAGGACCCCTGGTTGGGACCTCAGTGCCCAGCGGTAGAAGAGGCCACGTTCGGTTGCTCGCTTGGGGTGCGGCAACGCTCCCGACGTGAATAAGCCGCACCCTTAAGGGAGCCGCCTAGGCCGTGCATTAACCTATGACATAGGCTGGGTTCGAATTTTGACGTCACATCAGGGGCTCCAGCTCCGTTGAGCCCGCCAGAATTCCGCACAAGCCGCAAGAAAGAAAGCGGCAGGCCAGAAAGGGGTGATAATCCCTTGGCCATCTCGCGTTTGGCTTGCGATTGAACGCACCCAAGCCGAGGCGACGCGGTATGTGATTATGCGACAGCCGAAGGGAGATAGCGAATCAGGAGGCTCATTTTGACAAGCGTGAGCGACTGTCGGCGGTGAGGGCTTCGCCCGGCTCATCGCCCCTCAGCTCGGGGCCGACTGACTAAAGGCCGCACTGATTGGTACTACAAAGGAAGCTTGTTGGGCCGGCCCTTCTCCAAGTTGCCTGTCTCTCAAGGCCCCTGCCTCCCGGTAGCGGGCTTTTGCATTGCTGGTTCCCCGGAAGGGCCGGGAAGTCCGCCACATTGCGTGGAACATGCCGTATCGCGGGGAACATTTTAGCAAACTGTAAATTCAACGGTCTTCTGGTAGGAGGCCAATGTGTCCCGGCGAAGCGTCGACAAAGACCGATTGGAGCGCGCAGACCGTGAGGCAAAGATTGCTAACGCGGCCGAGAGAGAGGCGCGAGATACAAAAACTGCGCGACTTCGAGAACAACGCCTTGCTGCCGAAGCCAAGGCTTCGCAATCATTCAAGAAAGGTCGATCCAAGGGCTAGGTCGCTTACCCGCTGACGCTCGCCCCGACGCGCGCAAGTGGTGCGGGCCCGTCCAAACGTGAGGTGCATGCGATTGCGAATTTTTTCTTGGAACCGTCTTTTCGCAGCGAAGTTCGGTACCGAAGGGACATTCCAATATGGAGTTGATCATGAAACAGGTTCTTTTGGCTTCAGCCATTATGGTACTGTCAACTGGCCTCGCTGTTGCGCAATCGACCACCACGACCACAGGCGGATCGTCGACCTCGACGACCCAGACAATGCCGAGCACTACGACCGATCAGGGAACGGATTCGACCACCACGAGTGGAACGAACTCTAACTCGAACTCCGCCAAGGACTGCGCTCCAGGTCAACAAACTGGCAGCGCTAAGCAGGCCGCGCCAGGTCAACAGGATACCGATGCTAACTCGGCTGCTCCTGGCCAGATGAAAAAGACCACGGAAGGCTGCTGACGTGTCTTGGAACTGTTGCCCTGTTCCCGATTGATGCAAAGGGGTCGACTCTCAGGGTGTAGCCGCTCTTGAACGCCCGTCGTGCTAGGTCGGCACGGCGGGTCGATACCAGACCAAGGTCTTGTCGTTTCGCGGCGAGTCGCTCGCGAGGTGTGCCGTGTTGCTTCACCCCAGGTGGCACCTTGCACCGCCCGCGACAGCAGGGGAAACCAACACCCCAGCGAGTCCCGTTATCCCAGGGACGGCCCGCCGCTGCCGCTAATGGGACGGCGGGCTTTTTCTTATTCCATGAAACGAAAGGTCATTCCGTAAGTTGGCTTCCCAAGGAGGAACCAATGAAAAAGGATGGCGACGGCCGTGTGAAGAAGGGCAATGAGCAATTGCTTGCCCGACGTTTGTCTGAAGAAGTCGGCATTTCGGAGCCGGATGCGCGCGGTCTGATCAAGCTTATCGGCACGGATTGGAATTCGCTGCTTCGTGAGGCCCGATTTTTGAAAGAGCGGCATTAGAATGCTCCTGCCTGTCGTGACTAAATTATTATTCAATCGACTCTCGCCAATATGAGCGTAGTCTACTCTCATCGGCGGTAGTTTCAGGGCACCGCCGGCTGTGAGCGAAGAACATGCTTCCGCCCCAACGGAGGAAGCCATGACCGCTCCCGCTACCATCGGCGTTGCAAATCCCGAAGAACTCGCCCTCCTACAGCAGGTGTTCCAGCGGGCCTGCAAAGAGCGTGCGCTAGCAGAAGGCAGCGTCGAGGCCGAGGCACTGAGCGCCCGTCTGATGTGGCTGTTCCAGCACTCCGGAGCCTGCTTCGATGAAGCTACTTTCGAAGAGATGCTGCGGGGTGAAGGCTGATGAGCCGCGCACCTTATCTGGACCGCCTGGATGATCTTATTCGCCAGCACAAGGAGCTTTCTGCGCAAGGGGAGATCCTGCGGGCGGAATGTCGACTGAGTTGCTATGTCTTGGAGGAATCGGCCGATGACCTACGGGGAATAGTTGGCAGGGCTTGGGACGCCAGAGTAGCACGGCTTCGCCGTGATACTATTCGGTCCGGAACGTGATTACCGTTGCAACTCGGGGATAGATTGCGCCACGTTCACGACGAATCCTTCGCGCGTAACTGTAGCATTCCCCTTGTGCCGGTAGCGTATGCGTCAGGGCATTCGGCCCACGCTTGTGTCCAGTTAAGGTCGGCACGGTCACTCAACCGAGCTTGGTCCGCTTGATCCTGCCGACTCCCTTACGCGAACGCTTTTTGTCGCACTGAGCCAGAGCTCCGATGCATTTGAAGCACCCTTGAGCACCTCGTGTGCTTGTGGAAGCAACGTCTGCTCCTGCGATCGTAAAGACGCCGGCGCACGTCGCGGAACAGAACCGTGTGCCTGACGTTGTGCCGAGATCGAGGTCTAGGAGAAACGGCATGGTTGCGCCACGCGCGGTGTGGAAGGGCTTTCTGAGGGTCGGTTCCGTGTCATGCGGGGTGAAGATAGTTGGTGCCACAAGTGAGGCATCCAAGATCCACTTCAAGATTTTGAACCGCAAGGACGGTTTACCCGTCAAAAGCGCCTATGTCGATGAAGAGACCGGCGATGTTGTCGAAGCCGAGGATCAGATCAAAGGGTATGAGGCGGACAAGGGTGATTTCATTCACGTCGAGCCGGACGAGATAAAGAAACTGAAACTGACGTCGCAGCATACACTTGACGTCGATTCCTTCGTTCCGGTTGCCGACATCGACACACGCTTTCTGGAGAAACCATACTATTTGATCCCGGCAGACGGTGCCTCTCTGGAGGCCTTTGCCGTCCTGCGCGATGCGATGGCCAAGAAGCGCGTTGCGGCACGCTCCTGCGTCGTACTCTATCAGCGCGGGCGCGAAGTGTTGATACAGCCCCTTGGAAAAGGGATGTTGCTGACCGAGCTACGGACCCACAATGAGATGACGTCGGAAGACACCGTCTTCGACGATGTGAAAAGCCCAAAGTATGATGCGGATCTGCTCGAAATCGCGGGGCTTCTCATCGACAAGAAGGTGACAAAGTTCGATCCTTCGAAATTCGAGGATACCTACGAGGATGCGCTGATTGCCATGATCGACGCCAAACGCAAGGGCAAAAAACCCCCGAAACCGGCACCAAAGCCCCAGGAGAACGTGGTCGACCTGGCCTCGGTTCTTCGAAAGAGCCTCGCCAAGGAAGGCATCGGCCAAGACCGGCCAAAGGCCAAGAGCCGCAAATCAGCATAGTCAAAGATAGCGATCACCAACGCGGCGGTGCTGAAAAGAACCAGTGCAATTGCAGTGCTAGGTTAGAAGCGTACTGGGTGTGAGCAAAGTTCATGTCGGCGCCGAAGCGATGCGCGATAAAGAGGCGCAGGCCCAACGGCCGCTGGATCTTCAGGCCGTGAGCCCAGCCTCACGCCTCAAACGTTGAAGCCGTTCGCTCGGCACTCGACGCCGTGCATGCTGCCCGTCGGAGGCGTGAGCGTTGACCGCGCCTTCATCTACAGTGACTGGCAAAGGTACGATCGTCACAGCCGGCACCATATCCCTCCATAGAGCTTGCGGCTTGCTCGGGACTGCGACTGATTCATGCCGATCGTCGGTGCGTTGCGATGGCACTTGGTAGGAAGGGTCTGCCCGGATCACCGGCTCCAGATCGTGGGGGAAGTTCGGCGCATGGACGGGCAGTGCTTCGGCCGAGCTTTCGCCCTTTTGAGTGATGGCCGGAAGCATTTCAGCGATTTCGATCAGGATATCTTTGACCAGATGTCTCATCCGTGCGCCCGCCCGCTGCGGCCATTGCTATGGCGATCAAACTTGTTGAGGCAACCAATGTTCCCGCTTGAAGCGAATGCCGGGCTTTACCGGGAAGATCGGCGGAGCGGCTCGATACTCCAGGCGACGTCGCTGCGATCCTCTCGCCTGGCATGATCGATGTCGGAAAGTCGTTTGAACGTACTGTTCCCTACCTTCGTCGGAGCGGTGGATCATCCGATGACGGCTGTGTGACCCCCGACTTGCCTTGCGCAGCTTCTTCCCTAGCTGCTGTCTGCCTTCCGGTGGGTTCGATCGGGAACAAAGCCTCGACCATCCGGTTTGGAACCATCCCGTTAAGCACAGAACCAATGTGCAGCCTGGCGGATGAGAGACGGCTGCCGGATTGCTATGGCTGTTCCCGATCTGCATTCGGCAGCCGAGATTGAGCCCAAATGCCCTAAGGAGACTTCGCATGAGCGAAGCAGGACACAGCGCAGGCAATGAGGTGACTTCGATTGCGGGCACGTCGCCGTTCGCCAGTTTTTTCATGGCTGGCTTCGAGTGCTCGTCGCACCGGCGCAAGGACGGCGTTCGCCTCGATCTTATCCGCGCCACGTCGCATTATTTGCATGCCCTGGGCGACTACCGCGGTTGCGCCGAACTCGGTCTTCGGACCATCCGCGACGGTTTGCGCTGGCACCTCATCGAAACCGCTCCTGGAACCTATGACTGGTCAAGCTGGACGCCGATGGTCGAAGCAGCGCAATCGGCGGGTGTCCAGGTCATCTGGGACATCTTCCACTACGGATCTCCAGACCATGTCGATCAGGGATCGATGCATTTCATCGATGCCTATGCCTCGTTCGCCGCGGAAGCTGTGAGGGTTCATCGTTCAATCGCCGGTACAGCGCCTCTGTTGTGCCCGATCAACGAAATTTCGTTTTTCGCCTGGGCTGTTGAGGTCGGCTATTTCCCGCGCGTCGGCCCGAAGAAGCGGGGATGGTTCAAGCGGCACCTCGTGAAAGCAGCAATAGCCGGCGTTCGCGCGATGCGGGAGGTCGATCCCGCTTGCAGATTTGTCTGGGCCGAGCCCCTTATCCACATCGCTCCTCGCGACCGGACCCGCATCGAACGGCGCCGGGCCGAAAATGCCCGTCAGGGACAGTTCGAAGCTTACGACATGCTGCTGGGCCGGGCCGAACCTGAGCTGGGTGGGAGCGAAGATGTCGTCGACGTCGTTGGCTTGAATTTTTATCCACACAATCAGTGGTACCTAAACGGGCCGACGATTCCGATGGGGCATCACGAGTACCGTGCCCTATCGGAGATGCTGATCGAAGTCGCGCATCGATATAGCAAGCCTATGTTCATCGCCGAGACCGGCTCCGAGGGGTCTGGCGGGCCGGCTTGGCTCCACTATGTCTGCGACGAGGTGCGTGCCGCAGAAAGCCTCAAAGCCCCGATCGAAGGTATTTGCCTTTACCCGGTAACCGCCTATCCGGGCTGGGACAATTCGCGGCATGCGGAGGTGGGATTGTTTTCAGTCGTCCAGGCGGACGGCAGCCGACACGTCCGCAAGCCCGTCGCGGACGAATTGGCCCGCCAGCAAGCTTTGTTCGCGGCGAACCCGACGCGTTAAACACATGAGCTGCACGAGGGACTGCGCGAGCGCCTGTCGGCCCCGCGCCGATGCTCCCGGGTCCAGGTGGGGGAGCTACAGCGCCCCTTCGGCCAACGACGTATTCCCCACGCCCGCCCATTCCGGGACGCTCTTTTGAATGCGTGCGAAGGTTGCCAGGGCCTGCCCGACCACCTGATCCATGTTGTAGTAGCGGTAGGTTGCCAGGCGGCCGACAAACCACACGTCGGGACAGGTTGCGGCGAGCGCTTCGTAGCGCTTGTAGAGCTCTTCGTTTTCGGCCCGCGGCACCGGATAATACGGGTCCCCGATATCGGAGGGATATTCGTATGTCAGGCTGGTCCGCACGCTCCGTTGGCCGGTCAAATGTTTGTACTCGGTGATGCGGGTGTAATCTTCCGTCTGGGGGTAGTTGACGACGGCAACCGGCTGAAACTGCTCTTGGTCGAGTGTGACGTGCTCGAAACGGAGCGAACGATAAGGAAGACGCCCTAGCTGCCAGCCGAAATATTCGTCTATCGGGCCGGTATAGATCAGGCGGTTGAATGGTATTTTGTCACGAATTTCGCGGAAGTCGGTCTGCAGCATTACCTTGATGTTCGGGTTATCGAGCATGCGCTCGAACATCCTCGTGTATCCGCCGGCAGGCATCTTCTGGAAGCTGTCGCTGAAATAGCGGTCATCGCGGTTGGTCCTGGTCGGCACTCGTGCCGTCACTGATTTGCTCAGCTGGTTCGGATCGACGCCCCATTGCTTCCTTGTATAGCCACGGAAGAACTTCTCGTAGAGCTCGCGTCCCACGGTGCTGACGACAACATCCTCGGCCGTTCGCACGTCCTCTACCGTCTCGCGCCGCGATGCGAAGAACTCCTCCAACTGTGCGGAATTCAACTCGAGGCCATAAAGGCGGTTTATCGTGTCGAGATTGATCGGGATGGGAAGCAGTTTCCCGTCGACCGCCGCCAGAACCCTGTGCTCGTATGGGCGCCATTGGGTGAACTGCGAGAGGTAGTCCACGATCGACTGGCTGTTGGTGTGAAAAATATGGGGCCCGTAACGATGGATGAGGATGCCGGCTTCATTGTAGCAATCGTAGGCGTTGCCGCCGACATGGCTGCGGCGGTCGACCAGGAGAACGCTTTCATGACGCTGGGAGGCTATCCTTTCAGCAAGCACGCTGCCGGCAAACCCCGCGCCCACGATCAGCCAATCGAACATGGCTATGCGCTCCTGCGGAGCGGGACGACCTTCTTGCGTCGGTAGGCGCCCTCAATGTGAGCGGCCATGGCCTTCCATGTTCTTTCCCACGACATGTCAGCCAGGTAGGCATCGACTTGCGGCAGCAGCATCTCGCGCGGTCGCAAAAGCAGGGAGCGCAGCTTGCTATCCAAGTCGTCACCGTCGGCGATCTCCACCAGCCCAGCAGCGCCGTAGCTGCGCACAACGTCAACGATCGCCGTCGAGATCACCGGCAGGCCCGCCGCCAGAAACTCTGGCGTCTTGGTTGGGCTGATGAACCGGGTCGCTTCGTTGAGCGCAAACGGCATCCACCCGGCATCCCAATGGCGCAGATAATCGGGCAGGTCGCAGTAGGCCTTGGCGCCCAACCAATGCAGGTTGTCGGCCTTCGGCAGGATTGCAGGATCGATTTTGACAACGGGGCCGATCATGACGAAATGCACGTCCGGCATGGTCCGCGCCGCTAGCGCCACGAGGTCGACGTCCAGCCGCTCGTCGATGACGCCGAAATACCCCACCCTCGGGTGAGGAATGCCGGCCTGGTCGATGGGGTCCTTTCCTGGCAGCCTTGCCTTGTGAAAGTGTTTCACATCGATGCTGCTCGGAAAGGGGTAAATGGCCTGATGCAGGCGGCGCTTGGTCTCGAACAGGCTCAGGCCACCGGTGAAAACGAGATCGGCGCGGCGCAGAAGTTCCTTTTCCATCTGCGCCAGTTCGGGCGGCGCATTCTTGAAGGCGGAGAGTTCGTCCATGCAGTCGTAGACGCATATGTCTGGGTCAAGGAACTCCGTGAAGCGAAGAGCCATCGGCGTGTAGTACCAGGCGATCAGCCGGCTGTGCGGCATAGAAGCTATGATCTGCTGCACAAATCTCCGCTGGACGGCATCTGATTTCGTGGCCGACGCGCCGAGCGGAAGCACTGGTGTCACAATTAGAATGTTTGGCGATGCCTCGCTCGTCCGCATCAGCGGCTGTGGCAGTTCTTCAAAAAGAGGCTCTTCAAAGTAGATCACTCTCTGCTGCATGGATGCAAGAGTGAGAATATGCTGCGGGCGTTGATGGACGAAATTCCAACGCAAGTGCGAGAAGCAAACCAGTAGATTTTCCCTGCCAGCGTGTTTACTGGCGGACACCCTGCCCAAGGCTGCTTCCATTGAGATTTTCCTTCCTGTAATCTTTAATTTATGCTGCGACTAACATTTGTTAATCGCAGATGGAGGAGAAATAGACTTCGGTACCAGCTCCTAACTTTCCACCGCGTGAGTTGTTCCAAGGTGAAGTGAAGAGCTCTCAGTCACCGCTCGGATGATGGATGCGACGATATTTCCGCGGAGCTGAGAACGGCCACCACGCGTCGCCGGGCTTTGAAAGCGTGAGCGACGGGGGAATGTCGGTGGAGAACTGACCTGCCGTATTTGCGTTTAAGTCGCTGGTTATAAAATGTGCAGGACATCAAGTTGATTCGCCCGCATCACTGGCGAGTCCGTGCCAGGCGAATTCCGGGGCTGATATGAAGATCGACTTTTCAACCAATGTTTTTCCGCTGTTTCATCCGCAAAGCGTGGATGATCTCAAAGACCCTTGCCCCGTCTTTGATGGCAGCCTGTGGCACGTCTTCGGCTCGAGCGGCACGGTGACCAGCGAGACGTGGAGGATCCTGCATGCCACGGCGCCGGAACTTTATGGGCCGTGGACCGAGCATCAGTCGATCGAGCTTCCTATCAATGGGAGTGGTGTTGCGGCTCCGGGGGTCATTCACGAAAGTGGCGTCTTTCACATGTTCATCCAGACCGAGTTCATGAAGTCTGGTGGCCGCTGCGAGCATGCGGTTTCCAATGACGGGTTCCATTGGGTGGTTCTTAGCCCGGCAATCCTCGCCATCCCGGACACGGAGGAAGATGGCATTTACGATCCGCATCCCGCAGTTATTGGCGGCAAGCGCTACCTCGTCTATTCCGCCATGCCAAAATTCACCAGGGTGCCACAGCCCGACATCTATCTCGCGCGTAGCCAATCCGATTCATGGTTCGGCCCTTGGAAGCGGATCGGCAAGATCCTCGACCATAATGAAGTTCCTCACCACAACACGAGAGAGGATCCCGACTACGAATGGGGGATAGAGGGCGCACAACTGGTCGAATTGCCGGATGGCCGCGTGCTTCTCAATGCCACTTGCTTTCTCCCGAATGGCCTTCGGGGAAACCGGCAACGCGTGTTTTTTGCCATCGCCGATGATGTTGCTGGACCTTATGTGTCGATGGGACCGGTGCTGGAACCAGGCCAGCCGGGAGAGAACGGCCACTCGACCGTGATGATCGAAGGGGGCCAACTTTCGCTGTTTTACCAAAGCCGGGTCGCCACGACCGATCATCGGTGGCGCTACGGCTTGGCCAGATGCGACGTCGCCCTGTTTTCCAAGGTTGCATGATTTAGGTGTTGCTCGGACGGAACAATCCGTCGGAGCGCGTGCACACGACACCATGCAGCAGTCGCTCGCGGCGTTCGAAGACATGGGCGAACTGAATATCTCTGCTCCTTCCCGCAGGAGAATGAAACATCAGCACGTATTCTATGCCTTCATCCTCGCTTCGTTGAAGGCGTCCAACAGCGCAGGGACGTGCCGGGCGTCCAGAGCGAGCAGATGATCGACAGGCGGACAGCCGAATAGACAAAGGTCAGCCAAAGCCGAGGCAACCGGCGGCCTTCCGCTCGACCCGTGCGCAGTCGGGAGGTTTGTACTCGAGCCACTGAAGCTCCGCACGAGGGGCAGCTCAGCTCATTCCTGATTGTTGCGTGCCTGACGAGCTCTCCGTTTCAGCCTGATCATAAATGCTTTCACCTAGTGGAACATCGGAGGTTCCACGAAGTTGGGAAGCCACGGAGGACGTGCACATGAACAGTGTCATCTATCTTATCGGCCTTATCGTTGTCGTGCTCGCGGTCCTCTCCTTCCTCGGTCTTCACTAGGTGGCCCATGCAGCATGAGAACGATCAGGGCGGACAGCCCACCGATTTCGACAAGGCGAAAAGCGACGTTTCCGACAGGCTTCGCCAGGAACAAGAACGTGCCAGCGAGCTGCTTCACGACGCGCGTGACACGGTGACCCGTAAGGCTGGCGATTATGCATCTGAAGCCAGGGATGCGATTTCCGACAAGGCGGAGGAAGCTCAGCGCGACATCGGATCGAGTCTGGCGGCGCTGGGCGGCGCACTGCGCGCGGCCAGTGACCATCTGGCCAACAACGATGAAAGGAACGCATCGAAGTTCGCATTGGATGCCGCCGGTGGCTTGGAGCGGCTTTCATCGTCATTGAAACAGAAACCGTTCGGCCAGGTCCTGGAGGACGTGCAGTCCTTTGGCCGGCAAAATCCCGGTGTCCTGCTTGCCGGATCGGTATTGGCCGGATTGGCTCTCGGGCGGTTCATCAAGGCTTCTCCGCCGACAAGGCCCGAATTTCAGGATGATCCGGAAGACTTCAGATCACACACCGATCGGGAACAGGATTGGTCCGCTGATCGTTCCCAGGATTCTGGCCTCGTCGGCGATGATGGGGCCACGCAGAACGCGGAGCAGGACAGATGAACACTCAGGACAATCCCAGCCTTACCGGACTGATCACCGACTTGGCCCAGAATGTCACCACTCTGGTGCAAACCGAGGCCAGGCTGTTTCGGGCGGAGCTCTCTGAAAAGCTTGCCAAAGCCGGAGCAGGTGCCGCGGAAGTGCTGGGCGGCGCGATCTGCCTGCTCGCCGCGCTATTGGTGTTGCTGCAGGCACTCGTTATCGCACTGACGCGGGCAGGGCTTGGCGCGGGGTGGTCTTCCCTGCTGGTCGGTGTGGTTGTGGCGGTTCTCGGCGTCATCCTGCTGCGGACCGGGATGGCCAGCATGGCGCCTTCGGAACTTACCCCCGACCGGACCCAGGAACAGCTCAAGCGCGACGCGAGCGTGATCAAGGAACAGGTGAGATGAAAGAGAAATCCGCAGCCGAACTTGAACGCGAGGCCGAGGCAGCTCGCGCCCGGGTGATGGAGACCGCCGAATCCATTCGAGGCAAGATGACGCCCGGACAATTGCTGGATGAGTTCACCGGGCTGTTCTCGGGAGGGGAGAGCTCGGCCATGCTCAGCAATCTCAGAACGCAGGTCCGAGACAATCCTTTGCCGGTCACCATGGTCGGCGCGGGTCTTGCTTGGCTGATGTTCGGCAGCGGTACCTCAAACACGGCCCACGGTTCGGCTGGCTACCCATTGCCTTCAGCGCCGGGACGACATGATGAAGGGGAGCGCGGCGGCTTCGGCGGCACGCTCTCCGATGCCGCGGAATCGCTCTCATCGAGCGCTACCAGCGTCGGCGATACCATATCGAGCACCGCAAGGGCCGCTGCGGCGGGTCTGACGGGAAGCGCTGCCAATGCAAGCTCGAGGACTGGTGACATGGCGGCAAAAGCGAGCCGCTCCGCGCAAGATCTGTTGGAGGACCAACCCTTGGCCGTAGCGGCCGTCGGTCTCGCCATCGGCGCCGCTATAGGTGCAATGCTGCCGCATACCGCAACGGAGGATGAGCAACTAGGCGCCTTTGGTGATAAGCTTCGCGATACTGCCGGAACCATGCTCGACAGGGGTCTCGATGAGGCCAAGCAGGTCGCCGCCGACGCCTATGAGACCATCAAGCAGGAAGCTGGCCGGCAACATATGGAAGCAGGCACGATGGCTGATCAGCTCGGCGAGATCGTGAAGTCTACAGCAGATAAAACCGAGCATGCCGTGCGTGAACGGATTGCCGATCCGTCTGAGCGTCAAACCTAGCTCAAATGATCCTGGATCAACGATAGTCGGTCCCTTCAGAAGGGCCGGCGTTGTTGTTCAGACGATGGACCGCTAAAATCATTTTAGAGCGTAGAGGTAGGCCGCGATATCGCGCGCCTGCTGCTCCGTGATCCGTGTCGATGGCATGGCCGTGTGCGGATCGACTTCCCTTGCCGATCGTATCCAGCGGATCAGGTTCTCTGGATTGTTGGCCAGCCCGCCACCGATAAAGATGCGGCCAGCAAGGCTGGCATCCAGGCGAGGACCGACCTGCCCTTGCGCGCCCGGCACGCCCGTAATCGTATGGCAGCCGGAACAGCCATTCGCAGTCATGATCGGCAAGGCCCTCGCAGTGTCACCGCCCGTGGCCGCCTCCGCCTCGTGGCGGACGCGCGCGGCCCGATCGGACCACCAGGTCATTCCGGCCACGGCCGCGACGAGCAGCACCAGCGCGGCGATGACGGCGGCAAGCAGTTTAGACAAGCTCGTACGCATGCGCCGCCTCCCTCCTTCCGCTCGCCTTGATCCACAACGCGACCAGCAGCAGCGCTGCGCCGCCATATATCAATCCAGCCGGAACCCACATCACCAGTCCGGCAAGTTGCTGGTCCTCCAGGGGGCTCAAATTCCACAGTGCCGCTCCCACGGCGTTCTCCGGGTACCAGAGGCGTGGCGAGAGCAACAGGAGAACGCCGAGCAGCCCGGTATGCAGCGAGGTGACAAAGAGGTGCATCACTGCGCTCCCATAGGCATGCTGGCGGCCGGGACGCGGCAAGAGGACCCACCAGAACAGCAGCCCTGTTCCGAAGAAGCTCGCGTGCTGTGCATAGTGCAGTACGCCGCGTTCGAGCGCGGCCTCGAACAACACCGGAATGTGCCAAATCCATATAGCAATGCCGTGGATAGTGGTCGCGCTGATCGGCCGCGTTGCGAAGGCCCAGACCACCCTCAGCCAATTGGCGTGTCCGGCAATTCCCAGGATGCGCCGAAACCGGATGGGTAGGCCCCACATCAAGGCCGCAGCCGGGCAGGCAGAGACCAACAGCGGCGCCGCCACGGCCATCAGCAGCTCATGCTCGATCATATGCGCCGCAAAGACCTGCTCGCCGAGCACATGAATCGGGCTGACCAATGCGGCTGTCAACACGCTCCATCCGGCCGTGAACAGCAGAGCTTGGCGCAGCCGCAGAGTCCTGCCGCGGCTGCTGCGCCGCCAAAGCCGGCCAGCGCCAACGACATATACCAGGGCAAGCACGGCGAGTGGCAGGGTGATGGGCAGCGCGAGCGTCCACCCGGCCCCGGGCGCGCCGGCGCCGTAGCAGATGGAAGTAGGGAACAGCGCGTCCAGGTTCATCGCAGGCACCCATCCAGGATCAGCGCCGCGCTGCCTTGCATGAGGATCACAAGCGCAAACAGCAACGCCGACAACATCCCGAGATTGGCGACGAAGCGCTCTGTGCCGCGCGTACGCTCCGGCTTGAATGCGGCACCGCCTCGCCGCTTCGCCCGCCACGACAGCGCCCCGCCGAGCAGCGACAACAAGACGAGCAGCAGCGCCACGGGAAGCACGACCGGCACCTGACGGTTGCATTGCCAAGGCACCAGCGCATAATTCAGCTGTGTCGAGACCGCCCAGGCCAGCGGACCTGACAGAAGACCACCCCAGGACGTTCCCAACCGCAACGCTCGCATCTCAGCCTAGCCTCGGCGCCCAATAGATGAGCACGTAGATCGGGATCCAGGTCAGGACCACGAAATCCCAGTAGAAGACATTGTCGCCGACATCGCCGAAGCGCCGGCCGCTATAGCCGTGGCGCGTGAACATCAGCACTGTCAGCACGATGGTGTCGCCGACATCGGTTATGAGGTGCGTGGTGTGCAGGCCAAGCAGCACCCAGAGCATCGATCCATAGGCGTTGGTGTCCCAATAGATGTTGAGGGCGGGGAATTCGAACCAGCGCACGACGAGCGGAGCGATGCCGAGCAGCGACATGACCACCAGGCCGATCCGCACCGGAACCATGGAGCATTGCTTGGCGTGGCGGTGGAGGACGTGGTTGGGCACAAGGCTGACGACAAACAAAATCGTCACGATCGTTCCGGGCCAATGGTCAGGCTGCGGTGCGCTAAGCCGCCACGCTGGCCACGACAGCGCAAGATAGAGATATGCGCCCGCTGCCAGCGCAAAACCGGTGCCTTCCAAAGCCATGAAGCCGAGCGTGCCCCACCAGGTGGGGCTGCGCGGACCGTGCCCGAAGGTCGGCAGGCCAGAAAGATCGGCGGCGGCGCGCTGCTTCATTCCTGGTCCTCCGGATCGCCCTTCGGCCAGAACCAACCGATCAACGTGATGGCGATCGGCGCGGCGCCCCAGACGATCGCCCAAGGCGTGAAGATCGAATAGAGAAACGTGCCGCCGACGGCTAGCGCCGCAAAAAGCGGCCAGATCGACGGTGTGGCCGATTTCTCGCGAATATCGGGATAAGCTTCGGCCAAGGTCGAGATGAGGAGTTCGCGCGCATCGACGCGGAGCCCGGTCGCTACAGGGAGCGCCTCGCGCTCGGCCCAGAGCGGCTCGATATGGGTGACGATGGGAATGCGTGCGAAATTATAGCTCGGCGGTGGCGAGGACGTTGCCCACTCCAAGGTTCCTGCGTCCCACGGATTGTTGCCGGCCGAGGTGCCTTTCAACGCGCCATGCACAAGATTGAAGGTGAACAGGACAAAGCTCAGGAAGAAGAGTAGCGCCCCTGCCGAGATGAAAAGGTTGATGTTGCCCCAGCCAAGCTCGGCCGGATAGGTGTAGACCCTTCGTGGCATGCCCCATAGGCCGACGAGATGCATCGGGAAAAAGGCCGCATTGAACCCGATGAAGGCCAGCCAGAAATGCCACCGTCCAAGGCGTTCGCTCATCATGCGGCCGGTGATCTTCGGGAACCAGAAATAAGCCGCGCCAAGCAGCGGGAACACCGAGCCGCCGATCAGCACGTAGTGGAAATGCGCGACGACGAAATAGGTGTCGTGCACCTGAAGATCCAATGGCACAGAGGCGAGCATGACGCCGGTCAGCCCGCCGATGACGAAGATGAAGAAGAAGCCGAAGACGAACAGCAATGGCGTCCGGATCACCGGCCGGCCGTCCCAAAGTGTTGCAAGCCAGCAGAAGATCTGCACGCCGTTTGGAATGGCGATCAGCATGCTGGATGCGGTGAAGAAACTGGCGCCGAGCTTAGGCAATCCCGTGGCGAACATGTGGTGAACCCAGAGCCCGAACGACAGGAAGCCGACTGCGATCAGCGACAGGACCAGCCCGAGATGACCGAATGTCGGTCGCCTGGCGAAAACAGGAATGATCGCGGACACCATGCCCGTCGCCGGCAGGAAGATGATGTAAACCTCCGGATGACCGAAGAACCAGAAGAGATGTTGGAACAGCAGAGCATCCCCACCTTCCGCCGGGTTGAAGATGTGCGTGCCGACCAGGCGGTCAAGGATCAGGAAAGTCGAGGTGATCATCACCGCCGGCATCGCGAAGACGACGACGAAGGAAGTGACCAGCATCGCCCAGACATAGAGTGGGATCTTGTCCAGCGACATGCCGGGGGCACGCTGTTTGAACACAGTGACGATGGTCGCAACAGCGACGGCCAATGACGACACTTCGGTATAGGTGATCATCTGCGCCCAGACATCGGCGCGCTTGCCCGGTGCGAATTCGGGGCCGGACAGCGGCACGTAAGCGAACCAGCCCACATCAGGAGCCATGTTGAGGGCGAAGGACACCCAGGCGAAAGCGCCGCCCGAGACGTAGATCCAATAGCTGAACGCGTTCAGGCGCGGAAACGCGATGTTGCGGGTGCCCACCATCAGCGGCACCAGGTAGATCCCGGTCGCCTGCACGATGGGCACGGCGAACAGAAACATCATCGTAACGCCATGCATGGTGAACAGCTGGTTGTAGAGGTCGGGCCCGATCAGGCCGCGTTGCGGTCCCGAAAGCTGGATACGCATGGCGACAGCGTTGAGACCGCCAAGACCAAGGAAGACGAAAGCGGTGATCAAATAGCGTCGTGCGATCACCTTGTGATCGACGCTCGAGAGCGCTCCTACGATGCCGGACGGCGTCCGCCAGGTGCGCTCGAGCCAGCGATGCAGGCTGGCATCATCCATGCCCGTATCGCGGGGGCCGTCACGTTCGGGAGCAAGGTCGCCCTTGGCGGGGTCTGGTTCCGGGATGTGGCGGTCGCCTGTGACATCGTCGCTTATCTCGAGGGGCTGAAATGAGC
>NZ_RZTT01000119.1 GCF_003996995.1 Mesorhizobium sp. M7A.T.Ca.US.000.02.2.1 | reverse complement strand
ATGCCGGCCGGCGCTCAACTACTATCTCGTCTGCGACTGGCCGGACGAGTACGCCGACGACTACCAGTCGCGCTTCATCAACGAGCGCGTCCACGCCAACATCCAGAAGGACGGCACCTATTCGGTGGTGCCGCGCATGTGGGGCGGCGTCACCAACGCGGCGGAGCTGCGCGCCATCGCCGACGTCGTCGACAAGTTCGAAATCCCGATGGTTAAGGTCACCGGCGGCCAGCGCATCGACATGCTCGGCATCCGCAAGGAGGACCTGCCGGCAGTGTGGGCCGATCTCGGTCAGGCCGGCTTCGTCTCCGGCCACGCCTATGCCAAGGGGTTGCGCACGGTGAAGACCTGCGTCGGCTCGGACTGGTGCCGCTTCGGCACGCAGGATTCGACAGGGTTTGGCGTCCGCATCGAAAAATTCATGTGGGGCTCGTGGACGCCGGCCAAGGTCAAGATGGCGGTGTCGGGCTGTCCGCGCAACTGCGCCGAGGCGACCTGCAAGGATGTCGGCGTGATCTGTGTCGACAGTGGTTACGAGATCCATTTTGCCGGCGCGGCCGGCCTCGACATCAAGGGCACCGAGGTGCTCGGCCTGGTCAAGACCGAGGATGAGGCGCTGGAGCATATCGTGGCGCTGACGCAGATGTATCGCGAGCAGGGCCGCTATCTCGAGCGCATCTACAAATGGGCCAAACGCATCGGCATCCCCGAGATCAAGCGTCAGATCATGGACGATGGCGAGAAGCGCAAGGCTTATTACGACCGCTTCGTCTTCAGCCAGAAATTCGCCCAGGTCGATCCGTGGTCGGAACGCGTTTCCGGCAAGGACAAGCACGAATTCCGGCCGATGGCCTCGGTCGGGTTTGCGCAGGCGGCGGAGTGACAATCATGAACTGGATCGCCATCGGCTCTATCGCCGACATCCCCCGCCGCGGCGCGCGCTGCGTCGCCACCCCGGAAGGCAAGATCGCCGTCTTCCGCACCGCCGACGATCAGGTCTATGCCATCGACGACCATTGCCCGCACAAGGGTGGACCGCTCAGCCAGGGCATCGTGCACGGTGCGGCGGTGACCTGTCCCTTACACAATTGGGTGATTTCGCTGGAGACGGGCAAGGCGCTCGGCGCCGACGAGGGCGCGGTGCGCACCATTCCGGTGCGGGTCGAAGGCGAGCATCTGTTCATTGCGCTGGAAGCGCTGGCCAGCCGCGCGGCCTGACCAATGGAGATCGACGAAGCGCGCGAGGTGAGGACCACCTGCCCCTATTGCGGGGTGGGCTGCGGCGTGCTGGCGAAGGTCGCCGCGGACGGTGAGGTGTCCGTGCGTGGCGACCCCGACCACCCGGCCAATTTCGGCCGGCTCTGCTCCAAGGGCTCGGCACTGGCCGAGACCATCGACCTCGACGGCAGGCTGCTTCATCCGGAGATCCATGGCCGCCGCGCCGGCTGGGACGAGGCGCTCGACCTGGTCGCTTCGACCTTCTCGCAGACCATCGCCGAGCATGGGCCCGATGCGGTCGCCTTCTATGTCTCCGGCCAGTTGCTGACCGAGGACTATTATGTCGCCAACAAACTGATGAAGGGTTTTGTCGGCTCGGCCAACATCGACACCAATTCGCGCCTGTGCATGGCCTCCTCGGTCGCCGGCCACCGCCGCGCTTTCGGCTCCGACACCGTGCCGGGAACCTACGAGGATCTGGAACTGGCCGACCTGATCGTGCTGGTCGGCTCCAACCTCGCCTGGTGCCATCCCGTGCTCTACCAGCGCATCGCGGCTGCCCGGGAAAAGCGGCCGGAGATGAAGATCGTCCTGGTCGACCCGCGTCGCACCATGACCGCTGACATCGCCGATATGCACCTGGCGATCGCGCCCGATGGCGACGTCGCTTTGTTCACGGGCCTGCTCGCTTATCTCGGCCGGCACAACGCGCTCGACCGCGCCTACATCACGACGCACACGACCGGCTTCGGGCAAGCGCTTTTCGCGGCCTCCGCGCTCGACCTGGCCGGCGTCGCGGCCGCCACCGGCCTGAGCGAGGACGAGCTTGGCCGTTTCTACAGCCTGTTTGCGGCGACGGCGAAAACGGTGACGGTTTACAGCCAGGGTGTGAACCAGTCGTCATCCGGCACCGACAAGGTCAACGCCATCATCAACTGCCATCTCGCCACCGCCCGCATCGGCAAACCCGGAGCAGGGCCGTTTTCGGTGACGGGCCAGCCCAACGCCATGGGCGGCCGCGAGGTCGGCGGCATGGCCAATATGCTCGCCGCCCATATGGAGATCGAAAACCCCGACCATCGCGACCGCGTGCAGCGCTTCTGGAGCGCGCCTGATATCGCGCAAAAGCCGGGCCTGAAGGCAGTCGAGATGTTCCAGGCGCTGGCTGACGGGCGCATCAAGGCGCTGTGGATCATGGCCACCAACCCGGTCGATTCGATGCCGGACGCCGATGCGGTCGAAGCGGCGATCAAGGCGTGCCCTTTCGTGGTGGTGTCGGACGTGCTGGCCCGGACCGACACCGTCCGCCATGCCCATGTCCGGCTGCCCGCCGCCGCCTGGGGCGAGAAGGACGGCACCGTCACCAATTCCGAGCGACGGGTGTCGCGCCAGCGCGCTTTTTTGGAGCTGCCCGGCGAGGTGCTGCCCGACTGGCGGATCGTCGCCGAGGTGGGCCAGCGGATGGGGTTCGGCGAGGCGTTTTCCTATGCGACGCCGGCGGAAGTTTTTGCTGAACACGCAGCGCTGTCGGGGTTCGAGAATGATGGTGTGCGGGATTTCGATATTGGCGTCTACGGCGGAGTTGATGGCGAGACCTACGCAACGCTTGAGCCGTTCCAGTGGCCGGCGCCCGGTCGTGCCGACCCCTTCTGGCCTGCCGGCCATCTCCCCCTCAAGGGGGGAGATCAGCCTGCCGCTCGGCTTTCGCCAATCGCCAACGCTGCGGAAGAAGCGCCGGTGTCAAAGCTGCTAGTCTCCCCCCTCGAGGGGGAAATGGCCGGCAGGCCAGAAGGGGTCGGCACGACTGGGCTCCAGGTTCGCTTCTTCGCCGACGGCAATTTCTACACACCCGATCGCAAGGCGCGCTTCATCGCCATCCGCCCGACCACGGAAGTCCGCACCAGTCCCGACTATCCGCTGATCCTCAACACCGGCCGGATCCGCGACCATTGGCACACCATGACGCGGACCGGCAAAAGCCCGCGGCTTTCGCAGCACATCGCCGAGCCCTTCGTCGAGATCCACCCGGTGGATGCGCAGCGCTTCGGCATCGGTGACGCCGACATCGTGCGCGTTTCCAGCCCGCGCGGTGACGTGCTGGTCCGCGCGCTGGTGACGGCGCGCCAGCGCCAGGGCAGCCTGTTTGCGCCGATGCACTGGACCGATCAGTTCTCGGCAAAGGGCCGGCTCGACACGCTGACCGCGCCGCTGACCGATCCCATTTCCGGCCAGCCGGCGCTGAAACATGTCGCCGCCCGCATCGAGAAATTCGCCGCAAAAGCCTTCGGCTTTGCGGTGACGCGGCATAGGCCGTCGCCCGATGCCGCGGCCTATTGGGCCGTGGCCAAATGCAAGGGCGGCTGGCGGGTCGAGCTTGCCTTTGCCGAAGACGACATCGACTGGGTCGGCTTTGCCGGGTCACTGTTCGGCGCGTCACCGGGTGCGGAAATGCTCGCCTATCATGACTGCGACGCCGGCCAGCATCGCATCGCCGCCTTCGACGGCGATCAACTGTCAGGCGCCTTGTTCGTCGCGCCCGGCCCGGTCGCCGTGTCGCGCGGCTGGGCGGCGGAACAGTTAAGTGCCGATCATGTCGACCGGCGCGGAAGGCTGGCGATCGTGGCCGGACGGCCGGGCGGGGTCGACGTCGATCGCGGCGCCATTGTCTGCTCCTGTTTCGGCGTCGGCGCCAACCAGATCGTCGAAGCGGTGCGCCGCGGCTGCGGCAGCGTCGCGGCAATCGGCGCGGCCCTGCATGCCGGCACGAATTGCGGCTCCTGCCGCGCCGAGATCAGGGTCATCATCGAGGCGCAGAGTCTTCAAGCAGCCGAGTGATCGTCCCGACCAAATGGGCCTGCGCGACGGCGCTGGTTGGGCTATGGTGGCGCAAGCGTGCTGCGCACGAATCGTCTCAGTCAGGGTCATCCCAATGGCAAATCCCCCGCGCCGACCGACAAATCCGATGGCGGCCGCCGAGGCGGCTTTCAAACCGGTGAAGAAGCCGGCCGCTCCGGTGCGCGAGCCGCCGGCCGCTCCAGGCGTCAGGGAGCTTGTTTCGATCCGGATCGACCGCGCCGTACTGGACCACTTCCAGGAGGATGGGCCGGGCTGGCAGGACCGCATCAACGACGCCTTGCGGCAGGCGATAGAAGGCAAGCCGACGGCCGGCGGTTTGGACGACGAGTAGCGCCCATCGCTTCGTCATCCACAGGCGGAGCAAGGAGCGTAGCAACGCGGCGCAGACCCCTGGAGCTGCTCCGCAGCCCAAGGGATACATGCCGCGACCTCAAAGCGCTGCAGCGGTGCAGAATTCTGTTCCGCTGCATTCCTCGATGGCTGTCACGGAATGGATCCCAAGGTCTCCGCGACGGAGCTTCGCTCCTGCTTCGCCCTAGGATGACGAAGTTGGGGAGGCTTCGGCCAAAGCGGACGTCGGCTCACGCCTCGAAGTGCAGGATATAGAGCTTCCGCGTCTTCTCGTGGATCGTCCATTCGCCTTTCCACCCTTTCGGCAGCACCAGCATTTCGCCCGGGCCGACGTCCTTGCTGCGGCCATCGGACCCATGCAGCGAGACCCGGCCTGACACGATGTGGCACGTTTCGGAATTGCTGTCGCGCGATGCGGTGAAGCGGCCCGGCGTGCACTCCCAGACGCCGACTTCCAACGTGCTGTCTGGCGAGGTCCACAGCGTCTTCGCTGCTTCGAACTGATTGCCGCTGATCGAGGTCGGCTTGGGCTCGGGCTCGCCGAGATCGATCGAGGCGAGATGGGAGAAGGTCTGGAAATCGGTCATGGCAGTCTCCGGGCAGGCACTGAAAAAGCAGAAAGTTTTGGAGTCGCTCCGAGGCTCAATGCCCGGTGATGCGGTCGGCGATCGCGGCGAGTTTCGACGTGTGCTGGAGGCCGGCCTCCTCGCGTTCGTCGGCGACGCGATAGAGCTGATACATTGAATGGACTCCGAGCCAGCGCATCGGCTCGGGCTCCCACTTGCTGACCTGGCGGTTGACCCAGGGCAGTCGGGTCAGTTCGGTGTCGCGCCGCAGGATGAGGTCGCGCAGCGTGCGGCCCGACAGGTTGGAACTGGATACGCCGAGCCCGACATAGCCGCCGGCCCAGCCGATGCCGGTCTCAGGGTCGAGACCGGCCGTCGTGCACCAGTCGCGGGGCACGCCCAGCACGCCGCACCAGGCGTGGTCGATGCGAAGCTTGGCTGTCTGTGGCAGAAGGCGGATGAGGATCGCGTGCAGGCTTTCGATCGTCGCCTGCTGCGTCTGGCCGCGCACGTCGGTCTGCGAGCCGTAGCGGTAGGGCACGCCGCGTCCGCCCATGGTGATGCGGCCTTCCCTGGTGCGCTGTGCATAGCAATAGGCGTGCGCGGCGTCGCCGAGAAGCTCATGGCCCTCCCAGCCGATCTCGTCCCATAGCGATTGCGGCAGCGGCTCGGTGATGATCTGCGCGCTGTTGAGCGGCAGCCAGAGCCGCTCATTGCCTGGTATGCCGGCCGTGAACCCTTCCGTGGCACGGATGATGATTGGCGCGCGCACGGTGCCGCGGCTCGTCGTGACCTTGCCCTTCTCGATGCCGGTCACGGTGGTCTGCTCGTAGATCGGCACGCCAATGCGTTCGACGGCTTCGGACAGGCCGCGCACCAGCTTGGCCGGCTGCACGCGCGCGGTGCCGTGGTGGATATAACCGCCAAGCACATTTTTGATGTTGATGCGGGCTCTGGCCTCTTCCTGACCGATCAGGCTGACACGCTCGCTCGGCACGCTCCAGCCGATCGCATCGGCATAGGCGGCCTTGATCCGTTCGAGCTGCGGCGGGTTGGTGGCGACCGTCAGATTGTCGACGCGGCGGATGTCGGCATCGATGCCTTCGGCCTCTGTCACCTCGATCACTTCGTCGACCGTGCCATGCATGGCCGTTTCCATGTCGATGACGGCGCCGCGCGTCGAGGTCTGCAGATATTTTTCGCGCGACCAGCTGAAGCCGCCGGACAGCCAGCCGCCATTTCGGCCCGACGCGCCGAAGCCGGCGAACTCCCTCTCGACGATGGCGATGCGGATCGAAGGATCGGCCTTCTTCAGATAATAAGCCGTCCACAAGCCGGTGTAGCCGGCGCCGACGATGCAGACATCGGCTTCGAGATCACCTGGAAGCGGCGCGCGGTAGGCCGGCAGACCGATGTCGGCATACCAGAACGAGACGTTGCCGTTGACTTTGGCGTCCATGTCTAAAAATCCTGCGGGGAAAAGCGGTCAGGTCATCGTCATGTCGGCGCGGTCGTCGTCGGCAAGAAGTTTTGCATCGACGACGGACCAGCGCAGATCGACCGTGTCACCAATCGAGAACGGTGTGGCTTCCAGCGACGAGCGCACGATGGCGACCGAGCCGTCGCGAAGCGTCACCTGGTATTTCGAACCCGACCCCAGATAGATCGCTTCGCTGACCTCACCAGTGAGGCTGTTCTGCCCGGCGGCGGGAGGCGTGTTGGTGCCGGCAAGCGACAGCTTCTCCGGCCGCAGCAGGACCACCGGTTTGCGGCCGCCGGCGAGCTTGCCGTAGGCCACGATCTTCTGGCCGGCGATCGTCAGGCTGGTCTGGTCTCCGGACGCCTGGGCCTCGCCGCGCAAACTGGTCGATTCGCCGATGAACTTCGCCACGAACAAGGTCGTCGGCTCGTCGTAGAGCTGGCGGCCGGTTCCGACCTGTTCGATGCGGCCCTGATTGAACACAGCGATGCGGTCGGAGAGCACCAGCGCTTCTTCCTGGTCGTGCGTCACATAGACGAAGGTGGTGCCGAGTTCGCGGTGGATCCGCTTGATCTCCAGCTGCAGCCATTCGCGCAGTTTCTTGTCGAGCGCGCCGAGCGGTTCGTCCATCAACAGCAGCGGCGGATCGAAGACGATGGCACGCGCCAGCGCCACGCGCTGCTGCTGGCCGCCGGAAAGTTCGGAGGGATAGCGATGCGCGAAATCGGCCATCTTGACCATGTCCAGTGCTCGTACGACGAGACGGTCGCGCGCCTGCTTGTCCATGCCGCGCAAGGTGAGGGGATAGGCGACGTTCTTGCCGACCGTCATGTGCGGAAACAGCGCGTAGTGCTGGAAGACGACGCCGATGTTGCGCTTGTGCGCCGGCAGGGCGACGATGCTCTTGCCGCCGACGGCAAGATCGCCTGCGGTGAGGTCGGTGAAGCCCGCAACGACGTTGAGCGTGGTCGTCTTGCCGGAGCCGCTGGGCCCCAGCAGCGTCATGAACTCGCCCGGCTCGATATGCAGGCTGACATCATCGAGCGCGGTGAAATTGCCGTAACGCTTGGTTGCGCCCTTGATGTCGATGGCCGCGCCACGTTCCCTCGCAGTCATCTCAACTCCTCGTCGATTTCGAGCTGATGATCAGCCCGGCGCTGATGATCAGCGTCGTGGCAATGAAGATGATGGTTCCGACGGCCGTCACCGTCGGGTCGGCGTCGCGGGTGATGCTGGTGAAGATCTGCACCGGCAAGGTCTTGAGGTAGGGGCTTGTGATGAACAGCGCGACGATGATTTCATCGAAGGAGGTGACGAAGGCAAACAAAAGCCCGGACAGGATACCGGGCGCGATCAGCGGCATGGTCACGGTGCGGAATGTGGTGAAGCGGTTGGCGCCGAGGCTGGCCGCCGCCGTTTCCAGCCGCACGTCGAAGACTTCGAGGCTTGCCGATACGGCGATGATGACGAAGGGGATCGCCAGCATCGTGTGCGCGATGACGAAGCCGGTGGTGGTGCCGACAAGCTGGTAGTCGAGGTAAACGGCATAGATGCCGATCGCCAGCACCACGCCGGGCACGATCATCGGCGTGATCAGGATAGCGCGCAGCAGGCCGGCGCCGGAATGTTTCATGCGGCTGAGGCCAAGCGACGCCAGCGTGCCGATCAGCGTGGCGGCAACGGCGACGAGGCCCGCGACCCTCAGCGAATTGAAGAAGCTCGACAGCCAATCGGGATTGGTGAAGAAATTCGCGTACCACTGCCAGGAGAAACCGGAGGGTGGGAAGGCCAACGACTTCTTCTCGTTGAACGACATCGGGATGATGACCAGCGTCGGCATGACCAGCCACACGGCGACCAGCAGGCAGAACAGGCCGAGCAGGATGCGGAAGGGGGCCAGCCTCATGATCTGGCCGCCTGCTTGTGGCGCTGGCGCATCAGCGGTGCGGCGAGCGCCAGAAGCACGAAGGTCGCTACCAGCAGGACGACCCCCATGGCGCCGCCGCGTCCCCAGTTGAGCAGGCTGAGCACCTGGCTCTGCACCAGCGTCGACAGCATGGTGCTGCGCGGGCCGCCGAGCAGGGCAGGGGTGATGTAGAAGCCGAGCGACAGGATGAAGACGATGATGGCGCCGGCGAAGACGCCTGGCAGCGACAGCGGCAGATAGATCTGCAGGAAGGCACGTGCGGGCCGCGCGCCGAGGCTGCGCGCCGCCTGCACGAGGCGCAAATCGATGCCGCGCATGACAGAATAGAGCGGCAGGATCATGAACGGCAGCAACACCTGCGCCATGCCGATGACGACTCCGGTCTGCGTGCGGATCAGCTTCACGCCGTCAAAGCCGAGCAGCCTGATGACCGAATTGATGATACCGGAATCCTGCAAAAGGATGACCCAGGCCAGGGTGCGCACCACGCCGCTGACCCAGAACGGCACCAGCACGCACAGGATGAGGACCAGCCGCAGGCGCGGCCCGACCGCCGTCATGAGATAGGCATAGGGATAGGCGGCGATGACGCAGACGATGGTGACCCAGGCGGCGATGGAAAAGGTGCGCCACAGGACGGTGACGTTCACCGGCGTGGAGAAGAACCAGACGTAGTTCTGCAGGCCCCAGGCCGGGTCCGAAAAACTGCGCAGCGTGACGGTCAGCAAGGGATAGCCCATAGCCGCGATAAGCAGGAGCAGGGCCGGCATCGCCAGCAGCGACGGATAGGCGGCAAGGCGCAGGCGCCGCTGCGGCCCCTGCACGGCACCTGACGGCCGGGGATAATCACCCCCGGCCGTCGGCGTATGCGATGTCTGGCTCACGCCGTCACCTCAGTGGTAGCCGGCTCAGTTGCCGGCCATCAGCGCCGTCCACTTGTCGGACGCAGCGGCGAAGTTGGCGACCCAGAACTTGATGTTCTGCTGATAGCCGAGCTTGGCGTGGTCCGGCGTGTTGGTCAGGAAGGCGGCGACGGACGCGTCGACCTTTGGCTGTGCCTCGTTGTTGATCGGCGAGTAGGAGGTCTGCTCGGTCAGGATCTCCTGCGACTTCTTGCCGAGATAGGCGTTGATCAGCGCGTAGGAGGCATCGGGGTCCTTGGCGCCGACCGGGATGGTCAGCTGATCCATGACGACCAGCCAGTCCTTCCACACCGGCGTATAGGCAGCGCCATTCTTGACCGCCGTCATGGCGCGGCCGGTCCACATGATGATCATGTCGGCCTCGCCGGATTCGGCAAGCTGCTGGGATTCTGCGCCGGTTTTCCAGAAGATGGTGTCGGGGCCGATCGCCTTGATCTTGGCGATGCCCTTGTCGATATCGGCAGGCGTCATGGCGTCGACCTTGCCGCCGTCGGCCAGGATGGCCTGTTCGATCAGGCCGCCGAGCGGGCTGCCGCTGCCGTCGATGGCGCGGGTGCCGGGGAATTTCGCGGTGTCGAAGAAATCCTTCCAGTCCTTTGGCGGATTGTCCTTGTACGTGTCGTTCTTGTACATCAGGACCATGCCGTAATTCATCGCCGGCACGCTGCACTCGCCGACCTGTCCGGGCGGGATGTGCGAGATGTCGAGCTTGGTCAGATCGAGTTTCTGGAACAGTTTTCCGCAATGCACGAAGGGCGGAAAATCATCCGTGTCGACGACATCCCAGGTCACATTGCCTGATTCGACCTGCGCCTGAAGCTTGGCGATTTCGGTCGGTCCGTCATTCAAGAGCTTGACGCCGCTCTTGTCGACGAATTCCTTAAGCGCGGCAACCTGGCCGTCCTGGTAGATGCCGCCATACGAGACGAAGGTCAGCGTCTTGCCCTTCAGCGACCCGTCCACCACGGTCCCGGCCGGCGGCGCGTTCTGCGCGTGAGCGGCGGCCGCAAGCAAGGCCAGTGCGGCGGCGCCGAAAAACCCGGCCAATCTTGATCTGCTTCCCATTTTCTAACCCTCCGATGGCTCGCTGTTTGATTTTGGCAGACCGGGCGCGAGCGTTTTCCGGGCTACATATTGGTCGAGGTCGACGGCGCCGCTTGTCGGCGGCGCAATGATCCACAGCACTTCGGCCACCGCATCGCCGACATTGATCGTCCGGTGCGGCGTCGAGGTCGAATATTCGATGCTGTCGCCCTCTTCGAGGGTGAAGCTCTCGTCGCCGAGCGTCAGTTGCACGCGTCCGCGCAGCACGAGGAACATCTCGTTCGCGTTGCCATGCGTGTAGGGCACGTCGCCGGTGGAGCCGCCGACGGCGAACTCGCCGCAATAGACTTCCATCTCGCGGATCGGCCGGCGCGACAGCAGCGTCTTGCGGTAGCCTTCGCTGGTCGGCAGCGCCGGCCGTTCGGCCCGTGTCAGCACCGCGTGCGGCGACACCTCGCGTTCGTCGAAAAGATCGGCGAGGCTGATGCCGAGCGCGTTGGCGATCAGCATCAGCGTGCTGGTGTTGGCACCCGAAAGGCCGCGCTCGAGCTGGCTCAGGAAGCTGGCGGTGGTGCCGATCATGTCGCCGAGCTGGCGCAGCGTCAGGCGCCGCGTGGTGCGATAGGCCTTGATGCGATCGCCCAATACCGTCGAGCGGCGCGCTTCGGCGCTGGTTGCGGCATTGTCGTTGAGTGCGTGATCCGCAGCGATTTTCATGGCGATCTCAGGGTTCACTTAACATGCTATTAAGTGAGGCGTCCTGGCAAGCGGAATCGCCTTGTCATTTGAAAATCATCGATGGACCTGCAGAGAGCCCGTAATCGGCCGACCGGCAACGCCGGTTCGGCTCGATCACTGGATCATGAAGCGCGAACTGAATGGCAGGCTTGCCGCGCCGACGGCCTTCGGGCTGATGCTGACCCGCGCGGGCAGCGCTTCGATGCCGGGGAATTCCCGGCCGATGTCGGCGCACAAGGCCTTGGCGATCTTCTGCGGCGCGTAGCTGGACAGGACGACCGTCCTGAATTCGACAAACTGGGTCAGTGCGGAAATAGAGGCTTTCAGGCGGTTGGAGCATTCCCCTAGCCATTCGCTGTAGGCCTCGCCAAGGTCAGGCCACTCGGGGCTGCTGCTCCAGATGATTTCGGACGGGCGCCGGCGCTTGGTCAGTTCGCTCTCCAGGCGCACAAGGCCATGATCGAAGCTGGCGCTGGAGTTTCCCTTGTAGATCTGGTGGTTGAGGATGAGCCTGCTCTGCAGCCGTGCTCCCAGATAGAAGAACAAATAGTCGTTGAGCGGCTTGGCGACGCCGAACATGCTCTCGCCGCCGGCCGCCGCGGTGATGTCGTTCTGCACGAAAACCGGCAGCTTGATCTGTTCCTCGATCTCCCCCTGCAAGGCTTTCAGCGAGGTGCTCGATCCGTTGCGTGTTGCAGCCATCGTGTCGACATCGTCGGGAACGGCCAGGCCGATGCCGGCAACCCGGCTGCGCGCCTCGACCGGCAGGCTGGTCATGGCTTGCCTGATCGCGCCGAACAGATCGCTGCTTTGCGGAAAGGGATTGGCTTCATCCGCCGGCAATTGCGTGTGGAAGCGCACGGTGCCGATGAAATCGATGAGTGCGATGTCGATCCTGCGGCGGCTGAAGCCGACGCCAACCGCATAGGCGCCCTCCGGATTGAGTGAAAGCGGGATGGTGGGCGGCCCGACGCGGCCGCGCTGCGCTTCGCCCTGCGAGACCAGGCCTTCCTGTTCCAGCGAGCGGACGATGACCGAGGCCGTCTGCGCCGACAGACCGGTCTTTTCGCCGATTTCCATCCGCGAAATGCCCTCGTTCTGAAGCAGCAGCGACAGCACCAGCCGCTCATTGTAGCTGCGGACGCTCAATGCATTCAGCCCGCTCGCACGATCGGCGATGCGCAAGGGATTGGGTGGTGCGAACCTCATGTCAGGCAAGGGTCGCCCCGTCGGTTAGAGCTCGTTGCCCGGTGGCTGTAGTGTTGCTCATGTCGAGCGGCTCCAGCCGATGGCATCGACCGCGCGGGCAAGTGCGGTGCCCAGCAATCTGTGCGCCTCGGCATCGATGTGAAAGCCGTCCGCTTCGCTGCACGAGACCACCGAGCCGGCATCGAAAAAGTGGAGTTCGAGCGAGTCCGCCAGAACCTCGAACTCGAGCGCGAGCAGGCGCGATTTCTCCGGCGCACCGGCGAAGATGGACTTCCATTCCTTGACGTCGTCCTGCATCGGCGGCGGCGCCACGATCATGATCTCGGGCGTCGAGCCGCCTGGCCCAGGCGCCAGCTCCTTGATGTCGTAGACGAGGCAGCCGATCCCCATCGCCACTTCCGACGGCGGCTTGTTGAAGCGGATCTTCAAATCGTTAGTGCCGAGCATGATGATGACGAGGTCGAGCGTCGCATGGCTCTGCAGGCAGGGGCGAAGATAGGTTCTGCCGTTTTTGTGGGCGCCCTCGATCGGGTCGTCGTGGACGGTGGTGCGGCCGCTCAATCCTTCCTCGATGACATACCAGTCGGGGCCTAGCTGAGAACGCAATATCCCCGGCCAGCGTTCACCCGGCCCATAGCGCTCGAGCGGCCCCCTGCCGGGGATCTGGCCGTGCGTGTTGGAGTCGCCGTAGCACAAGACTGATCGCATTTTTTTCCCGCCGGGACTGACAGCGCGCCGAAGCCGGCGAGCGCCAATCATGATGGATAGAGGAGCGATGAAAGGCAAGCAAGGGAATAGTCATTCAACATGACTAACTATTGACAGGGCGAATCCGCTGTGCTTCTAAAGTGCCCGGAGGAGTTCTCGACCGTCATCATCGTCCAGCAGGAATTGGGCTTCGGCACGCATGTGTTCGGGGGCGGGAGAATTGCGTGCATCGGTCGGTTTGCGACAACGAGCATGCATTGGGAGAGCGTCTCATGGCCGTACGCATTCGTACGGCCGGCCATACGAATTCGTAGGCCGGGGCAACCACAAGGAGGAGAGTTTAATGTTAGGATTGCTGAAAACCGTCGGCCTGGGGATGCTCGTTGCGTCCACGCTTGCCGTGACGTCGCTGGCGCATGCGGAAGACATCAAGCTGATGGACGGCGTGGCGCCGCGCCCCGACGACACGCGCATGACCGCGGCCGGTGCGTTCAAGAAGGACCCGCCCTGGGTCATCGGCATGAGCGACTTCGGCGTCAACGCCAACACCTGGACAGTACAGGTGGCGCATGAGGCGGAGAACGCCGCGGCCAAGGACAAGCGCATCTCGAAATTCATCCTGCTCGATGCCGGCTTCGACCAGAAAAAGCAGGTGGCCGACATCGAGGACCTGATCGCGCAGCATGTCGACGCGATCATCGTTCAGCCGGTGACCAGCACATCGGCCAATGCCAGCATCGCCAAGGCGGTCGCCGCCGGCATCCCGGTCATCCTTCACACCGGCCGCATCGATTCCGACGCCTACACCACCGAAATCCAGGGCGGCGCCGAGCATTTCGGCAAGGTGATGGGCGACTGGCTGGTCAAGACCGTCGGCGACAACGGCAAGATCTGGGTCCTGCGTGGCCTAGCCGGCCATCCGGAAGACACCAACCGCTACAACGGCTTACTGGAATCACTTAAAGGCACGCATGTGCAGATCATCGCCGAGGAGCATGGTGACTGGCAGTACGACAAGGCCAAGAAGCTGTGCGAGACGCTTTATCTGAACAACCCACAGGTTGACGGCATCTGGTCGTCCGGCGCTGACATGACGCGCGCCTGCGTCGATGTCTTCAAGCAGTTCGGCACGCCCGTTCCGCCGATTTCGGGCGAGGGCAACAATGGCTATTTCGGCCAGTGGATCACGGACGGGTTCAAGTCGATCTCGCCGGAATACAGCCCCGCCCAAGGTGCGGCCGGCGTGCGCGCCGCCGTTGCCCTTCTGGAAGGCAAGCAGCTCTACAAGCGCTATGTCTACAATCCCGACGGATGGGACCAGGACAAGGCCAAAAAATATTATCGCGATGACCTCACCGCCAATGTCTGGTGGCCAAGCGAACTGCCAGAAGACAAGCTCAAGGAATATTACGGCAAGAAGTGACGGCGCCGTGGCTGGCGGAGAGTGGACAAGCATTCCCCGCAGGCCATTCCATCTGTCGAATCCGGTTCGTTCGAGGGTTTCGTGACCAATCTTATCGAGATGTCCCACATTTCGAAGGCATTCGGAGGGAGCAAGGCGCTCCATTCCGTTTCCCTCGATCTCAAGGCGGGCAGCGTCCACGCCCTGATGGGCGAGAACGGCGCCGGCAAATCGACGTTGATGAAGATCCTGGCGGGCGTGCATCAGCCCGATTCCGGCGAGATCTTCATGAACGGCGAGAAGCTCGATTTGAAGTCGCCGCGAGCCGCACTCGATGCCGGCATTTCGACCGTTTTCCAGGAGCATTCGCTGCTGCCCAATCTGTCGATCGCCGAGAACATGTTTCTCGGCCGGGAGCCGACGACACGGTTCGGCTCGATCGACTATCCCGCGATGAAAAGCCAGACCGCCAGGGCCCTTGGCGAACTCGGCCTCACGCTCGACCCTTCGCAACTCGTTTCCAACCTGACGATCGCCGAGCGGCAATTCGTCGAGATCGCGCATTGCATCCAGGC
>NZ_RZTT01000118.1 GCF_003996995.1 Mesorhizobium sp. M7A.T.Ca.US.000.02.2.1 | reverse complement strand
GACGTCTTCGCGGTCCGCATCTTCCCTGCCAATCCCTACGACAGGAAGATCCGGGTCGAAATCCACGTCTACGATCAGGATTTTCAGCCGGTAGATGCCAGAATCTCTCCAAATGTCTTCCAGCTGGCTTCCCAGGCTTCCCGTTCTGTCCTTGTGGTCGTGCCCTTTGATGGCGCCGGCGAGCGTAAAGTGCGTATCTGTACCGAAAGCATTCCCTTTCCCAATCAACAAACGCAGATAAGGGCACAGATATGCGGAAAGTTCTTCGGGCGCCGCAAGTCCTGACACTGGCGCTCGCGGCTGCTTGGGCGGGTGCCTCGCCGGCCGGGGCCGAGGACGTCTATAACCTCAACCAGAATGAGAGCGGCTTCAACCTGCCCGGTGTTACCTTGCCTCAGGGCCAGGACGAGGTCCGTGCCGCGGACGGCACCACATGCCGTTCCGCCGTCTCCGGCTCCGGGGCCTATGTCGATCTCGGCGTTATCAGAGGCAACAGCCAGTCCGACAATGATGTCGCCACTTACGGCCGGGTGGTGATCCCGATCGGGCGTACGCCGAAGCGCGTCGATTGCAGCCGTCTCTATGAGCTTGAGGTCGAGCGCCTGCAGTTGGAACTGAAGCTCCTCAAAATGGGCCTCGGCGCCGACGGCCAGACGGCGAGCGTGGCCGCCAGCGCTTCCACGGCCGCGTCACCGGGGTGGGCCAATGAAGGCTGGAGCATCAGGACCGGAAATGGCGATGGCAAGAAAAAGAAGAAGCAGTAGCCGCGCGCTGCTTGCGATGGCGGCACTTGCCGGTTCCTGCCTTCCGGCGCAGGCGGCGATCATCGGCACCTGCACCATCATGGTCGGGGCGTCCGGAACGATGAAGGCCAATCCCGCCATCAGCATACTGGGCTCCAAACAGGCAGGCGGATCGAGCGCCAGCGCCACCGTGGTGGCAAATTCCCTGTTGTGCTCGATACTTAACTTGCTTGACTGCTATTCGGTTTCGGCGCCGGCGCCTGCCGCATTCTCCTCCGCGCCGAGCGGCGGCGGCACCAACGTGACCTTCGCTTCAGTCTTCCGCCTCGATGGTTCGGGAACCGATGTCAACGGAAGTGTGCCGCAGAGGGTTGCCAACGGCACCCACGCGATGCAGGTCGACCTCACCGCCACCAAGTCGAGCGGTATCTTTCCCGCCGGCGATTATCAGGGCACGGTCACCGTGCGCTGCGAATAAGGCCACGACACCTCAAATCGGACTGGACCATGCGCGTGGTCTGGCAAGCCGCGGCCTTACAGGTTAGCTTTCACGCAATCGGAACGATCTGCGTTCGTCCGGACGCACGAAGACGCTCCGATATTTTGAATTTGCGTTGCCAGGAGGCCCTGCTTGATTATCGTCATCGGCTCGATCAACCTCGACCTTATCGCCAAGGTCGACCGCTTGCCGAGCCCCGGCGAGACGGTGGGCGGCTCAGCCTTCACCACCGCGCCCGGGGGCAAGGGCGCCAACCAGGCGCTGGCCGCCGCACGCGCCGGCGCCTCGGTGCGCATGGTTGGCGCCGTCGGCAGGGACAGCTTCGCCGCCGAGGCACTGGCATTGCTGCGCGACGGCAAGGTCGACCTGTCCGGCGTTGCCGAGACTCACGCCTCGACCGGCACGGCACTGATCATGGTCGCCGACGACGGCGAAAACATCATCGCCGTGGTGCCGGGCGCCAACGCTTCCGTGGTCCCCGGCGATCTCTCCAAGGCCTTTCTGAAAAAAGGCGACGTCGTGCTGCTGCAAAATGAGATTCCGCTGGCCACCGTCGATTCCGCCCTCGACCAGGCAAGGGCGGCCGGCGCCATCACCGTGCTCAACACGGCGCCTTTCCAGGGGCAGGCAGCCGGCTTTCTCGACAAGGCGGACTATATCGTCGCCAACGAAACCGAGTTCGACCTCTATGGCGAAGCGCTGTCGCTGCAAGGCCGCGACCGGGCGGCCCGCATGCGCGACTTTGCCGGAAAGACCGGCCGCATCGTCGTCGTCACGCTCGGCGGCGACGGCGTGATGGCGGCGACACCGACCGAGTTCCTGGCCGTTGCTGCGCGCAAGATAACGCCTGTCGACACGGTCGGCGCCGGCGACACGTTCTGCGGCTATTTCGCCGCCAGCCTGTCGTCGGGCCTCGCGCTCGAACAGGCGCTGGCGCGCGCTGGCGCGGCCGGTTCGCTGGCCTGCCTGAAGCCTGGCGCCCAACCGGCGATCCCGCTCGCCAAAGACGTCGATCAGGCGCTGCAGGAAACCCATTAAAATGCTGCGTCCTCAAACGAAACATGCCGTGCAGCCGGCAAGCGACATCTGCCGCCTGTCCGCGGTCGAACTCGCCGGCGCGATCCGGGAGAGAGAGCTTTCCGTGCGCGAGGTGGTGGCGGCATTCCTCGATCGCATCGAGGCGGTCAATCCGCTGGTCAACGCCATCGTCTCCTTGCGCGATCGCGCCGATATCCTGCGCGAAGCCGATGCGGCCGATGCCAGCCTGTCGCGGGCCGAAGCGGCAGGTCCGCTCTTCGGCATGCCGATCGCCATCAAGGATCTCGCCTCGACCACGGGCCTCAGGACCTCCTTCGGCTCGCCGATCTTCGCCGATTTCGTGCCGCAGGAAGACGATTTCTTCGTCGAGCGCATTCGCAATGCCGGCGCCATTATCATCGGCAAGACCAACGTCCCCGAATTCGGGCTCGGCTCCAACACCTACAACGCCGTGTTCGGGCCGACGCTGAACGCCTTCGATCCGGCCCTGACCGCCGGCGGCTCGAGCGGCGGCGCGGCGGTGGCCCTGGCGCTCGACATGGTGCCCGTCGCCGATGGCAGCGACTTCGGCGGCTCGCTGCGCAACCCGGCCGCCTGGAACAATGTTTTTGGCTTCCGCCCGTCGCAAGGACTTGTTCCCGGCGGACCGGATTTAGAGATCTTTCATGCGCAGATGGGCGTCGAGGGGCCGATGGGCCGCAACGTCCGTGACATGGCACTGCTGCTCGATGTGCAGGCCGGTTACCACCCGCACGCGCCATTGTCCTACGAGAAACCCGGCTCGTTCCTCGAAGGGCTTGGAATACCGGCAACTGCTGGCCGCATCGCCTGGCTCGGTGACCTCGGCGGTCATCTGCCGATCGAACCCGGCATCCTCGGACTGTGCGAGGCAGCACTTGGCCGCTTTGCAGATGCATCCTTCCCTAGCGAACCCCTGCTGCCGGATTTCGATTTCGAAGCGCTGTGGCAGGCCTTCGTGACGCTGCGCCAGGCCAGCAGCGGCTGTGCGCTCAAGACCCACTATGACGATCCCGCGAAGCGCCGCCTGCTCAAGCCGGAAGCCATCTGGGAAGTGGAGAACGCAATGCGGCTGACGGCGCCACAGATCCGCGCCGCCTCCGTGACCCGTACATCCTGGCATCGCACGCTGCTGTCGATCTTCGATCGCTATGATCTGATTGCGCTGCCGACCGCGCAGGTCTTCCCCTTCGATGTCGATACGCATTGGCCGCGTGAGGTCGCCGGACGCGCAATGGACAGCTATCACCGCTGGATGCAGGTTTCCGCCTTCGCGACCTTGGGCGGCTGCCCGGCGGCCAACGTGCCGGTCGGCTTCGACGATAGGGGCCGACCGATGGGCATGCAACTGATCGGCCGGCCGCGCGGCGACCTCGCCGTGCTGAAGGCGGCGGCGGCCTATGAGGCAACGCTGCCTTGGCAGACCGGCGCCTGAACCGGGCGGACTGGCGTGTCGCAGGGCGCTAGTTAGCGGCTTGCACCGGCTGCGCTGCTATGCATTGATTGTCCTCAAGCCGCGCCGCATCGGCGGCATTCCTGGGGAAAAATCATGTCGCTGGAACTCTACGCCGCCTATGTCCTGGCTTGCATCGTCATTATCCTGGTGCCGGGCCCAACGGTCACGCTGATCATCGCCAACAGCATCCGCCATGGCTCCCGCGCCGGTCTCGCCAATGTCGCCGGCACGCAGGCAGGGCTTGCCGTGATGATCGCCATCGTCGGCATCGGCCTCAACACACTGATCTCGGGCATGGGCCACTGGTTCGAGTGGGTGCGGCTGATCGGCGCCGCCTATCTGATCTGGATGGGTGTGCAGATGTTCCGTTCCAAAGGCACGCTGAACGCCGATGGAACGGCCAGGAAACCGCGCGGCGGCTTCTTCCTGCAGGGCCTGCTGGTGGCGCTCAGCAACCCCAAGACGTTGATCTTCTTCGGCGCCTTCTTTCCGCAGTTCATTTCGCCGCAAGGCAACTATTCGCTGCAGATCGCCATCATGGGCCTGACCGCCATGATCTTCGCCGCCTTCTCGGATTCGACCTATGCGCTGGCCGCCGGCCGCGCCGGGCGCCTGCTGTCGGCCGGCCGCATCAAGCTTTTGTCGAGGATCAGCGGCAGCTTCATGGTCGGCGGCGGCCTGTGGCTGGCGCTTTCAAAGGCAAAGTAACAGCGCGCCGACAAGCCGGGACACTAACAGCAATTTCCTGAAACAGGGAGGCCGATTGAAAGTCGGCCTTCTGTCCACCACATGAATCGGCGGTTGGGGGATTCACGTCGATGTCGTGGACTTACGCTGACATAAAAAGGAACGTGCCCGGCGTGATTCTGATCGCCGCTCTGTTCGCGGTGATTATTTCCTCGGCTCTTCTTAGATGGAGGAATGACGCAAGCCCCATCCGGTTGGTCGAGCCAATCGGCGCAACGGTCAAAAGCGTCCATTCAGACCACGACCGCACGCTTTATCTGGTTGCCTTCGAAACCGGTTCGTCCATTCTTGTCGATGACGACCGCCCACATTTGATCGGCGCGTCGGCAAAATTGGAGCGTGTCACGCGTGATAATGGCGTCGTCTTTTATCGATTTTCAGAGTGAACGGCGACGAGTGCTGTTCCTTCTCCCCCTGTGGGAGAAGGTGGATCGGCGCACAGCGCCGAGACGGATGAGGGGGTGTTCCAGCGGAGTGAGACGTTGGCGTTTCCTGGAGCACCCCTCATCCGTCACCTTCGGCGACACATTCTCCCACAGGGGGAGAAGGCAAAGAGGCCCTAAAGCCGCCCCAACCTCTCCACCAGCAACGCGAAAAAGCCGTCATGGTCGATGTCGCGCATCACCATGGCGTTCTTCGGCCGTTTGGTGACGCCCCACCAGTCGATCACGGTCATGCCCATGGTCAGTTCCGAGGCGGTTTCCACGCTGACGTTGCAGTTGCGGCCCTTGAACAGGTCCGGCTTCAACAGATAGGCGATGACGCAGGGGTCGTGCAGCGGGCCGCCGTCGGTGCCGTATTTCTCCTCGTCGAAGCGCTCGAAGAATTCCAGCATCTCGGCGGTGGCGGTGCCGACCTTGGTGCCGAGCGCGCGGAAGGTTTGCGTGCGCTTGGCGGTGGTCAGCGCCTTATGGGTGACATCGAGGGGCATCATCACGATCGGAATGCCGGATTTGAGCACGACATCGGCGGCCTGCGGATCGACGTAGATGTTGAATTCGGCGGTCGGGGTGACATTGCCGCCTTCGAAGAAGCCGCCGCCCATCAGCACGATTTCCTTGATGCGCGGTGCAATGCGCGGCTCGCGGATCAGCGCCAGCGCAATGTTGGTGAGCGGGCCGAGTGCGCAAAGCGTGATCGTGCCGCTTTCTTCCCCCATCAGCGTCTCGACGATGAAATCGACCGCGTACTGGTCCTGCAGCTTCATCGTCGGTTCGGGCAATTGCGGTCCGTTGAGACCGGTCTTGCCATGCACTTCCTCCGCGGTGACCAGTTCGCGCATCAGGGGCCGGATGGCGCCGGCATAGACCTTGATGTCCGGACGGCCAGCCAACTCGCAGATCTTGCGGGCATTCTTTTCGGTAAGCTTCAGCGGCACGTTTCCGGCAACGGCTGATATGCCGACGATCTCCAGTTCGGAGCTGCCGAGCGCCAGCAATATGGCGACGGCATCATCCTGACCGGGATCCGTGTCGATGATGATCTTGCGTGATTGGGGCATTTCAATTCCTTGTTTGGCGAGGTCGTGGGCTTGAACCGATCCGATCGAAACATCCAAATGACGCCGAAGCGGTCGCGAGCTGCCATGTCGAACCGCTCGACCGGGGAAGACAATCCCCGACCTGCGCGCTTCTCCTTGCATCTGCTCGCCGTTTCAAGCGCCATGTCGATCATTCCTGTGAGTCCACGCCTGGTCTTTTTGGGCGGGTCTGTTGACGGCTTGAACTTGGTCGCGGGGCGGACCATATCAAGGCCATCGGGAAAAATGCCATCTGGGTTTTTCCACTTTATGTCGCTCTTGAGAGGACAGTGTAACATGAGCCGAATGACGCCCTTTTCCAGCCCGCTTCTCCTTGGTTTCGACGCCATGGAAAAGACCCTGGAACGCCTGGCGAAATCCGGCGACAGCTACCCTCCCTACAACATCGAACGCCTCAGCGGCGCCGACGGCAAGACCGAAAGGTTGCGCATTACATTGGCGGTCGCCGGTTTCGCCGAAAGCGATCTCGATGTCACCACGGAGGAAAACCAGTTGGTCGTGCGCGGCCGTCAGACCGACGACACCGAGCGCGAATTTCTTCATCGCGGCATCGCCGCGCGCCAGTTCCAGCGCTGTTTCGTGCTGGCCGACGGCATGCGGGTGATCGCGGCGGAGTTGAAGAACGGTCTTTTGTCGATCGACCTCGATCGGCCGGAGTCCGAACGGCTGGTACGGAAAATAAACATATCGGTGAAAGACTGATCTTTACCACTGCATCGGCCGGAAATCGGCTCCGACTTTCCGAAAGCACGATGCAGCAAATTGAAATGGCTCTCATGCGGGATGGCCTTGAGCGGCGTCCTCGCGCCAAGGAGGCTTTGAAATGACCAGAACTGAAAATATCACCATGACCAATGGCGAATTCGCTCATCTCGGCGAAGGCTCGGTCGCTTATCTCAGAAAGGTCTCGAGCGACGAATTGCTCGGCCGTTTCCCCAATCTCGGCGAAATCGCCCCCGGCATGGAACTGTGGGCCTTGTTTGCCGCCAATGGTCAGCCGATCCTGCTTTCCGATGCGCGTGACCGCGCTCTGGCCGGCGCCATGGAAAACGACCTGACCACCGTCGCCATTCACTGACAGCGATTTCCGGCTGAAACGGAAAGGGCCGCCCATGGCGGCCCTGTAGCGATATCATTCTCGAAATTCAGGCCGCGTGCGAAGCCTGGGTGTCCGACAAAAGCGCGTGGATAGCGGCGGCGTCGCGCGTACCCCTGATCTTGGCCACCGTGTCGGCATCGCGCAGGACCCGCGCGATGCGCGACAGTGCCTTGAGGTGGTCGGCGCCCGCCCCTTCCGGCGCCAGCAGCAGAAACACCAGATCGACGGGCTGATCGTCCAGCGATTCGAAATCGACAGGCGTCTCCAGCCGGGCGAAAACACCTGCGATGCGCTTCACGCCGGCCAGCTTGCCGTGCGGAATGGCGATGCCGTTGCCGACGCCGGTCGAACCCAGCCGCTCACGCTGGAGGATGGTGTCGAACACCTCCCGCTCCGGAATGCCGGAAATCGCCGCTGCCCGTTCGGACAGCAGTTGCAGCAGCTGCTTCTTGGAGTTCGCTTTCAACGCCGGCAGTATCGCCGGAACGTTGATAAGATCGCTCAGATCCATGCTTGAAAATCCCTTGTTCGCCTGCCGTCACCAGTCCCCACCCCTCGTGCGGCCGGCTCTTATTGCCGTGCGACCCTTGTCGTCACTGTGCGACCCTTGTCGTCACTGTGCGACCCTTGTCGTCACGCTTGCGCGACCTTGGTCGTCGACGGGTCGATCCAGCCGATATTTCCATCGGGTCGGCGATAGACGATGTTGAGATGGTCGGTTCCCGCATTGCGGAAGACAAAGACCGGGCTGTCCTTGGTGTCGAGCTCGATGACCGCCGACGCCACCGACATGGTCTTCAGCGTCATGGTTGATTCGGCGACGATGGCGGGCGCAAAATTCTCCGGAATGTCCTCGTCGTCATCGGCAAGCGGCGCCATCACCGTGTAGGCGATGTCGGTCGGCTGGCCGTTGGCGGCGCCCGAGTTGTGCGATTTCAGCCTGCGCTTGTAGCGCCTCAGGCGGGTTTCCAGACGGTCCGCCGCCGCCTCGAAGGCTAGCGTCGGATCCTGGGCATCGCCGGTGGCCTGCAGCGAAGCGCCGGAATCCAGCCGGATCATGCAGTCCGCCGAATAGCGCGAGCCCGATTTGATGACCGTGACATGTCCGGCAAAGCCGCGATCGAAATATTTGCCGATCGCTTCGCCGACGCGATCATTGATGCGTGTCCGAAACGCATCGCCGATATCCATGTGTTTTCCCGATATGCGCAGATTCATCTGAAAACTGACCTTCCTTGCTCAGGCTTCAAACTGGCCCGAGTTTATACTCGTGATCCGTGCGCACAAGCTTTGCGGCGTCACTTGCGCCGATTTTAAATCCAAACTTTCCGGTTGATCACAAGCCGCCCTTTGACCGTCCCGAGGCCAACGTCGTGACGGACCATCCGCATGCGGGCATCTAGCCCGTCTCATGCGGGCGGGCTTCTAGCCACTTCACCGCGGCTTGTCAATGAAGTGCCGGCCTGTGGAAAATCGACCCGCTCAGCGCCCGGCGCTGGCCATCGCCCGTTTCTCGCGTCGGCGCTGCACCGAAGAGGGGATATTCATGCCTTCCCGGTACTTGGCGACCGTACGTCTTGCAATATCGACGCCACTTTCGCGCAACATGTCGACGATCGCGTCGTCGGAAAGCACGTCGACGGGTTTTTCCTCGTCGATCAACTGCTTGATGCGGTCACGCACGGCTTCCGAGGAATGCGCATCGCCGCCGCCCGACGCGGCGATCGAGGCGGTGAAGAAGTAGCGAAGCTCGAACACGCCGCGCGGCGTCAGCATGTATTTGTTGGCTGTGACCCGGCTGACCGTCGATTCGTGCATGCCGATGGCGTCGGCCACCGTGCGCAGATTGAGCGGCTTCAGCTGCCGCACGCCATGGACGAGGAAGGCATCCTGCTGGCGAACGATTTCCGAGGCGACCTTGAGGATGGTCTTTGCCCGCTGGTCGAGGCTGCGCGTCAGCCAGTTGGCGTTCTGCAGGCATTCGGCCAGAAAATCCTTTTCCGCCTGGTTCTTGGCCTGCGGCGAGACCTGGGCGAAATAGATATGGTCGACCAAGACCCGCGGCAGCGTTTCGGCATTGAGTTCGACCGTCCAGCTGCCGTCATTGGCCGCGCGCACCTCGACATCGGCGACGATCGCGTCGCTGGCGCCGCCCGAAAACGCCATGCCCGGCCGGGGATCGAGCGCCCGGATCTCTGCCAGCATGTCGAGCAGATCCTCCTCGTCGACACCGCATATCCGTTTCAATGCATGAAAGTCACGTCGTGCCAGGAGTTCGAGATTGGCGACCAGCGCCTTCATCGCCGGATCGAGCCGGTTGCGCACCGCAAGTTGCAGCGACAGGCATTCGGCCAGGTCGCGGGCAAACAGGCCAGCCGGCTCGAAGGTTTGACACACCGCCAGCACCTTCGCCACGGCAGCGGCATCCGCACCGAGACGAGCGGCGATCTCGACCAGGTCGGCACGCAGATAGCCGGTCTCGTCAAGGCCGTCGGCGAGTTCGGCGGCGATCAGCCGTGCAGCCGGGTCAGTGAAGGCTAGCGCCACCTGCTCACCGACATGGTCGCGCAGCGTGATCGCAGCAGTCGCCATATCGCCCGCATCAAACCACTCGGATGAGGAACCCGCGCCATTGCCCGAAGCCGATTTCCATTGTGCCGTCAGGTCGGGACCGAGCCGCTCGCTGGTGCCCGGGTCGTCGGGGAACAGGTTTTCCAGCGACGTGTCGAGCTTGTCCGAGATCGCCTCGGCGCTCCACTGCGTCTCGTTTTCGAACCAGTCGCCTTCGGCGCTGGCTTGCGGCTCCGGCTCGATCTTCTGCGCCTGGTCGCTGGCGGCATCGTCCTGCGGCTCGGCGCGCTCCAGCAGCGGATTGCGCTCGATTTCATCGTCGATGAAATGCTCAAGCTCGACATGGGTGAACTGCAGCAGCCGAATCGACTGCATCAGCTGCGGCGTCATCACCAGCGACTGCGATTGTCGTAGCTGTAGTTTGGCCGCCAACGCCATGGTTCGGTTTCAAACGCCTCGTCTACGCATCCCGACTTCCGGGCAAGAATTTTGCAGCCGGCCATAAAAACTGGCCCGGCTTTTGCTTGTCAAGGCAATTGGTAGCAAAACGCGCTTACCGGAGCGTTATCCCGGAGCAAAATCGAGAAAAAAGCGCCGCGCGAACCGCAAAAATCGTGTCAGGAAACAAATTTCACGCTCAGAGCGTAAAACCCTCGCCGAGGTAGAGTCGCCGCACATCCGGGTTTGCCACCACTTCGTCGGCCCTTCCATGGGTCAGCACCTGGCCGGCATGGATGATGTAGGCGCGGTCGATGAGGCCGAGCGTTTCGCGCACATTGTGATCGGTGATGAGGACGCCGATGCCGCGCGCCGTCAGGTGGCGCACCAGTTGCTGGATATCGGCGACGGCGATCGGATCGATGCCGGCGAAAGGCTCGTCGAGCAGCATGTAGGCCGGACGTGTCGCCAGCGCCCGCGCGATTTCCAGGCGTCGCCGCTCGCCGCCCGAAAGCGACATGGATGGCGCCTTGCGCAGATGGCTGATGTGGAATTCCTCGAGCAGTTCGTCGAGATTGCGCTCGCGCACCTTGCGGTCCTTTTCGACCACTTCCAGCACCGCGCGGATATTCTGCTCGACATTGAGGCCGCGGAAGATCGACGCTTCCTGCGGCAGATAGCCGATGCCGAGGCGTGCGCGACGGTACATCGGCATCGATGTGACGTCGAAGCCGTCGATCTCGATCGTGCCTTCATCCACCGGCACGAGGCCGGTAACCATGTAGAAACAGGTCGTCTTGCCGGCGCCGTTGGGGCCGAGCAGTCCAACGGCCTCGCCGGCGCGCACGCCGATGGTGACGCCGCTGACGACCTTGCGGCCCTTGTAGCTCTTGGTCAAACCCTTGGCGATCAGGGTTCCCTTGAACTTTCCCGCATCGACGGTCACCGTGGCCGACGCCGAAAGCTTGCCGGCGGCCTGTCCCGGAAGACGCGCCGTCAGCGACGACAGGCTGGCCATCAGGGGTTCGTCGCTCCCGATTTCGGCGGCGGCGTGATCGACATCTGGACGCGTTGCCCAGCGCATGGATCCACCTGAGCCAGCCCGCTTTTCATCTGCACGGTAAGCTTGCAGCCCACCAGAACGTTGTCGTTTTGCGACAGAACGACCTTTTTGCCCGAAAGCACCAGCACCTGGCTCTTCATATCGAAGCTGCCTTGATCGCCTGTCGCGACCTGCGCATCCGACTTGATGTAAACCTTGTCGGAGATCTCCAGGTGATCGATGTTGGCCGAGCCCGTCATCGCCGCACCCGCGGCCTCCGTGCCCTTGGCAGCGGCGTTGGGGTCCTTGACGTAGTAGACCGTCATCTTGCCGGCCTTCATCAATGTCGGCCCCTGGACGACGCTGACATTGCCCGTGAAGATGGCGACACTGTCGGCCTGGCGGACTTCCAGCTTGTCGCTCTCGATCTGGATCGGCTTGTCGCCGGACAGTTTGAGGCCTGATTGACTGGTCGTCTGCGCCCATGACGGCACGAGTCCGAGCAGCAGCAACGCTGAAGTTGCAGCCGCGAGCCGCGTCGAACTACTGAGCCGCATTGGTTTCTCCGCTGTTTCCCTGTGCCGCCTTCAAGGCGGTGGAATCGATGTTGACGCGCACTTTGTTCTCGAAAACCAGAACCTTGCCATTGTCCTGGACCGACATCGTATCCGCCGTGATCCGCGACCCGCCACGGCTGACATCGACGGGATCTCCCGTCTTCATAGTGCCTTTGCCCATGTCGAGGAAGACCGATTTGAACTTGGCCTGCATGCCGTCGGTCGTGGTGATCGTCACGTCGCTGGTCAGGTTCATCGTATTGCCGTCGCGATCGTAGGTGCCGTGCGAGGCCTTGACCGCCGCCACATTGTCGGGCGCGATCGGCACCTTGGCGTCGATGCCTTCCAGCTCGATGATACCTTGCGTGCTGACATCCTGAATGGCACGCAGCGCCGTCATCGAATAAGGCTGCTTCTGCTTGGTGAAACCGTTGAGCTTGGGATTGGCCATCACCAGCTTGCCGTTGGAAAAGGCAGTGCCTTCCGCCTGAACCTTCACGGCGACGGGTGCGGCAAGATAGGAATAGACCGGGAAAGCGACCGCTATCAGTGCCGCGGCCACCGGCACGGCAAATTTGAGAACGCGCACGCGGCGCGAATGACGCTGTGCACGGTCGAAAGCGTCGCCGCGCGTCCGGCCGTCCGCCGGGGGAGCCAACACCGCCTCGGCGTTGGTCGGTTCAATCGGTCGCGCTAACATTCACTGCTTTCTTTAACCCTGCCCACCCTTGAGCACCGCCTATAGGTGGGACGCCGGCGCTTTCAAGCAAGCACAAGCCCACGAAAACTGCAAAAATGTGACAGCCGCCTTTGTACAGACGAAAACGAGGTCCGCACAACTGCGTGTTCTCCATAGCAGAAACAGACACGCGGCGTAAAATTTATCCTTCGTCGGTCTCGTCGCCGACCTGGGGCGATTGCACAAACATGTGAGCAGACCAATACTTGTAGAGCGCCTAGCCGAGGCTGGCCGACTGTCGACGGGGTGGCCACCTCACGTCCAGGTGCTGACTTGTCTCGCCATACGCAAAAGAGAACTGCTTCCAGATGGGCGGATCATGGTCTAAAAGCGTCTCCTCCCGCCGACTGAAAGGCTGACCATGGCACTGAGAGCCGACGACCTGATCGACCGCCGCCGTTTGCGGCGCAAGCTGACATTCTGGCGCGTCGTCGCCATAGGCATCGTAGCCCTTGGGGTGATTGCGCTTTCAACCTGGTTCTATGGCGACGATTTCGGCGGCTCGACGGTCGACCATATTGCCAAGGTCAAGATCGAAGGCACGATCACCGAGGACGAGGAACTGATCAAGCGGCTGGAAACCATCCGTCTTTCATCGAAGGTGAAGGGCGTGATCCTGTCGATCGATTCGCCTGGCGGCACCACCGTCGGCGGTGAGTCGATCTATGAAGAAGTGCGCAAGCTGGCCGCCGACAAGCCGGTGGTGGCGGAAGTCGGCACGCTCGCCGCATCGGCGGGCTATATGATCGCCAGTGCCGCCGATCACATCGTTGCCCGCAAGACCTCGATCGTCGGCTCGATCGGCGTGCTGATCCAGTATCCCGACGTCAGCGGCCTGATGGACAAACTCGGCGTCAAGCTGGAGGAAGTGAAATCCTCACCGCTGAAAGCCGCGCCCTCTCCCTTCAAGCCGACCAATGACGACGAGCGCGCCATGGTCCGCAAACTCATCCTCGACAGTTACAACTGGTTCGTCGACATCGTCGCCGAACGCCGCAAGATGACCCGCGAACAAGCACTGGCGCTTGCCGACGGCTCGATATTCACCGGTCGTCAGGGCGTTGCCAACGGGCTGATCGACGCCGTCGGCGGCGAGGCGGTAGCGGTCGACTGGCTGGCGACCAAGGGCGTCGATGCCAAGCTCAAGGTCGTCGAGTGGAAGGATACCGAACAGCGCGGCGGCTTCCTGTTCTCGAAAGCGATGGCGCAAACCATCGGCAGTGCGCTCGGCCTGCCCGCCTACAGCGGCGACGTCATCCATGAACTCGGAGCCGACCGCTTGTTTCTTGACGGTCTCGTTTCCGTCTGGCACCCTTGAAATGCCGTTTGGGGCAAGTGAAAAAAGCAAATAAAATCATCCTCATAATTTTGACCGCACTGCTTTCACGGGGACCCGTCTCATGATCAAGTCCGAACTTGTGCAGATTATTGCCACGCGCAATCCGCATCTTTTCCTGCGCGACGTCGAAAACATCGTCGGCGCCATCTTCGATGAAATCACCGACGCCCTTGCCGAAGGCAACCGGGTCGAGTTGCGAGGCTTCGGCGCTTTTTCGGTGAAGAATCGTCCCGCCCGCACCGGCCGCAATCCGCGCACCGGCGAATCCGTCGAGGTCGAGGAGAAATGGGTGCCGTTCTTCAAGACCGGCAAGGAACTGCGTGAAAGGCTGAACGGCGGCAAGTAGGCGCGACGTCAGCGCCTGACGGCCTTTCGGACAGGCCAGCTTCCGACGGAAAACATCATGTTCAATCGCTTCATGCTCATCGCGATCTTCGTGCCCCTGGCGATCATCCTGATCGCGCTCGCCGTTGCCAACCGCGAACTGGTCGCCTTCACACTGGATCCGTTCAACCCCGGCAATCCGAAGCTGACCCTGACTTTGCCGCTGTTCATTTTCCTGTTCCTGGCACTCGCCATCGGCATGATCGTCGGCAGCCTGGCAACCTGGGTCAAGCAGGGCCGCTATCGCAAGCTGGCGCGCCAGCGCGGCGTCGAAGCCGAGAACCTGCGCCAGGCGGTCAGCCGTGCGCCGGCGGTACCGCAAAGCCAGGCTCCGGGAACGGCCCCAGGCTCCGCCCAAGGGTCCGCCCAAGGGTCCGCATTGCCGAAGCCAACCGCTTGAGCCGCCCGTCGGCGGTTTTGTCCCTACGGAGTTTTACATGCTGACCATTTCGGCCGCAGAGGTCGACCATGCGCTGACCTTTGCCGGACTGGTCGAGACGCTGCGCACGGCGTTCCGCGACGGTGCGGTGCAGCCGGTCAGGCATCATCATACGATCGAGCGGCCAGATGGCGCGGCCTCCACCCTGCTCTTGATGCCGGCCTGGACCGACCTCAACGCGGCCGGCACATCGACCGGTGGTCACATCGGCGTCAAGATCGTCACCGTGTCCCCCGACAACAATGCCATCGGCAAGCCGGCGGTGATGGGGCTCTATCTCCTGCTCAATGGCGCCACCGGCGAACCCGAGGCCTTGATCGACGGCCAGCGGCTGACACAGTGGCGCACCG
>NZ_RZTT01000117.1 GCF_003996995.1 Mesorhizobium sp. M7A.T.Ca.US.000.02.2.1 | reverse complement strand
AGATCGGATCGGAGAATGCTGTCGCCAAAGGTCACCTGACTGCGCTGCGATTGGTGAAAACCCTAGTCAGAATTTCACAATTTTGAAAGAGCCCTGGCTTTCGTCTGTGGACTGCCGCCGAGACGATCGGAGACCCAGAGTTCCGATCGCCCGCGACGGGATAGACCTTTGACGGGAATCCGGTGAAAGTGCCGCGCCGATCCGGCCAACCCACATTGACGATCACTTCGCCACATTGTCGATCACTCAGAGGACAGAGCGCTATGACGAACCCGACCCACCTGCCCACAGAGGGCCTTTTTGTCGGACGGGCCAGAAGCAGCGATGCCGCATACCCGCTGGTCGTCGCGGTGCGCGATGGCACGGTCTTCGACATCACCTCGCGTACGGCACCGACCATGCGCCACCTTTGCGAGATGGCCGACCCGGCTGGGCATGTCCGCTCGGCCGAAGGCAGACCGATCGGATCGCTCGATGACATCGCCGCCAACAGTTTTGAGACCGCGCGCGATCCAGCAAAACCCTACCTGCTCTCACCGGTCGACCTGCAGGCGGTCAAGGCATCGGGCGTCACCTTCGTCGTCAGCCTGCTGGAACGGGTGATCGAGGAACAGGCGCGCGGTTCGGCTGAAAAAGCCGATGCCATCCGCGCCGACATCGCAGGACTGATCGGCCACGACCTGTCGAAGCTGAAGCCCGGTTCGCCCGAAGCGATGGAGATCAAGGCCAAGCTGATTTCGCGCGGCGCCTGGTCGCAATATCTGGAAGTGGGCATCGGCCCCGATGCCGAGATCTTCACCAAGTGCCAGCCGATGGCCTCGGTGGGCTTCGGTGCCGATGTCGGGCTGCACCCGGTGTCGACCTGGAACAATCCGGAACCCGAGATCGCCATGATCGCCGCCTCCAGCGGCAGGATCGTCGGCGCGACCATCGGCAACGACGTCAATCTGCGCGACGTCGAAGGGCGTTCGGCGCTGCTGCTCGGCAAGGCCAAGGACAACAATGCCTCGGCCTCGCTCGGCCCCTTCATCCGCCTGTTCGACGACAAATTCTCCATCGATGACGTCAAGCGCGCCGTCGTGCGCCTGAAAGTCGAAGGCGAGGACGGGTTCTCGCTGGAGGGCGCAAGCTCGATGGCCGAGATCAGCCGCTCGCCGGAGGAACTGGTCGCCGCGGCCATGGGGCCGCACCACCAGTATCCGGACGGGCTGGCGCTCTATCTCGGCACCATGTTCGTTCCGTCCAAGGACCGCGGCGAGAAGGGCAAGGGGTTTACCCACAAGGTCGGCGACATCGTCACCATCTCGTCGGAGAAATTCGGTGCGCTGGTCAACCGGGTGCGGCTCTCGCCCGACTGTCCGCACTGGACCTATGGCGCCAGCCATCTGATGCGGGAGCTGGCCAGAGCCGATCTGATCTAGCAACTGGTGTCGTCGACGCCCTGCCAAGCGCTGCGGACCTGGTCCCGTGGGCGTAGGATGGTCGCCGGCGTGACCCTTGTCGGCGCAGGCCGCGTTCGCGCGACCCTAAACAATCACGCCAATTATCCGACAGTCGGAAAATCACCTCAGCTGATGCAATCTGATGGGACCGCTGATGACGCCCCGTCAGGCGCCCACTACACCTGCAGATGGAGGCTTGGCAGATGGAGGCTTGCCATCCGTCGAAAAAGGGGATGCTCTGACGCCTTCAACCGGCGCTGGCAAAAAGACGCGGAACAAGGGACGGATTTTGAACTGACGATCTACAAACGGGAGGAAATCAAATGCTGACACGGCTAAGACTCGTTCTATACGGCCTGTTGGTGGCGCTGATGGTGGTACCAGCAGCGGCACAGGCCAAGACGTTCTACTGGATTTCGCACGGCGGTCCGGCCGATCCGGTCTGGACCTATTTCCTGGCCGGCGCCAAGCAATGGGCCAAGGACACCGGCAACACCGTCAACACCTCGTTCCACAATGGCGATGTCGCCTCGCAGCAGGAAGCGGTTCGCGCCGCCCTCTCCGCCAAGGCCGACGGTATCGTCACGACGAGCCCCGATCCGGGCAGCCTGATCGAGATCGTCAAGGAAGCGCGTGCGGCGAAAGTGCCGATCATCAATTTCAACACGCCTGATCCGAAGGCCGACTTCAACGCCTATGTCGGCGGCGACAATGTCACCTTCGGCAAGCATTGGGCGCAGTATCTGGTCGACAAAGGCCTGGTGAAGAAAGGCGACTTCGTCTGGATGCCGGTCGAAATCCCCGGCGCCACCTATGGCGTGCAGGAAGAAGAAGGCATCAAGAGCGTCTTCGAGCCGCTCGGCATCACCTATGAAATCACGGAAGCCACGCTTGATCAGGCTGAAGTGATCAATCGCATGGTCGATTACCTCACGGCCAACAAGGCCAAGGTCAAGGCGATCATCGGCCTCGGCGATCTCGTCACCGGCTCGATCAAGCGGGTGTTCGACCAAGTCGGCATCAAGCCCGGCGAAATCCCGGTTGTCGGCTGGGGCAACTCGCTCGACACCACCCAGGAAGTGCTGAACGGCTACGTCAATGCCGGCCAGTGGCAGGACCCGCAGGCGACCAGCTATGTCGCGCTTTCGCTGGCCAATATGGCCGCCGGCGGCATTCCTCCGGGCTTCAACGTCATCACCGGCGCGCTCTACGAAAAAGACACCGCGCAAATCTACGACGACATCCTGTCCGGCAAGTAACATCCAATCCTAGCAGTCGCGGCCGCCCAACGGCCGCGACTGGCTCTCCATTTCGCCGAGCCCTTCGCACGCGATGTGCAACGCTCAGCCTTCCACTCATGTCGCGGATTGCCTGTGGAAAATCATTCGCTCGTCCAACGCCTGATCGCACGGCCGGAATTCGGCCCTTTCGTGCTGCTCGTCGTCGAGATCGCCGTTTTCTGGAGTTTCAACCACGACTTCCTGTCGCCGCAGAACATCTCCAACACGCTGGCCTTCACGGTCGAACTCGGCCTGATCGCGCTGGCGATGACGCTGTTGATGACATCGGGCGAGTTCGACCTCTCGGTCGGTTCCCTGTTCGGCTTCTCGCCGGTCTTGATGTGGACCCTGTTCAACAGCGGCCTGACCTCGCTGGAGGTCGGCTTTGTCGCCGCGCTGCTGGTCGCCGCCTTCATCGGGCTGGTCAATGGCTGGTTCGTGACGCAGCTCAAGATCCCATCCTTCCTGGTGACGCTCGGCATGCTGCTGGTGGTGCGCGGTACCGCGCTTTTCGTCACCGATGGTTTTCCCCAGCGCACCTGGAGCGCGGAAGGCAGCTGGCTGGCCGAAGTGCTGGTCGGCGATTTCTTCATCGGGCCGTTCCGCATCTACATGTCGCTGTTCTGGTTCATCGCCGCGGCGATCGGGCTCGGCTATGTGCTGACGCAAAGCCGCACCGGCAACTGGATCCAGGCGGCCGGCGGCAACCCGAGCGCTGCAAGGGCGCGCGGCGTCAATGTCAGCGGCGTCAAGATCGGCCTGTTCGTTCTGTCGTCGGTCATGGCCTCGCTTGCCGGCGTCATCTCCTCGCTGCGCACTTCCGCCGCCAACCCCAACAGCGGCACCGGCTATGAACTGGAAGTCATCGCCATGGTGGTGATCGGCGGAACCGCGCTGACCGGCGGGCGCGGCACGATCATCGGCACCGTGCTCGGCATCCTGATCCTGCGCGTAATGCGCAACGGCATCGTGCTGATCGGCGTGCCCGGTCTTGCCTACAACATCTTCATCGGCGCCATCATCCTCGGCATGATGGCGCTGCATTCATGGCTGGAACGCCGGCACCAGGCGGGGACTTGAACCATGGCCGAGCCACTGATCCGCATGACGAGCATCCGCAAGTCCTATGGCCGCGTGCAGGCGCTGGAGGATGCCAATTTCCATGTCAATGAACGGGAGATCGTCGGCTTGCTCGGCGACAACGGCGCGGGCAAGTCGACGCTGATCAAGGTGCTCTCGGGTGCCGTTCCGCTGACCAGCGGCGATATCTTCATCCGCGGCAAGAAGGTGAGCCTGCGCAGCACCAGCGACGCCATCGCCCACGGCATCGAGACGATCTACCAGGACTCGGCGCTGGTGACGCAACTGTCGATCGCCCGCAATCTGTTCCTCGGGCGCGAGCCGATCAAGCCGCCGCGCTTCCTCAACCGGATGGACCGGGATGCGATGAACACGGTTGCTCGCGACTTGCTCAAGCAGGTCGGCATCTCGAAGAACATCCCGCCGACGACGCCGATCGGCTCGCTCTCCGGCGGCGAGCGCCAGGCGGTGGCGATCGCGCGCGCCATGCATTTCGACAGCGACCTGATCATTCTCGACGAGCCGACCAACAATCTCGGCGTCGCCGAAACACAGGGTGTGCTGAGCTTCGTGCGCAGCGCCCGCGATTCCGGCCATTCCTGCATTTTCATCGCCCACAACATCCACCATGTCTTCCAGGTGGTCGACCGCATCGTCGTCATGCGCCGCGGCAAGGTGGTTGCTGACGACATAGACCCCAAGAAGACCAGCGTGGCGGAGGTCGAACGGATCATCACCGGCATGTCGGACAAGGAGATCCGCGATGCCATCGCCGATGGCAAGCCATCGCACTGAGAATGGTGATGGGCGTCAATCACCCGTCACCTCAGATCGCATCGCTTGTCTGACGCGCCATCGCATGGCGAACAGGATTGCAGCATGAAAGCCACAGTTTCGGATACCGCACGCAACTGCGGGCTGTGGATTACGGCATGAAAGCCACTGTCTCTGATATCGCTCGTAGCTGCGGGCTATCGACCGCAACGGTCGACCGGGTGCTCAACAACCGGCCGGGTGCGAGTGCGGCCAACCGCCAGCGCGTCATGGAGGCGGCCAAGCAGCTCGGCTATCTGCCGGTCGCCGATCAGGTAACGCTACCCTCGCGGCCCGCCCACCTTGAATTCCTGCTGCCGATCGGCAGCAATGCCTTCATGCGCGATCTCGCCGGGCATATCGAGGACTACGCCGCGCGCCTGCCGCTTGTCGCCTCGTGCCGGATCCACAACCTCGCCGGTATCTCGCCGAACGCGCTGCAGAGCGCTGTCGAAAACCTGTCGCTCAGGGCCAATGGCGTCGGCGTGATCGCCGTCGATCATCCGCGTACGCGCAACATCCTGCGCGACATCGTCGATGCCGGCATGCGCTTGGTGACGCTGGTGTCCGATGTTCCGGCGGCACCGCGCGCGGCCTATGTCGGCATCGACAACCGGGTGGCGGGACGAACGGCGGCGCTGCTGATGGGACGCTTCCTTGGCGGCCGCACCGGTCATCTGGCGATGGTCGTCGGCTCACGTTCCTATCGCGGCCACGAGGAACGCGAGATGGGTTTCCGCTCGGTGCTCAGTGAGGAGTTTCCAAATCTGACCGTCAGCAGCGCCGTCGAGGTCAACGACGAGCCCGATGCCAGCTACACCGAGACCATGAAGGCGCTGCACGACGAGCCGGAACTGCTTGGCATCTATTGCGTCGGAGCTGGACATTCGGGCGTTGCAAAGGCGATCCGGGAGGCCAGGCCGAACCGCAAGCCGGTGTTCATCTGCCACGATCTGACCAAGGACACGCGCGGTCATCTCGTCGACGACCTGCTCGATGTCGTCATCGACCAGAATGCGCGGCTGATCGCGGAGCAGTCGGTCATCCGCCTGCTCGGCTCGATCGCGTCGGCAGCGCCCTATCTGACCAAGAAGTTCATCGAACCGCGGCTGATTTTCAAGGAGAACGTGCCGGTGCAGTGACAAGGGCAAGTGCCCGCTGCGCCTCTTCCGCTATTGGCAGGTGGGGCCGTCCTGATGATTGACGCAGGTCAGTGAACAGCAGGCGCCAGGGTTGTTCAGATCGCAGGGTCCGCCGCTTGGAACGCAGGAGGCTGCTTCTGCCATTGACGGCAGCATAATAGTCGTCACCGCAGGAATCGCAGCGGCCGTGCCGAGACCGATCGCCCTCAAGGCTCCCCTTCGGCTTGTTCTGCCATCAACAAAGGTCGGGGCGGCAATGGGATGCTCCAGGAGGTTGGAGCCGCTCAGTCGCTCCAGTACGGCCCAGACCGCACTCTCCTCGACAGGTTCGTCGCGACCGGATGAAATCGACGCCGCGATGGCCACAACCGAAGTCTCTCCGTCGCAACGTTCCCAGACCTCGGCGGCCAAAGAATTCAGACAGCTCGCCTGAAGAGTTTTGCGATCATAAACAAGCGTTTCGTCCGTCAGCTTGCGAACGACGATATCCTGCGTACGGCTCTTTGGCAGTTGCATGGATGTTCCCCCTGTATAAAGTAATACTAATAGAACCTGCATTGCATGGAAAGGCAAGCGGGCGCCCCTCCAAGAACCGGCTTCGATGATCGTGTCGCAGAAGAACTCCAGCCCTCGCCTCCATGACGGCGCTTTGCTGGCAACGGTTCTTGCTGGCACATGGCGCGAGGAACCGCCCCCGCCGGCCATTGCAGCCGAACAGTTGTCGCGATTGGCGCCGTTGCTGATCGGGTCGGGCACAGCGGGTTTCGTGTGGCGCAGCATGTCGCGCGATGCGGCGTTGAAAGCAGCCGAAGGCGCGTCCGAATTGCGCAATGCCCATCACCATTTCGCCATCCAGGCATCGGTCAAGGGCGAATCGCTCGACGCGCTGGCCACAGAATTTTCTGCCGCGGGGCTCGAACCCCTGGTCTTCAAGGGCTGGGCCATCGCCCGATATTACACCGCACCCCATTTGCGGCCGTTCGGCGATTTTGATCTTTGCGCGCCGCCCGGCCGTCATGCAGAAGCCGCCGCGCTGCTCGGCAAGCACATTTCCGGCACCTTGCGCCACGACAATCAAGGCCTCGTGCACCTGCCCAACAATTTTCAGGTCGAGATGTCGTCAGGTCTCGCTGCAACGGTCGACCTGCATGCGGACCTCAAGAAGTATCGCTGTCCTTCGCTTGCGGCCGTTTACGGGCGATCGATCCCCGTCAGGCTTTCGGGTGGCACGGTGCGTGTGCCGGCGCTGGAGGACCATCTGCGACTGGCCATCCTGCATTTTCTGCGCCACGGCGGCTGGCGGCCGTTGTGGCTCACCGACATAGCGGCGATGCTGGAGAGCGCGACCGGCGATTTCAACTGGGATCTGTGCCTTGGCGAGGAGCCGCATGTAAGGCGGTGGATCGCCTGCATCTTGCAGCTTGCAGGCGATCTGCTTGGCGCCCGTCTTGAGCACGTCCCGACCTCATCCCGCATCGCCGATATGCCGCGCTGGATCGCGAAGACCGTGCTCAACGAATGGCGGGCGCCATTCGCCGCGCGACAGGCGGTGCGGCCGCTCGGCGACGCGATCGCCGATCCGAGGCTTTTTCCAGGTGAGCTTGTTCAGCGCTGGCCGAGCGCGATCCGGGCGACCGCCGATCGCGACGGCCCGTTCGACGCGTCGACACGTCTGCCCTATCAACTGGCGAGTTTCACTGCGTCGGCCTGGGGACGCGTTGCGCGAACCTTTGCCGGTCCGGCAGCTACATTGGTGGAAAATGACAAGGTTTAGCGTTCATGTCTGATGTCTCGACCTTGCCGCGGCTCGCAAGCCAGGCGCTGACGCCGTGCTGGGACAATCTCAACAAATTGACGTGGGTCGACGGCTTTGCCTTCACCAGCTACGGCGTCACTCTCGGCGTGCGCGTCAGCGATCCGGCCTTGCTGCCAATGTTACGATCCCGGCTGCCGCGCGACGCCGAGCCGTCCGATGCCGATGTCGTCGAACGGTATTTTTCAATGATTCTCGGGGGCACCAGGCCCGGATCGCGGATTCGTGCTTTCAATATGCTCTATCTCGACCATTCGCAGGCTGCCCGCTCGCACAGGGTGGACGACGTGCTCGATGCGTTTGAATCATGGAGCCAGCTGTCGGTCGCCGAATTCGCGCCGACGCGCATCTTCGTCCATGCCGGCGTCGTTGGTTGGAAAGGCCGTGCAATCCTCATTCCCGGCAAGACGCAAAGCGGCAAATCCAGCCTGGTCGCAGCACTCGTCAAGGCCGGGGCCAGTTATTATTCGGACGAGTTCGCGGTCCTTGACGAAACCGGCCGTGTCCATCCGTTCGCCAAGCCACTCTCGATGCGCGCCAGTCCGACGGCACGCCAACATCATGTAGCAGTGGAGGACCTGGGAGGACACGTGGGCGAGGAACCACTGCCTGTCGGCCTTGTCGTCATGAGCCAATATAAGGCCGGCGCGCGGTGGCAGCCGCAGACATTGTCGCCGGGCCTTGGTCTCCTCGAATTGCTGGCGAACACCGTGTCGGCCCGGCGGGCCGCGGAGCGTGCACTGGCAACGCTGGAGGGGGTTGTATCAAACGCGCCTGTGATCAAGTCCGAGCGGGGTGAGGCGAAAATGGCGGCCGCGAGAATTTTGCAGGTCATGGAAGCCGGAGCTTGAGCAGCAGGGCGGCATCGGCAGAAGTTTTCCATCTCGATGTTTTGCACAGATCTCCGCTATTTGTACGACAAGTCGGGGTAGCTGCCGCAAATCTGCACAGCAGCTATGCAAGTTTCTTTGTTGCCGAATCGTTGGGCAACTCGTAGGTTCTGGTTGTCGGCCATCTACTCCTCCCAGATGCGATGCCGACGCTGAATGGGGTGCACCTCCTCCCGCGCCACATTCGAAAATCGAGCCCGCTGCCACCTCCTCCCGGCAGCGGGCTTTTTTCGTTTGGCCGACAGGGATGGCGGCACAGCGACACCAAAGCGCGCCCAGTCATCACGCGATGAATGGCGCACATGGACAGGCGACAGGTCACCTCAACCGGCGGCGGCGCCCCTGAAAGAAACGATCAATCCTTCAGCCATGCGCACGAACTGCGTGCTCGGACCTTCCGACCCCACGGTCTGCACGCTAACCCGCGCGCCCTCGAGCAGAAGCGACAGCGTATCGGCGAGCAGTTCAGCCTGGCCGATGCCCGCATCCCGACATAGCGTCACAAGGCGCTCGCGCTGGGCTTCCTTGAGCTCCTTGATCACCAGCCTGGCCGGATGGTCCGGCTCGGTCAGCTCAGCGGCGGCGTTGGCCATGTCGCAGCCGCGCCCGTCCGCATTGAGCATGGCAGCCGCCTTGCGAACCCAGGCATGCAGCTGGGCAAGCTTGTCACCAGGAAATTCGGCCTCGAACGCATCCCACATAGCGCCCGCTTTGGCCGCATTGGCGCGCAGGCATTCGACGATCAGTTCGTCCTTGGATTCGAAGTGACGATAGAGCGTCATCTTGTTCGTGCCGGCAGCTTCGGTGATGGCGTCGACGCCGACACCCTTGATGCCATGCTTGTGGAACATGTCGCGTGCCGTCTCCAGGATCCGATCCCGGGGACGAGAGCGCTCCACGATGCCGTCTGTCATCATGATCTCCTTTCGTTTCCAAAAAACCCTCGGCCACCTCTTGACTAGGGTGTTACCGGTCTGTAACTTCCAGAATGTTACTTACTGGTAACACCTATATCGTCCACCGTCAATAACAAGGCCGTGAACTGGCCTTGCCGACGAGAGGGACAAGAAACTGCCAATCATGCGGCCTCGGCCGGTGAAAAGATGAAAACGGTTCGCGAGCACGTGCTGCGAATCGACAGACAAGGAGCCGGCCAATGCCACAGCGCCGCGATCTTACCATAGATGAAGCCGTCCGGGATCCGATGATCCGGCTGGTCATGAGAGCCGATGGCGTCGACCCGCGCGCCTTCGAGACGATGCTGCGCTCGCTTGCCGATGCGCAGCGCAACGAGGTGCCGTTGCTGCATTCGCGGGACGACCTCGGTGACAAGCGCGGTCAAAGACTGTCCAGCGTCGCCAGCGCCTTCGGGCGGGCAAGAGCAGCCGGGGAGGCTTGCGTCTCGTGGTAAACTTTTTCATCCACCGTCCGATCTTCGCCTCGGCGATCGCCATCATCATGGTGCTCGCCGGGTCGATTTGTTATTTCCTGCTGCCCGTCTCGCAGTTTCCCGACATCACGCCGCCGCAGGTTGTGGTCAGCGCCCACTATCCAGGCGCCAGCGCGCAAGTGGTGGCCGATACGGTGACGACTCCGCTGGAGCAGCAGATCAACGGCGTGCAAGGCATGACCTACATGTCGTCGACGAGCTCCAATGACGGCTCCTCGACCATCACCATCACCTTCGATGTCGGCTATTCGCTGAGCACCGCCGCCGTCGACGTGCAGAACCGCGTCTCGCAGGCCGCCTCGTCGCTGCCGGCGATCGTCAACCAGGGCGGCGTGACGATCAAGAAGCAGAACCCGAACTTCGTCCTCATCGTCAACCTGACTTCGCCCGACAGTTCGGTCGATCCGGTGGCGCTGAGCAACCTTGCCTATCTGCAGGTGGTCGATCCGCTGAAGCGCCTGCCCGGCGTCGGCGATGTGCAGATCTTCGGCGAGCGGCGCTATTCGATGCGCGTCTGGCTCGATCCCGACAAGCTCGCCAATCTCGGCATCACCGCGGTCGATGTGCAGAACGCCATCGCCGAGCAGAATGTCCAGGTGGCGGCCGGCAAGATCGGCCAATCGCCGGCACCCGCCGGCACCGCCTTCGAGATGCAGGTCAACGCCGTCGGCCGGTTGAGCGATCCAAAGGAATTCGGCGACATCGTCGTACGCGCCAACACCGACACCGGCTCGCTGGTCAGGCTGCGCGACGTCGCCCGCATCGAGCTCGGCGCACTGCAATATTCGTCGTCGGCCTTCTTCGGCAAGGACCCGACCGTGGTGCTTGCCGTCTATCAGATGCCCGGCTCCAACGCGCTCGATCTTCAGCAGCGCGTCAAGGACAAGATGCAGGAGCTTTCGGGCCGTTTCCCGAAGGGCGTCTCCTATGCGATGCACTACGACACCACCCGCTTCGTCTCGGCCTCGATGCATGACGTGCTGATCACGCTCGGCGAAGCGCTGGTGCTGGTCGTCGCCGTGGTGTTCATCTTCCTGCAAAGCTGGCGCACGACAATCATCCCGACCATCGCCATTCCGGTGTCGCTGGTGGCGACGCTGGTCGTCATGGAGATGCTCGGCTTCTCGCTCAACATGCTCTCCCTGCTCGGCATGGTGCTGGCGATCGGCCTCGTCGTCGACGACGCCATCGTCGTGGTTGAGAATGTCGAGCGACAGCTGGAGGCCGGGCTCAAACCGCTTGCGGCGACCAAGGCCGCAATGCGCGAGGTCACCGGACCGATCATCGCCACCACCGCGGTGCTGATGGCGGTGTTCGTGCCGGTCGCCTTCATTCCCGGCGTCTCCGGCAAGCTCTACAACCAGTTCGCGCTGACCGTGGCGATCTCCGTCGGCATCTCCGCCTTCAACTCATTGACGCTCAGTCCCGCGCTCAGTGCGGCCTTCCTGCGCCATCGCGGCGAGACGCAGTTCGCCCCGTTCCGCTGGTTCAACACCGGCTTCGACAGGCTCTCGCATGCCTATGCCAATGGCGTGCGCATCCTCATCCGCTTGCGCTGGATCATGCTTGGCCTGTTCGCGGCCGGACTGGTCGCTACCTACTTCGTCTGGCAGCGCCTGCCCTCGACCTTCCTTCCGGTCGAGGACCAGGGCTATTTCTTCGTCGTCATCCAGTTGCCCGACGGCGCGTCGCTGGAACGCACCGACGCGGTGGCGCAGAAGGCGCGCGACATCCTGCAGGCGACGCCCGGCGTCGAGATTGTCGGCTCGATCAGCGGCCTGAATTTCCTGACCAGTGCGGCGCAGTCGAATTCGGCGGTCGAATTCGCCATCCTGAAGCCGTGGGAGGAGCGCGGCCCCGACCAGAGCGCGTCGAAGCTCGTCGCCGATGTGCGCGGCAAGCTGATGCAGATTCCGGAAGCTTTCGCGCTGAGCTTCGATCCGCCTTCTATCCCGGGTATCGGCACCACAGGCGGCTTCGAATTCGTCGTCGAGGATTTGACCGGCCGCGGCAGTTCAGCCCTCAACGATGCGACCCAAGCCGTGATCGCCGAGGCGCGCAAGCAGCCGGAAATCAACCCGCAGCAGCTGTTCTCGCCATTCTCGACCTCGACGCCGCAGTTCAACTACGACCTCGACCGCAGCAAGGCCAAGCTGCTCGGCCTCAATCTGCCCGATGTCTTCAACACACTGCAGATCTATCTCGGCTCGCTCTACGTCAACGACTTCAACCTGTTCGGCCGCACCTTCCGGGTGACCATCCAGGCCGACAAGGATGCACGTGCGGGTGCCGCCGACATTTCGCGGCTCTATGTGCGCAATGCCTCCGGCGGCATGGTGCCGCTCTCGACGCTGGGCAAACTCGTGCCCTTCGTCGGCCCGGAGACCGTGCCGCATTACAACAACAATGCCTCGGCCTCGATCAATGGCGGTGCCGCACCCGGCTTTTCCTCGGGCCAGGCGGTTGCCGCGATGGAACGGGCCGCCGCCATTGCGCTGCCAAGGGATTTCGGTTTCGAATGGACCGGCATCACCTTCCAGGAGCTCAAGGCAGGATCGATCGCGTCCGTCGTCTTCGGCCTCGCCATCGTCTTCGTCTTCCTGATCCTGGCGATGCAGTATGAGAGCTGGGCGATGCCGTTCATGGTGCTGTTGGCGGTGCCACTGGCCCTGTTCGGCGCCTTCGTGGCCTTGTTGCTGCGTGGCATGCAGATCGACGTCTACTCGCAGATAGGCTTCGTCATGCTGATCGGCCTGGCGGCCAAGAACGCGATCCTGATCGTCGAGTTCGCAAGGCGACGGCGCGAAGAAGGCCTCAGCATCATCGACGCGGCGATGGAGGCGGCACGGCTCAGGCTGCGGCCGATCCTGATGACGGCCTTCGCCTTCATCCTCGGCGTGCTGCCGCTGATGTTTGCGACCGGCGCCGGTGCGGCAAGCCGGCAGTCGATCGGCACCACCGTGTTCGGCGGCATGGTCGCGGCGACCATCCTGTCGCTGGTGTTCGTGCCGGTGTTCTACGCGGTCATCGAGCAGCTGCGCGAACGCCGCGGCAATGACGAGCCCGCCTCTCAAGACAATGAACCAACGACTGAGCCCGCCTTGCGACCCCTGGCGGAAGCGGCCGAATAAGATTGGAGACTGATCATGCGTAAATGGAAAATCGCGTTGGGAACGGCCGTCGCACTGGGAGCGATCTCGGTGGCCAGCGTCCACCTGCTCGACATGGGCAACCTCAGCCTCAATGCCGGCACGGCCGCGGCGACGCCTGCTCCGGCGGCATTCGTCATGCCTGTGCCGGTGGTCAGTGTCGTCAAGAAGACGATCCCGATCTACCTGGACTATGCCGCGCGGACGGAACCGATCCGCAGCATCACCTTGCAGGCCAGGATTCCGGGCTATCTGCAGGAGCAGACCGCAGCTGACGGCGTCGACGTCCGGCAAGGCGATCTTCTCTACAAGATCTCGCCTGACGACTTCCAGGCGGCTCTCGACCAGGCCAAGGCGCAAGTGCAGCGCGATACGGCGACGCTCGACTATGCCCGCTCCAACCTCGGTCGCGGCACCGAGCTCGCCAAGAGCGGCTACCTCGCCAAGGACGGCTTCGACCAGCGCACCAGCACCTTGCGCGAGGCACAGGCGTCGCTGGCGGTCAATCAGGCGGCGGTCCGCACGGCAGAGCTCAATCTGAGCTACGCCGAAATCCGGGCGCCGTTTGCCGGGCGTCTCGGCCGCAACCAGGCTTCGGTCGGAACGCTGGTCAGCGTTGCCGGCACCGTGCTCAACACGCTGGTGCAACTCGATCCGATCTACGTCACCTTCAACCCGAGCGAGACGGATCTGGCCGAGATCGAGCAAGCCCGTGCGAACGGCCCGATCGAAGTGGAGGTGCTGCTCCCCGGCCAGACCGAGGCCAGCCAGAAGGGCGAGCTTACCTTCATCGACAATTCGGTCGACCGCTCGACCGGCACGATCACGGCGCGCGCAACGATCGGTAACGGCAAGTTCACGCTGCTGCCCGGCCAATATGTTCGTGTCCGGCTGCATGTGAGAGAGCAGGCCGACGCGCTGATGGTGCCGCAGACGGCGCTGGGCTCGAGCCAGCTCGGCAAATATCTCTATGTCGTCGGCAAGGACAACACGGTCGACCAGCGGCTGGTTTCGCTCGGACCGACGAGCGGCGGTCAGGTCGCCATCCTCAGCGGCGTCGCCGAGGGCGACCAGGTGATCACGGGCAATCTGCAGAAGATCGGACCCGGAGCGCCTGTATCGCCGATACCGGAAAAGCCGGCCACCTGAACACCCCCGTCAGGACCCGGCTTCAGCGCGGCGCCCCGACCTTCCCACAGGTCGCGGGCGCCGCTCGACTGAGCAGTTCCACCAGACCGGCAACATCGGCGCGGTCGGCCTTGGCCACCGGCATGAATGCACAGTAGGGATGCCCGAGGCGCACGGAGACGGAGGAGAGCGCAATCAGCCGACCGGCCTCCAGATCGGCGCGCGCCATGACCCGCTGGCCAAGCGCGATACCCAGGCCCAGCCTTGCCGAGGCGATCGCAAGGCTGGACAGGCCGACGCGCCGCCCGTGCGACGGGTCGGGTGAGCGGCTGCCGCCGGAGGCCGCAAACCAGTCAGCCCAGGTCGGGTGCGAGGCATAGTTCGGCCCCCAATTGGTGTGGATGAACTGGCTCTCGTGCAAATCCGCCAGACTCGGATCGCCATTGCCGTGCCGGTGCCAGAATTCCGGCGCACAGACCGGCAGGACGTCGTCATGGACGAGACGGACGAGTTTCAATCCGGGATAGTGATAATCGCCATAGCTGATGCGCAGGTCGATGTTCTGGCGCATCAGGTCGACCGGATCGTCCTCGACCCGAACGTCGATCGCCATCTGCGGAAAGGCATCGAGAAGTACCGCCAGCCTCGGCGCCAGCCACAGTTCGGCCAGCGAGAACGGCACGCTGACGACCAGGCGCGTCCGCATCCCGCCCTCCAGCATGCGCTGGCCTATGGCGGCGATGTCTCCTAGCGCCTTCGCCGTCTGTGGATAGATGGCGTGGCCGGCGTCGGTGAGCGCGATGCGATTGCCGCTGCGCACGAACAATTGCTTGCCGAACCAGTTCTCAAGATTGCGTATCTGCTGGCTGACCGCTGCAGAGGACACACCGAGTTCAGAGGCGGCCAGAGC